>JBILVV010000051.1:0-17858 GCA_044370255.1 Pirellula sp.
ACTTAGTGGGCGCCGACGAGCGCCGCGCTTTCGCTGCGCCGTCCGCTGCGGATGTATTCTTCAAACTCACCGCGAAACTTGTTGATGGCAGTCTTGATCGGCCAAGCCGCTCCGTCCGCCAAGCCGCAGATCGTCGTTCCGGGAATGGTGCCAATCGAGTTGGCGATCTCGAGCAACAGATCGATGTCGCTCAGTTTGCCGCGGCCATCGCGGATCCGCTCCAGGATCTTGGTCGACCAGGCTGTCCCTTCGCGACACGGTGTGCACTGCCCGCACGATTCGTGGGCAAAGAATCGACATGCGTTGTACAGGACATCGACCATGCTGGTCGCATCGTCAATAACAACCACCGCTGCCGTTCCCAACCCCAAGCAACCGACGCGTCCTGGGCCATTGAAATCGAGGGGAGTGTCCAACTCCGCGTTGGTCATGAATCCCATGCTCAACCCGCCAGGAATCACCGCCTTGGCTTGTCGACCATGCCAAACACCGCCAGCATGTTTGTCGATCAACTCACGAGCCGTGACGCCGAGAGGCAACTCAACGAGCCCAGGCTTGTTGACGTGTCCACTAATGCAGTAAAGCTTGGGCCCATAAGAACCCGCATCGCGTGGATTGTTGGGGTCCTTGGGGATACCCATGGTCTGAAACCACTCAGGACCATGCTTGAGAATGTGCGGCACGCATGCCATCGTTTCGACGTTGTTGACGATTGTCGGACGGCGGAACGCCCCTTCGATTGCCGGAAACGGCGGCTTGATGCGAGGCCACGCGCGCTTTCCTTCGAGGCTTTCGATCAAGCCGGTTTCTTCACCGCAGATATACGCACAAGCACCACGGTGCAAATAAATATCGAGATCATAGCCCGACCCCAAAATGTTCTTACCCAAAAGATTGTTGGCGTACATCTCGTCGATCGCCTTCTTCAAAACGCGATAGCATCGACCGTATTCGTATCGCAAATAGAAGTAGGCGGTGGTGGTCTTCGTTGCAAAACTACTGATGACGATTCCTTCGAGAACTTGATGCGGGTCTTCTTCGATCAAGACGCGATTGTTGAATGTGCCGGGTTCGCTCTCGTCGCCGTTGATGCAGAGATAAACCGGGCCCTTGATATCTTTGGGAAGAAATGTCCACTTCAGTCCGGTTGGGAAGCCCGCACCTCCTCGACCGCGCAGTCCCGATGCCTTGACCACATCGATCACTTCGGTGTTGGACATCTTGAGAGCTTTAGCCATCGCTTCGTATCCACCGTCCGCTCGGTAGCTGGCCAGCGATTGGCTATCGGGACGTCCGACCCGTCCGAGAAGCACTGGTTTGAATTCCGTTTGACTCACGTTCCGCCTCGAGGATTCCAAAAAAGGTTGACTAAGGTTTTCCCGCGATCTGCTGCACGTCGTCTGCCGAGACTCTCAGATGCAATTCATCCTCGAGCAGAATGCAAGGGGCACCATCGCAAGCACCGAGGCATTCGGCCAATTCGAGCGTCACCTTGCCATCGGCAGTTGTCTCGCCCGGTTGAATTCCCCAGCGGCTGCAAAGTTCTGCGAGCAATTCCTCACCACCACGCAGCATGCAAGGCAACGATCGGCAGACCCAAATGCGTTTTTGCCCCAACGGATTCTCTTCCGTTCGAAAGAATCCATAGAACGAAAGGGTGTCATGAATCTGAGCTGGCGACAGTTCAAGCAGGTCGGCAATCTCATGGATCGCCTTCTTGCTCACACACCCTCTCTCTTGTTGAACAACGTGCAGCGCCGGTAGTGTCACTGCCTGCTTGCTCGGATATCGAGGCAGATGCTCCGCGATGGTTTGCTTGGCTTGTTCGCTCAGTTCGCTCATCGATCCAACTCCGCTGCGATGATGTTGATGCTTCCCAAGACCGCAACAACGTCGCTGAGCATGCAGCCCCGAATCATGCGGCCAAAGAGTGAGAAATGAAGAATGGAAGGTGGACGAGTGCGGGCACGGTACGCTCGGAAATCGCCATCCGAGACGATGTAGTAGCCGAGTTCCCCGTTTGGCGACTCGGTCGCCCCGTAGTACGAATCCATCGGCGAAGGCATCTGCCGATTGGGCATGATGTTCTCGAAGTGATGAATCAGCCCTTCGATACTGCGGTAAACCTCGAGCTTGTCCGGAATCCCTTCCTTGCCAGTGCCAGCCGTGAACACTGGTCCGCTCGGTAGGTTTTCGATCGCTTGTTCGATGATCTTCAAGCTCTCGAGCATCTCCATCATGCGGACTTGGAATCGAGCGTAGCAATCCCCCTCTCTAGCACAGCATACGTCGAAGTCCAAATCGTTGTATGCCAAGTAGGGCTCGTCGCGCCGCAGATCGCGAGTTACCCCGCTGGCTCGTGCGACGGGACCGGTCGCGCTTCCCGCGATCGCATCTTCTTTGGTCAGGACACCGACGCCGCGTGTTCGCTCGACGAAGATTCGATTCTTCATCACGAGACCAGCGAAGTCTCGGTAAGCCTTCGGGAATGTCTTGCAGAAATCTCGCACCATCGCAATCCAATCGTCGGTCACATCGTAGAGCAGACCTCCCACACGCGTGTAAGAAGTATGAAAACGCTGACCGCTGGCGCGTTCGCAAATCTCGTAAATCTTCTCCCGCTCGTTGAAGGCGTACATGAACGCTGTCGCACCCCCCAGGTCCAACACGCATGTGCCAGTGCAAAGCAGGTGATCATGGATCCGCATCAACTCGGCAAAGATTGTCCGAATGTATTTGCACCGGGGCGTCAAATCGATTCCGAGCATCCCCTCGACCGCATGGTGCCACGCGATCTCGTTGGCGAGGGGAGAGATATAATTCATCCGATCGACAATGGTAACGTACTGGTTGTAGTCGAGAACCTCAGCTAACTTCTCGAAACCGCTGTGCAGGAAGCCGATGTCGGGCTGAGCATCGATCACCATCTCGCCGTCGAGTTGCAACACCAGACGCAGAGTCGTGTGGGTCGCCGGGTGCTGGGGACCAAAGTTGAGTGTCCACAGTCCTTCGCGTTCGTTGGCCTTCAGGTCCGGGCTGTCAAGCAAATCAAGTGGCATCGGAAAATCCTTGTTCGCGGGGTCGCAACCTAGCTCTCAGCACGGGTGATGACGGGAAAGTTGTGGCGTTCGCCCCGTCCCTTGATCGGGTAGTCTTTGCGAAGAGGGAAAGATTCAAACTCGTCGGGCAACAGCAGACGCTTCATGTTCGGATGCCCTTCAAACAGGATACCGAACATGTCGTAGACTTCGCGTTCCAACCAATCGGCCCCAAACCAAATCGGAACCATCGAAGGCAAAGTCAGATGGGGTTCGTTGACGTGCGTCTTGACAATCAATCGTTCTCCCGACTCGGTGTTGAGGAGGAGATAGACGACTTCAAAACGATCGGTGGCATTGGGATACTCCAGCATATCGACGGCCGTAACGTCGACCAGTTGATCCATCCCGAGCGATCGCAACTCCCGCATCACCTCCAGCAAATGGGTGTGGGAAACGACCAACCTCTGCTGGTCGCGGAAAACCGACCAATCCAATCGAGCATTCCGAATCCGAGATTCGATCGCGCTGCGGAGATCGCTGCCAGGGGATGGTGTCATGGTATTCTCAGTGATTGCATGCTTGTCAGTGAATCGGGTCGTATTTGGGATCTTCGAGCTTCAGCCCGTTCCGCTCACGGATGCGGAGCAACTCGTCTTCATCGAATCGTTTGGGACCATCGGGCAGGATCCGAAGCTTGAATTCGCGAGCATCGTAGGTACCTGTCTTCTTGATCTTGTCCTGCAAATCGAGGATGGATCGGATCAACTGCTCAGGACGTGGAGGGCATCCCGGCACATAGACGTCGACCGGAATGAAACGGTCGATTCCCTGCACCACTGCATAGGTATCGAACACTCCCCCGGAACATGCGCATGCACCCATCGAGATGCACCACTTCGGTTCGGGCATCTGCAACCATATCCGCTGAAGAACGGGGATCATCTTCATCACCACGCGTCCAGCGACAATCATCAAGTCGCACTGCCGCGGAGAGAACCGCATCACTTCGCTACCGAAGCGAGACAGGTCGTGCTTGCTGGCGGCCGTACTCATCAATTCAATGCCGCAGCACGCTGTCGCGAATGGCATCGGCCACAGACTATTAGCCCGCGCCCACGACGCTGCCGCATCGATTTGGGTCAAGAAGATGTTGTCACCAAGCTGTTTGTTTATTTCCGTCGCCAATCGAAAACTCCTTTGCGATACGCCACCACATAGGCCAAGCTGAGAGTAGCTAGCAGGACGAGCAACACTGCGAGTACGGGTAATCGGAACGATTCAGGAATTCCTTCCGGAGCCAACAGAGCCACAGCCCACGGGTAGAGGAAAATCAATTCGACGTCGAAGATCAAAAAGAGAATCGCGATCAAGTAGAACTTGATGTCGAACGGCTTTCTCGCATCGCCGACCGGATCCATCCCCGATTCGTAGGGCATATCCTTGATGCGGGTCGGATTCTTAGGGGCGACAACGTGGGGGAGGATCAACGAGACCGCGGCGAACCCGATGACCGCGATGAGATAAATGAGAATCGGCAATTGACCTGCCACGCCACCCTCTCCCAGTCCGACGACCTAACCAAAATGAAATCTTGCCTCTCCAGCCACCACGGCCCAAGAGGACTTTGTGAAAACTTTCACAAACTCACGCACAGTATTGTAGGGCTTTGCGACGATTTGTCACCGTCCCCAACATGAATTTCTTCGGCCTTGAAAATGAATCCGGGGAATCCAAGGATCGGTACAACTGGAAAATCCGGTTGACACCCCCTATAAATTACAGATTAGCAATTTCAAGCAAGATGGGCCAAAATTTTAGCTTGGCAAATCGGTTTTGTACTCCATTCTTCCATATTCCCTTAGCGGAGCTGAAATTGCAAGACTGCAATGAAACTCCAGTTTTTTGGCGATCGGGTCATGTTGCAAACAAACTCTGAATCCAACAGCCGAGGAACAGATTCTCACCGCGAACTGTTGCGCGGACTACTTGCGGAGCTTCTGACTCGTTTGGAGGTTGCTCACGAGAACGCTCAGATCGTTCAAGCCTTGAACGACGTTGGGGCCGACTTGGGCGAGACTGTTCGTTCCGATGCAACGACGACCGCATTGATGCGGGCTGGCTCAGCGTTAGGAATTCGGTTGGCCCCGACCGAAGTCACATCGGAGGCGGTCTGGGAATTGCTGCTGGAGGATTTTCTGGTCGCGATAATAAGCCAGGATGCAAGAGGGGAGCCCTCGGCATGGGTGATGTCGCATGTAGCAGGGGGCCGGGCGGAAGTCACCAAGCTTATTGCCAGGAACAAGGAATCGGACTCCTTGAGCTTCCGAGCGATCCGAAACCTGATGCGGCAGGATAGCAATGCAACGTATTACATTGTGGAACCCTCTTTGGTATGCGATCTGATTTCCTCACATCGCGATCAGGAGCAGTCGAGCTTGGCACAAGTCACCGACGCCCATGATCCGGACCATCACGAGCACGAACCCTCCCCGCTTCGACGCTACCTGAGGCTGCTGTCGTTCGACAAGCGAGATATCTGGACCTTGGCGATTTTTTCCGTCGTCGCCAGCGTCCTGAACCTCGCAATCCCACTGGCGGTCGAGCAAATGGTCACGACCATTGGATTCGCCATGGTGATTCAACCGCTGATCTGGATCGCGGTAGCTCTGTTTGCCATTCTCACGCTGTCGGCGATTATCAAAACGCTCCAGTTGTTTGTCGTTGAAATCCTTCAGCGCCGCATCATGGTGCGTGTGGTCGGTGATTTGTCCGAGCGTTTCACACGATTAGAGCGGAGCGCGATCGATGGGATCCACGGACCGGAATTGGCCAATCGATTCTTCGATGTGATCACTTTGCAAAAAGCGACGGCCTCGCTTCTCATCGACATGTTGGCCTTGTCGGTTCAAACTCTCGCGGGTTTGCTGCTTCTGGCGGTATACAGTCCGTACCTGCTCATGTTCGATGTCATCCTTATCATGCTGATGACTGTGTTTCTCTATGGGTTGGGGCGAGGGGCCGTGAAGACAGCCATTGAAGAGTCCTTGATCAAATATCGCATCGCCCACTGGCTGCAGGATGTGGCGGGCAATCCGAACGCCTTTCAGGTTCATGGTGGAGGCGAACTGTCTGTGGATCGCGCCAATCGCTTGGTGGTCGAGTACCTGGGTGCACGTCGAAGGCACTTCATCGTTCTGATTCGTCAATCCCTGTTCGCGTTGATGCTGTATGCCATCTCCATTTCTGCGTTGCTATCGTTGGGTGGGTGGTTGGTAATCAACGAAGCGATCACGATTGGGCAGTTAGTGGCGAGCGTTTCGGTCGTCGCGGTGGTGGTCGGCGCGTTTTCCCAGATCGGTAAGAGCCTGGAGTCTTTCTACGATCTGATGGCGGCAACCAACAAGGTGGGGCACATGATCGACCTGCCAACCGTTCCGCCATCGAGGCCCCTCGATGCAGGGATCGGTCCGGTGGAAGTCCGATCGCGCGAACTGGCCGTCGGGCGAGGGCACCACGATGTCCACATTCCCAACTTCCACGTCGCCCCAGGCCAACGCGCGTCGGTACTTGGCGAAGGCCGATGTGGCAAAACGATGCTGCTCGAAACCTTGGCAGGCTTGCGATCTCCGCTCGGAGGTGTCGCCGAAATCGGTGGTATCGACTCCCGAGATGTCAATCGTTTCGCTGACGGTTCGATGGTCAGTTTTGCTGCGGGCAGCGAGGTCTTCAACGGCAGCGTCCAAGATGCCGTAACGCTCAATCGGATCTCGATCTCGCAAAACGATGTCCGCGAAGCATTGCAATTGGTCGAACTATGGGACGAAGTGTTAGCGCTCCCCCATGGCTTGGATACCATGTTGCAAACCGGTGGATTTCCACTCAGTCAATCGCAGGTAGCACGGCTCATGCTTGCAAGAGCCCTCGTTTCCAAACCGAGATTGCTGCTGATCGACGGAACACTCGATCTCCTTCCGCCACGCATGCGGCAACGTATCTGGGAAAGGATTTCTAACGTCGGCCAACCGTGGACCCTGATCCTGACGACCCACGATTCGAAGATCATCGAGGACTGCAACAAAGTTCTCGAACTCGTTCCCCACCTCGACGATCATTCCCACGCTTCATCATGACAACAACAATAACAACAACCCAGACCCCAGCCGCCAGTAAACTCCCAGAGCGCCGACTGGTCCGACTGAGACCCTCCCAACAATTGGGAGACCAGTTTCCGGCGATGCATCTGGTCCGATCGGGTTGGTTCGCACGCACGTTGTCTCGCGCTCTCTTGGTACTGATGATCCTGATGGTGTTCGGAGCGATCTTCCTACCATGGCAACAAACATCGCGAGGTGAGGGGCAAGTCGTTGCAAGGCTCCCTCAATATCGACTTCAGCCAGTCGAGAGTCCCGCCAAGGGAATCATCGACTCGCTTGGGAAAGACCGTTATGGGGATGACCTGAGGGAAGGTTCGGAGGTCGAGCAAGGTGACATCATTATGGTGATCAAACCCTTCGCCGAAGATGCCGAAGGAATTCTGAAGACACAGGTAAAAGCACAGGAAGATAAAGTGAAATACTACACGCAGATCCGCGATGCCAGCCTCGCTCAAGTGGAGTCGATCAAACTTTCTACGGCACAGGAAGTCCGAGGAGCGGAATCCGAGGTCGCTGCTGCACGATCCGCCCATGATAAAGCCGTGCGCGAAGTCGAAGCCCAAGATGCCAAGTACGCGCAGGCCAAGTTCCGATTCGAGCGTGTCCAAGGCCTCGAAAAGGACATCGTCCCCGAAGTCGAGTATATGGATCTAAAGAACAAGGAAAATGAGGAATTCAAAAAGCTGGAGAGCCTTCACGCCGCAGCCGAAAAGGCGATCAACGATATCAACGTGAAGCAGCGTTCCCTCGAGGAGAAAACGGAATTCGCCCGGTACAAGATTCGCGATGCAGAGCAAAAAGTTGACAAAGCAAACACCGAGATCAATACCACGAACAAAGAACTGCAAGACCTGTACACCAAACGAGGCGAATTCGATCGACTTGACGTCAAAAGCCCCAGCACGGGAATCATCCAAGCGATCCGTGGGCAAGCGGGAACCCGAGCGGTCAAAGAGGGCGATCTCCTCTTCGAGGTTGTTCCCAAAACCGATGACTTGGCGGTCGAACTCACCGTTCGTGGTGTCGACACGCCACTCATCAAAGTCAACGATCCTGTTCGATTGCAATTCGAGGGTTGGCCCGCCATCCAATTCGTCGGTTGGCCCAGCGTTGCCGTCGGTACCTTTCCAGGTAAAGTCATTGCTATCAATCCCACCGACTCGGGCAAAGGGATCTTCAAGATCATTGTCGGGCCTGACAATAACAGTAAACCGAAAAATTCCGCCCAAGACGACGCAGACCGGACGGAGAATGGGTGGCCGGATAGTCGATATCTACGCCAAGGAGTGCGAGCTAACGGTTGGGTCATCTTGGATCAGGTGCCGCTAGGTTTTGAAATATGGCGTCAAATGAATGGATTCCCGATCACCGTCAGCAAGTCGGAGCCCACCTCTGGCAAGGACTCCGAAAAAGATCCCAAAATGCCCAAGATGAAATAGGGCTACCAGCCCGCTGGCTCGCCGGATTCTTTGCGACCATTTTTGTATTGCATGCAATCGTTGCTTCGGGGCAGGAGATCGAGCCTCAGGTATTGTCGCAAGAATTGTTGCCACAAGATCCTCCGCAAACACCTCAGACTGAAGATGCGGAACGGCGGATGCGGGAACTCAACGAGAGAATCCGCAGGCAGAAGCTTGAGCGGGAAAAACTGCTTCTCGAGTCCGACCGGTTGCGGCCTCCTGCCACGGCACCAGAAGTTATCACTTCACCAGCCCCGGTGGTGAGAGAGGCAACGCCGACTCCGCAAGGGGACTCGCAATCGATGGGCGAGGCACTTCTCCTTGCGGATGTGATCGCATCGACCTATCGAGCCTACCCCGAAATTGAAATTGCTCGTCTGCAATCGGGAGTCGCGCGAGGCGAGATCACCAATTCCCTCGGCGCTTACGACCTGAACCTCGAGTATTACTCGCTCAACCGACCGATCGGTGCCTATGAAAACTTCCGCAACGGCGTGGGAGTTGCCAGACAATTGTGGTGGGGCGGATATGCGATGGCTGGTTATCGCATCGGACGCGGAGACTTCGAACCCTGGTACAAGGAACGCGAGACCGACAAAGGGGGCGAGTTCACGGTCGGTTTCATCCAACCGTTGCTGCAAGGCCGTGCGATCGATCCCTTTCGAGTTGCATTATTCCAAGCCAATCTCGATCAAGCTGCCGTTCAACCGGAAATCCAGTTCAACGTGCTTTGGACGAGCCTCGATGCTGCTTATGCCTATTGGAGTTGGGTCGAAGCCGGAAACGTGCTGAAGTCCCAAGAAGAACTGCTCAACTTGGCGATACAGCGCAATGACATCTTGCTCAAACTCTTTGATCGAGGATGGTCGAGCCGCAATGAGTTGTCGATCAACGCGCAAACCATCTCCGAACGCCAACTCAAGGTCTTCGATGCACAACAGAAGTTCCGCAACGCCGCGATCAAACTCGCGATCTTTTTGCGGGATGACTCCGGAGCACCGATGTTGGCCGCGCCCGACTGGCTTCCTGCCGGTTTTCCGGTCGTCGAACAGTTGCCCCAGATCAATTTCGATGCCGATTTCGAAGCCGCCCAGCAGCGGCGCCCCGAACTGCAGTTGATCGCGATCGATGTTCAACGACTTCGATGGGATTTGGAATTAGCTCGCAATCAATTGCTCCCCACGTTCGACGCGCAACTGCGGACCTTCAAAAACGTCGGCGATGTAGCGTCCCGGTTTGACGACAAAGAAGAAACGATGGTCGAAACCGGATTCGAAGGGGGCGTTCCGATCCAACGCCGAAAGGCCCGCGGTAAGATCGATTCCACCTTAGCAAAAATGCAACAGATCGAGCAGAAGCGAATCTTTCAAGTCAACAAGATCGAGATCGAACTGCGACGGGCGGCAAACGACCTCGAGTTCTCCAAGCAGATGGTTGACCGCTCGGCCCAGTTGGTGCGTGAGACTCGTGAGACACTCGAATACTTCCGTCGCGATTTCGCAGCAGGCAACCGAGACTTCCTCTTCTTGCTCCAACAGGAAGCCAAAGTGACCGAGAGCGAGATCAAACTTCTGGACGCCGAGCGCGAATACTTTATGTCTCTCGCGAAACTTCAAACCACCCTCGGGCTCGATCCGCTCGAACAAGCCTTGAACATCAAACAAGAAAAAGTCCTGGGCATCTCTCCGAACCCTATACCGCCAGCAAATTAGCTTTGTTTACGATTGCCCCCGCGTCTTGAGGCCAAGCTCCGAAACGCTTCCGACTTCATTTGTCACCCGAGGGCTCAATGATTACCCTGGAACAATCACAATTGTTACCTGTTTAGTACATGCGCTGGGAATAAACATCGATGACAGTAGATATGAGCGAACAAGCGAAAGTGATTCTGCATCCGACAGACTTCTCACCGGCGTCCGATCTAGCATTGGCTCATGCGTTGCGACTGGCGATCACCAATCAAGCCGAACTTCGCATCTTCCATGTGGTTGATGAAGTCGACGACGAGGATTGGGCAAAATTCCCATCCGTTCGAGAGATACTGAGCAAGTGGGGAATGATTCCCAAGAACGCGGATCGTTCGGCAGTAACGGCTCTAGGAGTGAATATCGAGAAAGTGATCGGCACCGGGAAATCAGTCGTCGAATCGATTGAACGGTACTGCACCCTGAATCCCATCGATATGGTCATCCTCGCGACCGAAGGAAGAGATGGTATTGCGGCTTGGCTCAAGCCTTCCACTTCGGAACGGATCGCGACCCAAATCGCACCGATGATGATTCCCGTGCTGTTTGTACCCGACCACTGCAAGGGTTGCGTTTCGGTGGAAACGGGACATGTCAACATGGAGCATATCCTGATTCCGGTCGATCATGAACCGGACAGCGGAGCGGCTGTGGATGCGGGGTTGCGAGCACTCACCGCTTATGGAAGCGGCAAATCACGACTCACTCTGCTACACGTCGGTGTCGGTTCCAAGTTTCCAAAGGTTGAGATCGCCGAGGATACATGGACAGTTCAGCGCGTTGTACGCGAAGGGAGCCCTGCGGCCGAAATCTTGACCGTTGCAAACGAGAGCGGTGCGGACCTGATCATCATGGTTACGGCTGGCACCCATGGCTGGATGGATGCCATTCGTGGAAGCACCACGGAGCAGGTTATCCGAGAAACGAAATGCCCAGTGCTGGCGATGCCCTACTTCGACTAGTTATCCTTCGACTAGTTATCCTCTTGGAATAGTTTGCAACTGGATATTCTCGCACGAATTTCTTCGAAGTGCCAAAACCTGGACATGCATTGCATCGTATCCGCGTGAGCCGTGCCAAAACCTGGACATGCATTGCATCGTATCCGCGTGAGCCGGAACGCTAGCAAAGACATTGGTGCCAAGCCATTCTAGGTAGGTCGATCGCGGTGTGGTTGCATGTGGAAGCGAGCATGATTATGTTTTTAAGCCTCTACATACCGCTTTTGCCCGAAGGGAGGTACTTTGCCGTGACACAACCACGTTCTCAAATCGTTGATCTTAGTGTAACGCGATGGTATCACTGCATCTCTCGATGTGTGCGGCAGGCCTTTCTCATCGCTGGAATAGATGGATTTGACCGGAAAGCGTGGCTCGATCATCGCATCCAGGAACTGAACTCGATCTTTGCTGTATCGGTCGCAGGTTATAGCTTGATGGATAACCATCTCCATCTCTTGCTTCGCGTTGATCCCGATGTCGCTGATGCTTGGACTCCGATCGAAGTCGTCCAACGCTGGTTGACGCTTTACCCGCTACGCGTCAACCGAAAACCAGCAGCTCCCACCCGAGAAGATATAGACCGTTTAGCCGCAGATCTCAAATGGGTGGAGCAGAAACGCGTTCGCTTAACCTCGTTGAGTTGGTTCATGAAATGCCTGAAAGAACCCTTGTCTCGGAAAGCCAATCAGGAAGATAAATGCCGAGGAACGTTCTTCGAAGGCCGCTTCAAATCCATCGCGATCCTCGATGAAGAATCGATCCTCACGGTCGCTGCCTATATCGACCTGAACCCTGTTGCTGCAGGCATCTGCGGATTGCCCGAGCACTCCCCTTTCACTTCGATCAAAGACCGAACCGAACATCTGATCGCGCAAGGGCGATTGCAGGACGTAGCGCAGATTCGTAACGGATCGGTAACTGCCCAGCGCGTCAGCGAAGGAATCGAGCAAGACCATTGGTTGGTACCTATTGAGGATCGGCGATCCCAAGGCTCCACTCGTGAAGGAATCAAGGAAGGTTTCACGCTGGGGCAATATCTCATGTTG
The DNA here is from genome assembly GCA_044370255.1 of Pirellula sp. GTDB lineage: Bacteria > Planctomycetota > Planctomycetia > Pirellulales > Pirellulaceae > JBKCUI01. The sequence goes on from JBILVV010000051.1 coordinate 12,448, forward strand.
GTCGATTGCATGAGCCGGAAATTTCGCGAAGGGAAAGCGATCATCTCTCACGAAGTCGAATCGATCTTCGATCGATTGCAGATGGACGCAGAGCGATTCCTGGAACGAGTCGCTCTCATGCTCACCAACCAGCGCTTCTATGGCAGTTTCATGTCAACTTCGCGTTCGGTTCTTAGGCAGGTAGCCCAGAAGTTAGGGCTGCGGCAACTCGCCAACACGGCTTAGCCTGCCCGAGACACTCCGAACCATCTGTTTCAGTCGATCCATGAAGCCCATCTGCGAAAGCAGTGCGCATTCACCCGAACCGAAATTACTGATCGAGGCCCTCCTCCGGGCCTCAAACGCCTCCCGACAGAGTTCCATGCGCGTTTTCGAACTCTCTCAGCTTCACCTAACGCGAAAAGGCAATGAAAGCATTCCACGGTCCAACAAGAAACAATGCCTGTCCCAGTTTTACTCTTAAGCAAGGAATACGGGACACGCGACGGTCAACGGCAAACTACTCGTCGATCGCGCCGGCACGAGTGTAGAGTCGGACGAGCTCTCTGTACTCAAGCTCCTGGGATAGAAACACGACCGAACCGTCTGCCATGGCGATATTCGCACCACCCGAGTGCAAAGAGTAAATGCCCCGGTCGTTGGAGTAGTTGATCGTGTTTTTGAATCGATGAAAGCTAGCGGCAATTTGAGTAGCAGTCTGCCACGATGGAAAATGATGATACCTACCACCCTGAGTGCGAGGATCAATCCAAAGAGGCTTTGCTCCCTCTTCAACTAGCAAGATAGTATTTGAGAGCCCATCGGTTACGCTGGCAAAACGACCAGGTTGATATCCGCGAACGGCTATACCGATCGCTTGTTCTGAAAAAGCGTACCAGTTATGTAGTAGGTCGATGTCGGCCTCCCCCCAGACTCCCCACCGAATATATTTGATAGCTGCTCTACGTTTTTCCATGTTAGGGGGATCACCCCAATGATCACCAACATACGGATCATCCGCTACGAAAATGCCTAATCTCGCCTCGTATTCCGAGATCGCGATGGGGTTCATATCTAGCCTATCACCCGGAAATGTCGGTCCTCCTTCTCTCAGGAGAAGATCATCCCACGTCGGCAAGGGATTGGTGGGGCAAAGAAAGGTTGGTACGACGGTCGAAACAAGATGTTCATTGACCGGCTCCCAAGGCAGAGCCGACAAATCGAATTTTTCGTGGAGTGCTCTCTGTTCCAAAAACGGGAGCAATTTCACTCTCCAGGAATACCCGCCTATGTCATACTCTCCGTTGATACATCCGCTAGCAACAGCTGCATTGTTATTGTTTTTCGTAGGCCGGTCATAGTACGGCGGTAGCGAACGATGGGCAGCTTCAAAGTTTTGACAGGCGAAGGCCAATTGCCGCAGATTATTTTGACATTGGGTCCTTCGTGCCGCGTCCCGAACGTACTGAATCGCCGGGAGCAAAATCGACGCGAGGATACCGATAATCGTTAAGGTTACTATCAGTTCGGTCATCGTAAAACCGTAACGAATCACTCTGTGACTCTTCGAGCTTCGGCGAATAATACGAGCAAGACGTGTCACGATTAGACTCCTGTAAAAGAGAAGAAGAAGATAGTTCGTATTCGAGCGCGGCGATGCGCGACAGGGCGACTTAGATCATCGCTATCTCATCCGTAGCCGACGAAATTGATCAGCGCGGCTTAAGGACTACCTAATTGCACCGTGTAGGTTTCATGCACCGGATAAGGGCCTTTCCAGAGGGACTCCATGTCCGCTGTGCGTAGGATCGCTTCGATCTCGCTCGTTTTGGCATACTCGATCAACAAAGTTACCGTTTGATCGAGATGACCCGCGATGGCTTTTCCCACATTCTGTACCACCGGGGTTGTCTCCAACTCCACCAAGGAGTTTGGAAGCGATTGCTGCTGCTGAACATGGTTGAGCAACGCGACCCGGATGCCCAATAGTGAGAGCTTGTTTGCAGGTGTGCGATAAATGCCTGCTGGATTCCAACGATCCCTTCCTTGCCGTTCTCGCCTTGTCGACTCCTGTTGGGCCTCGATGGCGAGGAAGATGCTGGGAGGTGTCCACCAGCCAGACGACCGACGGTCCAAATTGGAGAAGGCTTGTAGTCGCATCCATCGGTCCTGTTGCTCTCGATCCCAGAAAGCGGATGCGCGTTGTTTGCACAAGCGATCGACCCAGACCTCCACTTCCTGAGGGCTCAGAAGGTTCGTATCCAGTGCCCGATGCAGCAGGCAAACCAAGGGCTCCATGGAGATCAGGTCGACGTCTCCCCTGGAGGCTTGATTCCATTGAAGGAAAGTTCCAAGCGCCCGCTCGAATCGTTCTCGGTCCGCCTTATGCAAACAACTTGCCGCATCGAGAAAGACGAACTTCTTCAAACGATCAAGCGATCCCGCCCCCAAGGGTGCAAGGATAGTGGTTGGTTCATCCAGTGGCGGGCATCGTTGATAGATCGTATCGAGAAACGGGCGATTGCTCTCCGCAAATTGCGATAAGGGAATCGGATGCTCAACCCACGGAGCGGGAACGTCATTATTCTTGGATTCCAAGAGAATCGAGACTTGGGATTCGAAGTAAGGATGCTGGATCTGAGCGACGAGGTCCTGCCACTGGACGAGCGTCTGCCGATCCGACTCGCTCAGCGCAACCGACTTGACAGGTTGAAGCCCCGCATGCTTCAAGGCCTCCTTTTGGGACGCTTGCAGTTGATTAGCCTCGGCTCGCAAGGAGAGCACGACATTCCCTGCTCTCCATTCGGAGTCGATCATCTTTGCTCCGAGCATACTGACGGATCCAACGACCAACAGAGTTGCCGTTACAGCGAACACCATCCACGCTGGCCATTGGGGTTTGTTGTATCTATTCACGATTCTGCCCCTTCGAAATCAAGTCTGCGGGGATCGTTTCCCAATCTCCCCGCCAGGTGATCGCTGGCTCATACCATTGTGTAGGTACTAGAATGACGCCATCCACGACATCGCACAGATCATCGCGGCGGAGGAGGAATTGCTCTCGCTGGACCTCTCGCTTTGCCTTCGCCTCCGAAGACCCAGGCGCGGATTCCAGCAGATCCCAAAGTCTTTCTACGTAGAGATCGCGTTCGCGAGTAATGCGGATGCTCAGCGGGATAGCCCCCGTGAAGCGAAGGTCTTGAAGGTCCCAAAAACCGAGATAGTAATCACCTAACGTGTTGTTGCTAAACCAAGCACGCGCAGCATTCATTTGGCTTTGGTCGTACCAATCCGAAGCCAGTGCTTTGCGCCGAGCATCGTCTCGAGTTTGACCGTTCGCCAGAAACTTCAGTAGGGATCGGTAGAGCAACTCCCCGATCTGATCGCGGGCTTGTGGCTGAAGGCATTCCCTGAGCGCCACCAATTCAATCCGTTCTGCCAGGTCGCATGCTTTCAGTTGTCTCCTGTCTCTCAATGTTCGTACGATCTGCGGTACATGCGACAGGATGGTGCGATAATCATCGAACCCCGAAGATGTCTCTTGTTGGGATGCTGTGGTCGCAGATGAAATCTCGCTGCGAAGTGCCGACAACTCGGCTTTGAATAACGCCAACTGGACATCAACGCCATTCCCACTCAGCCAGAAACCGACATCGCCTGCTCGACGTATCAACGTCCTGCGATAGGTTTGACGGACTTGCTCGTTGGAATCCAGAAGCGTCGAAACGGAGTCGTTTCCTTCAGCGACGAATTGCGGCCAAGGGGAAAAAGCTATCGGAGCCTTCGCTGATGAGACTCCCGAGGCGAATCGGACCAGTTCGGTCCGCGTCGCTGACGCCATGCTCGGCAAATTCCAGATGCCCCAGAGCCCAGGCAACCATGGAATAGTCAAGGCAATCACCGCAAATGCGCCGTGTTGAAGGTAGTACTTCCAATCGATCCGCCGCTCCATCCACGGCTTCATCATCCACCATGTGGCTCCGAGCAGGATCGCAAAGGTGACGATAAAGATCCACCACGTTGCACCCATGAGAAGCGCAGCAGATAAACAGTAAAGCCCCATCGCCACTGCGGCGATCGGTGCCGCGATCGCCGAGATAATCGGACTAGCAATCAATTGCGACACCCATTGCCCGGTAATGTAAATCGCTAACGCAATCGCCAAGCATGCGAATGTTTCGACCAAGTCCAGCGAGTTGTTTGGACGCAAGCTCCAGTAACGCGCTAACCCCAAACCCAATAGAATCGTGAGCGGAATCCAATGCCGCGTCCACCATAGCAACGAAGGGGATACCCCGCGATCGGCATAGAAGCGAACTCGCTGGGCGATGCTATCCCCTTGGTAAGCAAACACGCCCATCCAAAGAATCAAAAGCGAACCGATCATCCACAAGGGGACGCTCGAATCTCGCGAGATGGCGTTGCGAGTCATGTAGTTGTCGGAATAGTCGAACAACCGTATGGGACCAGCGATCAACAACCACAGTGCGCAAAACAAAGCTACCGCTGTCCACAGCATCCAGCTTTGACGTACCATCTGCCACAGCATGCCAGTGCCCGGCGTCGTACGAGGCCAGAGCACCCAAGCCTCGGCGGTCCTCTCGCTTCGCACCGCAACCTTCAGCCCCAGCCATCCCGAAGCAGGGCGCGGTGCAGTTCGGGCGGAAAGCTCACGTTGACTTGCTGTCCATCCGATCGCCAATGCGATCACGTAACCAACGGCAAGGCATGCCAAATACACTCCGGCATCCATCGTCCATTGCGAGTTAGAATCCCGGCCGAGTTTTGCGAGAAAAACAGTCAAGCCATATACTGCCAGCCATATCGCAAGAGTGGATGGTATCAACATCAAGAGCGAAATCATCGCGGAGTGGAAATACCAAGCCAAACCTAGACCGACCAAGCACAAAAAGATGGAAACCGCGACCGAAGTAACAAGCATCAACGGGAACGCTTCGCCGCCGAACAAGGAGTACGAACCCGATAGGCTTGGGGCCATGCCGAGCAATTGGGTAAACAGAAGCCATGCCATCAAAGTCACAAGCCATATCGCCGCGAGACTCATCAAGGCAACCATCAGTTTCGTTCGAGCAATATCGCGCGAAGAAACGGGCAAGGACTGTAACCACCGCAACGAACGGGACTCCTTCTCGGCACCCACCAACAAAATGCCTACTCCACAGGCGTAAATCATCGGTACCGAAAGAAAGACGTAGAGGTACTGATTCGCGTCCACCAACGGAGGTGCCATAAAACTCGTAGTGACCAAAATCAGCATTAGCATCCCCAATCCCAAGGCCAATACGGTCAGTGCCAGCGGGACAAGTTGGCGAAATTCTTTCCACATCAAAGCCGAACGCCAAACGGCTGAATCGAGAGTTCGATCGTTCATGATCGGTTCGCCTCCATCGCTGTTCGACCTTGATTGCTTT
>JBILVV010000050.1:0-17858 GCA_044370255.1 Pirellula sp.
ATTCGACAACCCTTTGTAATCCAAATCGACCGGGTTCTGAGTTGCGAGAACGACTCCGAGTCCAAATGCTCGGGCTTGTTTGAGCAACGTCATCATCGGACCTTTGCTCGGTGGTTTAGAATTGGGAGGGAAGTAACCGTAGATCTCATCCATGTACAAGATGGCGCGCAATGCACTGGTTCCGCGTTGAGTGCGCATCCATGAGACCACTTCGTTGAGAAGAATCGTGACGAAGAACATCCGCTCTGAATCGTTGAGATGCGCGATCGACAGGATGGAGATCTTGGCCTTGCCTTGCTTGTCGTAGAGAAGATCCTGAATCTGCAGCGATTGACCTTGGAGCCAGCCTGCAAACGAAGGGGATGCAAGGAGATTGTTGAGAGTCATCGACAACTTGATACGATCCGATTTCGGGTAGAAAGACTCCACATCCAGGACACCGATCTTTTGGATCGGAGGAGCTTGGATGCTGCGAATCAGATCTTCCATCGAGAGATCGCGACCATCCTGCCAACTCTTGGCGAGAATGTTGGAAAGGAGGATATGCTCGCGGCTAGTCAGCGGGTCGGCATCGATCCCGAGCAACGCGAGGAGCCCAGATACAGAACTTGAGATTTGATCTCGCAGGATCTCTGAGTCCTGCAAGACCTCATCGCCAGGCGCATCAAGGCTCTTCAGAACCGTCAACGGGACACCTACAGAGCTACCGGGTGTGTAGATAATTTTCTCAACCGAGTTCAATTGCTCCAAGTAAGTGCGATCATAGCGCCATGCCTCGAGTCCTTTGCGCCACACGTTGGCAGTATTCTCAGCCGCGGTTGCCACGTCGGGGTTGGTATCGCGATCGATCCATGGCTCGAAGTCCTTGGCTTGCAGTTCCGGGAAGGTTAATAGCAGATTGCCGAGATCCCCTTTGGGATCGATGCACAGGACCGGGATGCCATCCAGGGCAGCTTCCTCGATCAAGCTGATGCACAGGCCGGTCTTGCCGCTGCCGGTCATCCCCACACACAGCGCGTGAGTGGTCAAGTCTTTCGACCGATACTGAACCACATCGTCTAGGAGTTGTCGATTCTCCAAATCGAATTTTTTGCCAAGATAAAAACTTCCTGGAATGTTTTCGATCGCAGTCATAGGGGCTCAGTCAGAAAAGCGGGAAAGAAGTGCCGGTGGTTGATCGTTTCCGGAACAGTTTACCCAGATGTGGTTTCAACGTCGACTTGGTCGCGATACCAGTCGTACATGTCGAAAAGAGATTCCCTGAGATTCTCGCCACGGCGTTGTCGGGATTGCTGCCACGACTGTGATTGAGTCACATGGGAGGTGCCGACATTGTCGAAGTCTCGCAAGATGTGGGTAAGAACATGTTGTTCGACCGCGGAATCGATGCGCGTACGCCAGATTTCGGTGAAGCGAAGGGGAAGTGCGTGGGCGGTCGCGAGAATGCGAATACCCCGGGCCCTGGCTCGCGCACGCGTAAACCACTGCAACACTGAGTCCATTTGCTCCCAACCATCAACCACCAGGAGATGCGTCTTGGGAACCTGGCGAATCGTCCGCCACCGATAACTCCGTGTCTCCCCGGTTTGAAATCGGACTTGGCAAATCGAACCATTCGATGCGGACAGAGCAGGATGCTGCACGATGTGCGCGAGGAGCGTCGATTTGCCGGAACCGTGGGGACCAACGATCGCGACTCGCGGGCAAACAGATTGCAGGATCGATTGGACCAGTGAGTCCAACGTCATCGGCGGATGAAAGAAAAACGGAATGGAGCCGGGCTGAAAGTAGCGGGTACAGAAAGGGTTCGTCGCGATGCGATCGCTCATACCGCTTTGGTGATCGTTCCCAAGTAGAACGGCTGCTGGGCCATGAGTTCGGTCCCATCGCTGAAGTAGAAGCGAACTCGGACACACCAAGAAATCTTCAGCAGCGACCCTTCATACGAGAGGGGCGAGTTAGGTAACGGGCACTTTACACCCTGAGCGATCGACCAATCGATCGAAGAGAGGGAATTGCCGGTCAGCCGCTGAAAGAAGTGGACGCCAAGATCCTCGGATCCTTTGCCTTCGGTCACCCAAACGACCGATGCTTCGACCGCCACAATCGAAGCATGATCGACATTCACAACCCGATACTCAAACTCGAGCGTATCATCCGGCATGTAGGTCGGTTGCAAACCCAACAAACGGATCATGACGCAACCGATGCCGGGCTGGGCTGACTTGCTGGATAGACCACTACGGGGAAACTTCGGGAGTACGATGGCCATCGATTTGCCTCTCCGTCGACAACGATCTTCCAATGAATGGCGTTATGGAAGCTCTGAAACGAGTGCATTGCATCGCGAGGGACCGAAAACTGACATTCCATGCGTAATGGGTAACCCCAGTCAATTCGATCCCGTCCGTGGTTCGCGATGACCTGATTAAAGACGATCTGGCGTTCGGTCCTCACATCGGTTCCGAAATGATACGTGCTTTCTTCTTCGCAAACCAGTCGCACCGTGATTTTCTTGATCACTAGTCGGCCGTACTGCAGCACCTCGAGCTGATAGGTTTTGCCCGGGATGAGGGGCAAGTCCTCGACCTCGACCGTGGTCGACCCGATCCCTAACGTTCGAATAAACGACCGAAAGAACAACTGAGCGGAGCGAACCGCAACATAAATCCCAGGTACGAGCAGTATCAGGAGTCTGTAGGGAACCGAGGAACGAAAGAGGCTTTCGATCGCGAAGACAACGAAGATCGCGATCATGGCGTTCCAGGCCATGGCAAAAATTCCCATCGCGACCAGGGCATCGTTCTCAGGAATCTGGCTCGGGAGGCGAAAAGCTAGCTTAGCGCCAGGGCTATCGGTGAACAATTGCAAGTCGGGAACCGTGGGGGGGAGTGCCTTTTTATTCTTGCGAACCATGGGCTCTGGAACGATGCCGCGTTTGGCGATCACTTCGCGATGTTCGTCACTGGTAACAACTTTGAGCACTCGATACCAGAACCCGACCGTTCCGATCACGATGAAGGAGATCGCAACCAGGAAGAATAACCAGAACCCGTATCCGATACGAATCATCTGAGTCTTGGGGGACATCAGTTGCCAGGCCACGAGAGTGGTCGCGGACAGAACGCCGACCAGAAAGAAAGCTGCAAAGAATGACGCTTCGCCGAGGGAGCCGATGAACCACCAGCCGGTCATGCGTCCTCCTCGTTTCTTCCCCCACAACCGAAATTTCGCACGCCACTTGGTCTTCATGGCGAGCAGTTTACCAAGGAGGAAGAACTTATGCAGGAGGACATTGTCAGACTCAGCTTACGCGATGGGTCCCATCCTGCGGGAAGCTAGCCCAGCAGGATTGACTTTCGGAACCGCACGTCTCGTGAGAAACTACTCCTCGAGTAGCGTCTTGACCATAGCCTCGATCTCTTCGGCGTTCTTGCTTCCCGAGCCGATTTTGACCAAACGCACCATCCCTTGCTTATCGAGCAATGCGACGTGAGGGATGCCGGTGACGAGGTACTCGGATTGCATCTTGCTGTTCTCAGGGGTAAGCATGGTGCGGTGGGTCAATTCATGCTTCGCGATGAATTTTTCGAGCATTGCCATTTCATCTTCGAGTGAGACGGGATCTTTGGAGCGTGAAGCGTTGGAGGTCGCTTCGTCCCAACTGAAGTTGTATTGGCGGGTTACACCGATAATTGTCAGCCCCTTGGGACCATATTCCGCATCAAGATGTTTGAGATGCGGGAAGGTGGCGATGCATGGCCCGCACCAGACGGCCCAGAAATCGAGCAATACGACTTTCCCTTTAAGGCTTTCGAGAGTCTCCGGTTCGCCGTTAACCCATTCCATAGGATCGATGGCTGGGGCGGGTTGGCCTATCATCTTCACTAAGGCCCTTGCACTCTCGATGGACTTGCTCATCCGTTCCGCATTCTTCGCGAAGTTCTCTCGGATGCGATTGAAGTTCACATCGTCCGATTCGACGGACTCGATGAATGCCATTGCTGAGTTGAGCGTATCACCGGCGAGGTCCGGGGCGGTGCGTGCATTTCGAGACACGAAACTGGATACCGCCATCGTGTAGGAGGCAAAAACAGGAACTGAAGGTGAATCCTTCAGTTGCGATTGAGCGAGCGCCTGTAGTTTTTCGAACAAAGGCTGGGATTCTTTCTCATCCGACACAACAAGCAGATCGTTCCAAAGGTCGATCATCGTCTTGGCGTTGGCTTTTGGATCGGACTGGTTGGCGTAAAGTTTCTCGCACTTGCCCACGAACTCGAGGAGCTTGTTCTTGGCTTGTTCTGCCGCTTCTTTGTTCGGGGTATTGAGTTTCGTGCGCATCAACTGCGCGTAAGTGCCGTGCAGATCGGAGAGTCTGTCCGAGCTGAGCTTCGCTTCGAGAGTGGTCAAACATTTTTCAATCCACTGATCGGCTTTCGCGGGCTGTATTTGCCGGAGCATCATAGTCGCATTGGGAAAGATCACTCCGACGGACCGGGGATTGGACCCGTCTTCCAATTTCGCGAAGGCTGCTTCGAGAGCTTTTTCGAATTGAGAGGCCGCATCGTCATTGCGTTTTTCTCGCAACAGCGTCGCCCCGAGTTGCATACGGTATTGCGCAAGAAACTCGGGTTGCACATCCGATGTTTCGTCCACCAACTTAATAGCGCCATCGACATCTTTCTCCGCGATCAACTTTTGAAAACTCTCCATAAAAGTCTTCTGTGGGGAGTCTTGTGCGATCCCAGGTACAGAAATGCTGCCTGTGATAATAAGGCTTGCGAGGAGCAGTGATTGTGAAATCCGAATCAAGCGCATGTGCGTGAGTCCTTTATGATTGAGATGTCCTCGAGATGAGTTCGAATCGTCGAATTTAGCATAAGCGAGAGGCTTATGCATCCACCGACGATCGCCGGGGTTTGAATTTTGAGACCTGCGGATCGATTTCGTCCTCCGGAATGCTCGATGCACCTGAGCCGGCTGGAACAGCGCCCAGCCTCTCAACTCGACGGGTCTCGATCGCTTGCACGTACTCGGCACCGAAAAACAGGATCGATATCGCGTAGTAGCACCAAAGCAGTAGCGCGATGAACGAGCCGATCGCGCCGTAGGCAGAGGTGTAACGCATGCCGATAAAGAATACTCCGAGCAGTTCGCGCCCGAGTTCCCAGATGATCGCTGCCAAGATCCCACCGCGCAGTGCATCGGTCCAACGCACGGGACGTTTCGGAAGAACGCGGTAGACCAGAGTGAAGAGAAGAGCATTAGCGCAGACCGCGAAACCGAGTTCCACTCCGTTGAATGCGTGAGCCATGACTGGCATCGTCTCACCGGTGATCGACCGCAATTGCGCGATCAGCATGCTGGCTGTGAATAGCACAACGATCATTCCCCCCAGTCCTACCAGCATGACAAATGCAAAGAAGCGATGACGCAATACTCGAAAGACGGTGCGGGTTACCGAGGATGACTTCTTGGACGGGATGCGAAAGATGCGATCAAAGCCGCGATCGATTTGAGCAAATACTCCGATCGCTGCCAAAATCGCGGCGGCAAATCCAAAGGGGCCACTGACGATCGAATGATCGCGCAGGTGGCCGAGTACCTGTTCGATATGGATCTTCACTTCCTCGGATGCATAGGTCTCGACAGTCGACAGGATCTGTTGCTCCGCATTCTTGCCCGTGTTGGTGAATCGAAGATAGAGGCCGATCCCCGAGGTCAGCAGCAGCATCATCGGGAACAGAGACAGAGCAAGATAATAGGCGACACTGGCCGCCATGGAGCCTGCGTCATCCTCTGCCCAGCGGATACCTGCATCTCGCAGGTTTGGGAAAAAATCGAGCACCCAACGCTTACCGCGCCGGGCAACAACGGTTGTGACCGTCGAATCGCTTTTGGTAATCGCCTCAGGATCGATAACAGGCATTCCACTAGTGTAGGTTTTGCCAGAGAGTGATGCCATAGCGAACCGGCTCGTCATTGCCGATCAGGCACTCGGCGCAGTTAGCCCTAGCATGTGCCCATCGATCGCCAAGCTCCACGCGATCACAGCAGTTTTTCGATCGCGGACTCTAGGGACTCAGGGGTAGAGGTTGGGGCGAATCGGTCGATAATCTTCCCATTTCGATCGACGAGAAACTTGGTGAAATTCCATTTGATCGCTTCCGTACCGAGCAGGCCGGGTGCTTCTTTCTTGAGGAACTGGTAGAGGGGTATTGCCTCGGGGCCATTGACTTGGATTTTGGAAAAGACAGGAAAGGTGACCCCATAGTTCAGGGAGCAGAATTGACCGATCTCAGCGTCACTTCCGGGTTCTTGGCCTCCGAATTGATTGCAAGGAAAACCGAGTATTTCGAGCCCTCGATCCCTGAATCGCTCATACAGCTTTTGCAATCCCGCATACTGCGGTGTGAAACCGCAGCGACTTGCGACGTTGACGATGAGCAAAACCTTACCGCGATATGAATCCATTGCGATCGATTCGCCCGTGCGATCTCGGAGCGTTGTATCGTAGATCGAAGACATGCTCTCTGGCATCAGAAGTCACTCTCAAAATTGCAAAACTACACAGCGGCGAGTTCTTGGGAATCGACACTTTGGGAAGGGAGAGGTTGTAGGCTATCAATGAAATCTTTGGGGAGACCGATATCTGGGAGAAGTTGACGGCAGGTGATCCGAGTCGATTCGTAGATCACGGGGAGTCCGCTACCTGGATGCGTCCCGCCACCGACGAGATAAACACCTTCTAAGTCTTCGAACTTGTTGTGCGGACGCAAATGGAGCATTTGACCGAGGTTGTGAGCAAGGTTGAAGGTTGCTCCGCGGTAAACGTTGTAGTCATCTCGCCAATTGCGAGGCGTAACGATCTGTTCGTATTCAATATGCCGCTGGACATCTTCGAGTCCGACTTCACGAAGTCGTTCCAATGTCAGTTTTCGAAAGTTAGCTGTCTGTTCTGCGTCCCATGGGGTCGAGGGATTGAGGTGGGGAACGGGTACCAGAACATAGAGACTGCTCTTGCCAGCGGGCGCTAGAGAGGAGTCAGTGACGACGGGATTCTGTACGTAGAAGGACGGATCCCGAGGCAAGACCTTTTCCTCTTCGATCTCCTTGAGATTTGCTTGATAATCTTTGGCGATCGTGATCGTATGATGGGGCAGATGGTCATAGACTCGGTTGAGTCCCAAGTACATCATGAAGGTTGAACACGAGAAGCGTTTGGTCTCGATTTTTTCATCCGTCCAACGGGATCGCAACTCGTTCGGGACCAGATTCTGCATAGCGTGAGCGAAGTCTGCATTGACCACGATCGCATCGACATCGTAAGTCCCTCGATCGGTGACGACGCCGACGACGCGTTTGCCCTTCCAATTCATCGAGCGGACTGGTTCATTGAGGCGGATATCGGCTCCCAATTCGCCGGCGATGCGCCCCATTTCGCGGCTGACGGCACCGCATCCGCCGTAAGGATGAAAGACCCCGTACTCGTATTCTAGGAACGAAAGAATCGAAAAGAGACTTGGGCAACGGAACGGGGACATGCCCAAATATTTAGCTTGGAAGGAGAATGCGATCACCAGCCTTGGGTCGCGGAAGTAGGTCTCGAGTTCACCACCGAGGGACTTCCACGGCTTGACATGAGGCGTGGCGGCCAGAAGAGCCGGACTGAGGTAATCAGAGAGGCCATTGAATGGGCTTTCGAGAATCGGCCGGAACTTCGCCAGTTTGGTTCGATTGTGATCGAGGTACTTTTTGAGTTTGCCGACATCGGACGGGGACAATTGTTCGATCTGGCGATCCATCGACTCGATGTTCGGGGTGCAATCGAGGTGGCCTCCGACACCGAAGGCGACGCGATACTGCGGATCGAGACGGACCATCGGGATTTCGCGATCGATGTCCCGGCCGACACTTTGGAAGATTTCCTTGAGAATCCTGGGATAAAGGTAGAACGTCGGTCCGACATCGAATTTGAAGCCGCCAGGGGCCGTGATCGTCGAACATCTTCCTCCGACAACATCTCGCGCTTCCAACACGGTGACTTCGGCCCCAGCGTGGGCTAACTGCATTGCAGCGGCCAGCCCTCCAGGGCCAGCTCCCACCACGATCACTTTTTTCCTTGGCATCACGAATTCTTTTCGCTGGCGGTGTTGGGAAGGGTCTCAGTCAGCCTGTTATAGCACGAAGTCAAGCGTTTTTGGGGCCGAAGCCGGGATTTGAGGACTTGTCGGAAAACGGATCTGCGGCTACACTTCGGCCCTCGAAACGGTTTCGTATGCTCGTTTTTTGATTCATTTGCACAGTCCTGGTACATCTGCACAGTATGGAATCTTCACAGTACCCTTCACGACGAGGCCCTGCGGGCAAGAAATTCGCACGTAAACGAACGCGGGTTAAGACGAAGGTAAAGAAGCGAGATCCGCTTCTCGTGGACGGAAAGCGTCCTCGTCCCATGTATGTTGATTACAAGGACATTGAACTGTTGACCAAGCTAGTGAATCGTCACGGCCGCATCGTGAGCCGACGCAAGTCAGGTTGCTCCGCGGCGAGTCAGCATGCCGTTGCCGAAGCGATCAAGCGGGCGAGATTTATGGCTCTTATGCCGTATGTCGGAGAGTAGCGCAGGCCCATTTATTTGGCATCGGCGAGTTGAGTTTTGCGAGACCGATGCGGCTGGGATTGCCCATTTCTCATCGTTCTTTTTGTACATGGAACAGGCGGAGCATGCCTTGTTTCGAGACATAGGCACGTCGATCTTCCCCGCCGATTTTCACGAAATACGGGACCACGACCGTCCCTTCACCTTCCCGCGTGTGCGTTGTGAATGCGAGTACTTCGCGCCTGTGAAGTTCGAACAGGTACTCGAGATGCGAGTGCATGTCGAAAGATTGGGAACCAAAAGCGTCACCTACCATCACGAGATGCTCGTAGCCGATAATGTGGTTGCGTGTGGACGGATCATTGCTGTTTGCAGCAGTCATGTTCAGGGTAAATTGACCGGCTGTCCGATTCCGGAGCGACTGCGAACATCCCTTTCCCGTTACCTGATGCCTTCGAGCGAATCATCCGCTTGATCTTTATCGTAGATTTGATGTCCGCTCGCACTCGCAAACGCGATCGTGTCCTTTTGATCATCTGTTTCGTTTAGTTCACCCCTTCCATTCATTCAGCGCAGATGAAGTTTTCTCGAGTTGCCATCGCTTCGATCGGGTATGTAGTTCCCGAAGTGGAGATAACTTCTGATTGGATCGAGTCGGAGTTAAGAGAGGTTTATGAACGTTTGAAGTTGCCTGCGGGACGTCTTGAAGGAATGAGCGGCATATCCTCGCGAAGAATATGGAAGGATGGTACTCGGCTGAGCGACTGCAGTATCGCCAGTTGCCGCGCTGCCCTGGCCGCGGCGGGGTTTCCTGACCGGGAACTGTCCCAAATTGACTGCCTCATTCACGCAAGCGTATGCCGCGAGTTTTTGGAGCCTGCGACGGCGTGTCGCGTACATCATCATGTGGGGCTCAGCGATCACTGTTGGGTGTATGACGTTAGCAATGCTTGCCTCGGGATCGTGAATGGTGCTGTTCAGATCGCCAACATGATTGAATCGGGAACGATTCGAGCGGGGTTGGTCGTCGGTACGGAAGATTCCCGCGGCCTTTTGAAAGCTACGCTTGAACAGCTTCGTGCCGACTCGGCGCTGACGCGGCAATCGATCAAACCAGCGTTCGCATCATTGACGATCGGCTCAGGGAGTTGCGCTTGGCTACTCGTGGATCGGGACTGGTGGAGCACCCGAGCAACCCAAGGGCCTGGAGCTTGCCTCTTGGGAGCGGTTGCTCGGGCGAGAACTCAATTCCATGAACTGTGTCAAAGCGATACCGATCAAGCAGGCTCTGGCATGTTACCGACGATGCAGACCGATTCGGAGCGATTGCTCGAAGCGGGAGTCGAAACGGGAGCCAAGACTTTCGAAGGGCTCCTCAGTGAGCTTGACTGGTCCGTGGATTCGGTGAGTGCGACCGTTTGTCATCAAGTTGGTGCGGCACATCGTCGTCGCATCCTGGATGCCCTTGGTGTTCCGATCGACAAAGACTTTTCGACATTTCAACATACAGGCAACACCGGTTCGGTCGCCTTGCCGACAGCGTTCGCGATGGCAATCGAAGCCAAATTTGTGCAGCCCGGCAACCGAATTGCGCTGCTCGGGATCGGTTCTGGCGTTAATTCCGTGATGCTCGGACTCGACTACCGCGACACACCGGTTCGAGCCGCCAGGTAATTAAGAAAAAATTCGGAATTCCCCAATTTGCGTTCGGCTTTCTGGCAAGCTTTGCCCTTTGGGGAATTTAGGTAAATTTTACTCTCTGCAATCTTCCATTGTCTCATTGAAGAGTTACACTCTGGATCAATTCTGGATTGGTGACGTGTAGAACTTCGAGCGGTATGGCTCGGTCGTTTTGTATCGCTCTATCGACCCAGACGCACATCGTGAGTGGAGAGATCGCCGGTGCGATCATCGGTATTTTTCGGCCTTCCGGCCTTCCGTGTTTGTTTTCTTTGAGGAGTTCGAGATGAAGTTTCGCCGAGGTCTTGTCCTTGGGCTGGCCGCTCTGTTGAGTGCCAGCGGAGCTTATGCTGGTGATTGCGGCTGCGGCAACTCTGCCCCGGTTGCTAATCCTTGCGGAAGCGGTTCAGTTGCTGGCGGGGGAGTCGTCGGCGGTAGTGTTGGTGGTATGGGCGGAGCAGGATGTGGCGACCAGATCACGTATGTGGAAAGAACCGTTATGGTTCCCACGCAAGTTAAAGAAATGCGTACCGTCAACAAGACGGCTTCGCGAATGGAAGAGCGTGAACGCAAGTACAACGTTACCAAGCAAGTTCCGTCGACCGAAACCAAGACCCGTACTGTCACGGTCATGGTTCCGAAGACCGAAGTTGAAAACTACGTTGTGAAGAAGCCTGTCACCAAGCAGGTTGAAGAAGACTACGTGGTTCAAGTCCCCAAAACGGTTACCGAGCAAGTTGCTCAAAACGTTACCAAGACTGTTTACGATGACGTCACCAAGTCCGTAACGGTCCAAGTTCCCAAGACCGTAACCGAGGATGTTACCTACACGGTTCAGGTTCCTTCCTACGTCGATGAAGTCGTGAACTACACCGTTCAAGTACCATCGTACGTCGACGAAGTTCAAACCTATCAAGTCTCGGTTCCCGTTACCACGACCGAACAAGTTGCTTACAACGTGCAAGTGCCTCACTACACGGACGAGCAAGTAGCTTATGAAGTCAAGGTGCCTGTATACACAGACGTTGTTGAAAACTACACCGTCAAGGTTCCTTACACCGAAGCTCGAACCGGCACTCGCAAGGTTTGCCGTCGCGTTCCGGTCGTTTCCATGAAGACCGTAACCCACGATCATGGTTCGTATCAGAACGTCATGGAAGAAGTTCCCGTTAGCGGCGGATGCGGAACCGTTTCTAGTGGCAACGGCTGCGGCACAGCGTCCAGCGGATGCGGCGGCGGTTGCGGTGGATGTGGCGGATGTGGCGGTTGCGGAAACGGTTGTGGCTCGGCAACTGTGGCTGGCGATGGTTGCGGTTCTGCTGCTCCAGCGACCCGAACTGTCTGCCGACGCGTTTGGGTTCCCAACGTTGTCACTCACGAAGTTCCTGTAACGACCTACACGAACGAAATGAGCGAAGAAGCTTACACCTACAACGTAACGCTCTATCGCGATGAAGTTCGTCAGCGAACCGTCAAGAAGTGCAGCTACACAACGGAAACCCGTCATCGTACCGTTCGCAAGTGCTCGATGGTTACTGAAACCCGCACCAAGCCGGTCACCAAGGTTTCTTACAAGACCGAAGATCGTCAGAGAACCGTTCGCAAGTGCGTCATGAACACCGAAAACCGTACCAAGACGGTTAAGAAGTGCGTCATGAACACCGAAACCCGTACCAAGCCAGTCACCAAGACTGTGATGGCAACTGAAGAGCGCCAGGTTACCCACAAGGTGCCTCGCCAAGTGACCGAACAGGTCATGGTCAACGTCACCAAGACGGTCATGGAATCGGAAACTCGCAAGCGAACCAAGTCCGTTACCGAGTATGTTGACGAAACACTCTCGCGTAACGTCACCAAATTGGTTGCTGAGCAAAAGCAAGAAACCTACAACGTGACGACCTACACCACCGTCACCGAAGAGAAGGTTGATAAATACCAAGTTTGCGTCCCCTACACGGTCCAAGAGCAAGTGGAAGTCACCGTTTGCAAGATGGTTCCACAGACCGTAACGGTTCCAGTTTGGAGCAACGGTTCGGCGGTTACCGGTGGATCGGCTGCTGGCGGAGCTTCCGCTGGCGGTTGTGGTGGTACGGCTGCTAGCAATGGCAACGGTTGCGGTGGATGCGGAAACGCAGCCCCAGCAGCCTCGCCATGCGGATGCAACTAATTACCAACAAGTAGGCCGATCCTTTCGGTCTAGGCGTTGAAAAATAATGAAACGGCCTGCGATCGTCGCAGGCCGTTTTTCTTTTGCTTGAAATGGCTACAATACAGCCGTTATGTTGAACTTCAGATGCGTCCCCTTGCATTGACCGAGAAATATGGCCTCTCCCTCAAAGTCCGTGGATCCCTTTGGCGCTCGTGATACGATCTCAACTCCGCAGGGTGAGTTAGGGATTTATCGATTAGATAAGCTAGAACGATCGGGGGTCGCAAACATCAGCCGACTCCCCTTCTCCATTCGCGTTCTTCTCGAAGCCGTCCTGCGGCATTGCGATGGATATCAAGTGACCGAACAGGACGTTCACAATCTCGCTCAGTGGAACGCGAGCAAGCCAGCTGAGCTCGAGATTCCGTTTAAACCCGCACGCGTCGTTCTTCAAGACTTCACTGGCGTCCCAGCAATCGTTGACCTGGCCGCAATGCGTGACGGCATGCGAACGCTCGGCGGGGATCCACAACGGATCAACCCTTTGGTACCCGTAGATTTGGTGATCGATCACTCGGTCCAAGTCGATTACTTCGGGACCGCGGACGCACTGTCCCGAAACGTGGAAGTCGAATTCGAACGGAACCGCGAACGCTATGAGTTTCTGCGATGGGGACAGCAGGCATTTGACAACTTCCGCGTCGTTCCCCCGAACACCGGCATCGTTCACCAAGTGAACTTGGAGTTCCTCGCGAAGGTGGTCTTCCAGGGGCACGATGCATTAGGACCCGTTGCGTTTCCCGATACTCTCGTCGGTACCGACTCGCACACTACGATGATCAACGGGCTCGGTGTTTTGGGCTGGGGTGTGGGAGGTATCGAAGCCGAAGCGAACATGCTGGGCCAACCCCTCTACATGCTTATGCCGGAAGTCGTCGGTATGAAACTGACTGGCAAGCTCGCACCTGGTGCAACCGCAACCGACTTGGTTTTGCGAGTAACGGAAATACTTCGCAAGGAAGGAGTTGTAAACAAGTTCGTCGAGTTTTTCGGCGATGGTGTTTCCAACATGTCGCTCGCCGACCGAGCAACGATCGCTAACATGGCCCCGGAATACGGAGCCACCATGGGCTTCTTCCCAGTTGATGGCGAAACCCTGTCGTTCATGGCACGAACCGGTCGCACGAAGGCCGAGGTGGAACTCGTCGAACGCTATTGCAAAGAGCAAGGTCTGTTTCGTGTAGATGGTGGTCCCGAGTTGCAATACACAAAGGTGCTCTCACTCGACTTGTCAACCGTCGAGCCCTCGCTTGCCGGACCTAAGCGTCCTCAAGATCGTGTTGCATTGACCGCCGTCAAGTCATCTTTTCGTAAAGCATTGGCTGCTCCCATTGCAGAGCGAGGTTTCGGACTACCGGACAACCAATGGAACGCATCGGCAACTGTCAAGAACAATGGCCATAGCGAACCGATTGCACACGGTTCCGTTGTCATCGCTGCGATCACCTCTTGCACCAATACCAGCAACCCTTCGGTAATGTTGGGCGCTGGTTTGCTCGCGAAAAAAGCGGTTGCTCGCGGACTCAAGGTGAAATCATTCGTCAAAACAAGCTTGGCCCCTGGCTCACGCGTTGTCACCGACTATCTCGAGAAGGCGGGTGTGCTCCAGGCACTCGAAGGACTGGGTTTCAACGTTGTAGGTTATGGTTGCACCACCTGCATCGGCAATAGTGGTCCACTCCCCGAGCCCGTCGCCAATGCGATTACGGAAGGGAATCTCGTCGCTGCGGCCGTTCTCAGCGGAAACCGAAACTTCGAAGGACGCGTCAATCCTCATACGCGCGCGAACTACTTGGCGAGTCCGCCGTTGGTCGTTGCCTACGCCTTGGCAGGAACCGTCGACATCGATTTTGACAAAGAACCTATTGGCATCGATTCCGCAGGCAAGCCGGTATTCTTCCATGAGATATGGCCGACTGCACAGGAAGTCGAACAAGCGGTCCAGGCATCCGTGCTTCCAGAGATGTTCGTCAAGCAATACTCGGGGGCTTTTACATCGAACGAAAAATGGAATGCGATCCCCGTTACAGCAGGCGGGCAATATCAATGGGTTGCGAGCAGTACCTACATCCAACGCCCACCGTTCCTCGAAGGGATTACTCAAAGCGTCGGTACGATTCAATCTATTCGAGGGGCGAAAGTGCTGGCTGTGCTCGGCGATTCGGTCACCACCGACCACATCTCTCCCGCAGGCTCGATCTCTAAGAGCGGACCTGCGGGCAAGTACCTCATGGAACAAGGGGTTGCACCGGAGGACTTCAACAGCTACGGGGCACGGCGAGGAAACGACCGGGTCATGGTTCGCGGTACCTTCGCAAACATCCGCATTCGAAACAGCATGGTCCCCGGAGTCGAAGGGGGAGTTACCAAATACCTGCCCACCGGCGAAACGTTGAGCATCTACGATGCATCGATGAAGTATCAGGCGGATAAGGTTCCGCTGGTTATTTTGGCTGGCACCGAATATGGCACCGGCTCGTCGCGCGATTGGGCCGCGAAAGGAACATTGCTCCTGGGGATTAAAGCCGTAATCGCAGCTTCCTTTGAGCGAATTCACCGAAGCAATCTGGTGGGTATGGGTGTGCTACCTCTGCAGTTTATGCCGGGGCAGACCGCTGCCTCGCTCGGATTGACAGGGGATGAAACCCTGGATTTCGAGGGATTGAACGATCAACTCACCCCGCGAAGCCAATTGACGGTCAAAGCCACCCGCCCCGATGGTACGAGTTTTTCCTTCGAGACACTGGTCCGTATCGATACCCCGGTCGAGATCGACTATTTCCGAAATGGTGGGATCCTGCCAACGGTGCTTCGAAAATTGGCAACCAGCTAGGTTTCCACCGGGCCATTGGATTCTGCTACACTAAGCGAAGAGTGTGTTTGTTCTGAACAAGTCGATGCGCCGAAGCGGCTGTCGGGCGCAATAAAAGATGATAGCGATCACCGCTGCCGCTGGTGATCGCGAGAGCTGACCAAGGAGGAGTTCATGTTCTGCAACGGGAATGATCGGCAACGGTCGAGTTTGCGATCTCTAGCCATGCTCGCAGGTTATTGCCTGCTCCAATTCTTCGCGCATTGCCAGCCAGCGGCTGCACAACAAACGGTACCGGCGACCCCCGCCAGCAATCCGACAACGATTCCTGGGAACGCTCCCGCGCCCGGCGGGATCGATGCGGCAGGACTGCAACATGTCGCGCTGATGCACTTGATCGATTCGATTGAGCCTTATTACCCCAAAGGGGAGCTCAAGGGGGAAGCCATCCTCGCAGGCTCAACCACCATGCAATTGCTCGGTAAGGCATGGGCGGATCGTTTCCGACAATTTCATCCCGAGGTAACGTTCACACGCGGGAAAGATGGAAGCGAGGCAGGAATCAAAGAGATTTCGGAAAATCCAACGATTATCGCGGGGAGCAGCCGTCCCCTCACCAACGAAGAGTTAAGCGCACTCAAGAGCACGAAGTGCAAGGAACCGATAGCGTTCATTGTCGCTCTCGATCCGTTGGCACTTTATGTTCATCCCGAGAATCCGATTGCGAGTGTGACCCCAGAGCAATTGGAGTCGATCTTCCGCGCCGCAGGCACAAGCAAACCGCATGCGTCGACATGGGGCGATTTGGGCCTGACGGGTCCATGGAAGGATCGAGCCATTCGCATTCATAGTCGAAGCGATATCAGTGGCACAACGAACTTCATCCGCCAATGGGTTGTGCAGGGCGCACCGTTGGCTCGATCGGCGGAAGTTCACGAATCCAATGAGAAGGTTTGTACTGGTATCGCAGGAGATTCCAGCGGTATTGGTTTGGCCGGCTTCGGTGAAGCGAACCCCAAAGTACGGGCTGTGCCACTCGAGATTCAGGGAGCGGTCATACCTGCTAATGAATCGAGCTTCCTCTCCGGCAGATACCCTTTTGTTCGACCTCTTGTCCTAATTGTCGACAAGTCCGTCATGGCGACCGATGGGGGAGTGAGGGAATCAGTCTTGCGTTATGTCCTAAGTCGTGATGGTCAACTGGAAGCTGTGCGCGCCGGATTCTTTCCAGTCGATCCTTCCTTCATACGCAAGCAATTGGATTCCATCAGCGGACCTCAGGTTCGATAGCTTGTCATGTTCGATAGCTTGCTACTCAACAACTACAGCACCAATCTTTGGGAGTCAACATGATACGCACTTGGTCTCGCGCCCTAGCCATTGTGACATTTCTTTACCTGGCGACGACTGTCTTATCACCAGCGCGTGCTCAGAGTTGGACCGATTTCAGTTCTGCTGTTCCCAAGGTTGCCCCACCGACAACGGGTGGAGCTAATTGGGGGACTTCTGGGGCATACTCACTGACACCGTCACCTGCGGGTGTTACCCCGACACCCTCTAACGGAACGTTGAGTGCGCCGTTGGTTTCATCCATGCGCAATTGGAAATTAGGCGTTTACGTTCGGAACTTGGACGTTGGTGCTTTGGTGCAACAAGTCGATGCGGGTACAGCCGCCCAGGCCGCGGGAATCAACGTCGGCGACGTGATCGTGGCTGTAGCTGGCAATCGGATCGGTGAATTTGATGGCCGGGTAGTCGATATTGGAGACGAACTGCGTCGTAGTGCGGACCCCTACGGCCGCGTTTCCTTGTTGGTCCAAGATTCCCGAACCAAAAACCTCCGCTCTGCGGCGGTTACTCTCAGTGCAACCTCGGGACTGACAAGCGGAACGGTCACGGTTAATGATCGCGCCTCGCTCCCCTCAGGATCGATCCTTACTGTACAACTGACGAATGTTTCGAAGCCGTTCTTTGAAGTGGCTGGAGGAAAAGCGGTATCCCGAGCCGAAGGGGTAGGTCCGTTTCCCTTTACTCTGAATTATGATCCTCGGTACATCGATGCGCGAGATCAGTACGCGATCAATGCTTGGATCACATGGAACAACCAGGTGATCTATTCGTTGCGGCAGCCGATACCGGTCGCACCCTCGGGTTTAAGCCAATCGTTCCAATTGGTTGCGGAACGTGGCAATTACATCACCAACCCCGCAGCGACAACCATTCCGGGAATCTCGACTTCTGCAGGTGGCACGGTTTCGGCGGCATCGCCAGGATACGGCACTCTCCCGGGAGCTACTGATACCAATGGGTTGAATCAGTTGTTCGTTGCCGTCCTGGGAAGACCTGCTTCAAGCGCTGAGTTGCTCGCTTGGCAAGCCTACCTTCAGCAAGGAAAAACGTTGAATGATGTTGCGGTCAAATTGATGACCAGCAGCCAATACCGTGAACGTTTTCCCACCGACACGGCCTACATTCAGCAGGTCTTGCAGACGCTGACTGGACGCCCGCCCACTGCGACCGAGGTACAAGCATGGGTTGCACGACTTCAGTCCATA
>JBILVV010000360.1:0-5239 GCA_044370255.1 Pirellula sp.
CCAAGCCGTCAAGCCTGCCCAAGTCATGGAAGCAATCGAGGCGACCAACAGGAGCAAGGGAACCCGCCATCGGCGAAACCATGAGCGGGTCTGAACAAGAGAGCTTGCAGGCGCTTGTTCGGCGGGGGAAGGGTCGAGTCGGAACTCGAGCGACTGCAATGTTTGGTCTGCTCCCGGCGCGAGCTTTGGCGGGGCATCCGAAGGATTGTTTGCCATAATGCGTTGTATCGTCCCCCATCCAGGGAAAAACCACAAGGCGTCATGCCCGGTATCGAAGTTTCTCGCGGGCCCGAGTTAGAAATGGTCCGATACTATTTTCCGAAAGCCCCAGATGACTACCGATTTCGCGGTATGACTTGCCCTCGAGATGAAACATTCGAATCGCGGACGCTTCGTCATGGGAGAGAGCCTGAAAGGTCTCCGCGGAGTCCCAGTCAACGGACGGACTGGGTTGAGATGAGCGACCGCTGGAGTCAGGTATGGACTCGATTTCCACATTCGAACCAATCGGAAGCATCCTCAAGGAGAGTTTCTTGATGACTGTTCTGCGCGCGATGACTACTAAATAGGCAGCCAGCGAGCTGTCTCCTCGGAACTGACGAAGGGCTGCACAGTCCCGGTCGAGAAGGGCGACGAACACATCCGATACGAGATCGTCTCTCGACGGGTGGTCCAAGGGGATTCTGAACGAGTTTGCGACATGTTCGACGGTGTGGATGATCAGGCCGATGTAGCGATCGCAAAAGCCTCGCCAGGCCTCTTCACTCCCAGCGAGGCAGTCATGCAATAGTTCACGATCGAGATTGGAGAGGGCCACGGCTAATCCGAGCAAAAAGCGATGCGTTGGTATCTGTATCGGCTCGACGGGTACAGCTACTGGAATTCACGTCCCGATGCTTCGTTCTTATATTAGGTAGGGAGATGTTCGCCAGCAAGGGAATTCAGGTTGCTTGACACCCCCAATCGCACCGCCTACCATGCCAGAAATCTAGGAAGAAACCCCTGGAATTATTGAATTCATCGAAATGTTGCATTCGATGGAATCGTCAAAAAGGATTCCTGTTTTTATAGGAAAGGTTCTTGTCGCCATGACCCACGTTGTCACCCAGCCCTGTGTCGGTTGCCGATATACCGATTGCGTCGTCGTCTGCCCCGTGGAATGTTTTTACGAGGGGGAGAAGATGCTCTACATTCATCCTGAGGAATGCATCGACTGCGAAGCATGCGTGGCTGAATGTCCCGTAGAGGCGATTTTCCACGAAGATAATGTGCCCGACGATTGGAAGAGTTTCATCGAACTCAACGCGGAAATGGCGTCCAAGTCGACCGTCATCACGGAAAAGAAAAAGCCGCTCGCGGACTCTTAATTCTCATCCGTCCCTAATCAACTCACCAACAGAACCGAGAGGGAAAGTGTGCCTCTCGGTTACCTCTCAATCGGTCTATCGATTTCGCTTTCGGTTCCCCGAAGCGGCCACGGTGATGAAGATCATGACTGCTACCAGGATGGGGAGCATGCAAGTGCAGAAGGTCCCGAACAGCATCTCGAAGAAGCCGGTCTTCTCGGGTGCCTGAGCGGCGGTTGGGATGACTGCCGGTGGAGGAGGAACCCAAGTCGGTTCGGGCGGGGCAACAGCACTTGTGCGTGCCGAGTAGCCGGTCACGGGATCGTTATTGGGTTTCGCAAGTGCTTTGAGTATCTCACCGGCATCGACATCGTTTAACGCATTGAGCAGTTCGAAATCGGAGTCGCTCGATCCGGAGTTGTCTCCACTGCTCTCGGCCAAGATCTCGACGATGGCGTTGCTCAGGGCGGCTTCGTCATCCGCGCGCCGATAGCTGTGGACTTGGGTGGCAAGCGAATGATTACCTGCCATGTTTACGCCGATCGCATCGACGATCAGACCGCGTGATAGGATATCAGGAAGGTACTGATCCAAGAGTACTTTGTCGGTTGCTTCACCATCCGTGACGACAATTAAACGGTAAGTCCCGTAGACGGATTTGTTGCGCGCTTGCAACAACTGATCGGATGCAATGCGCATCGCTTCTCCTAGAGGAGTTCCGCCGTTAGCGCCGATACTGTTGACTTTTATGGTGGCGTTCTTTTTGTCGAGAGCCCCTAGGGGTACGAGCCAATGATTGTTGGCGCGTGCTCCGTTGAGAAGCAGGATCCCCACATTGGTAGTATCGGGGATTTGCTCGACGACTTTGACAAGAGCTCGCTTGGCCGCATCCATTTTCCGGATGTTCCCAGCCATGGCCTCGTTCATTGAGCCAGAGTCATCGAGAATGATCACGACATGATCGGCTGCATGAGCGATCGACCCGAGCGATCCCAACATCAATGAGAGAACGAACGCGATGCACAGTGCGAGCGAAACATCTGAGCGATTCAACATAGTGTCCTCTAAAAATTAAAGTCGGAGGGTGCCAACGATTCAGGATCGACTTTGACGATGCGGAATTCCACTCGCATATTTTCCTTTTGCTCTTCCTTGTTTCGGGGCTTGGGGATGATTGGCTCAAGGATACCCGCGCCGACCGAAACAATCTGCGAGGCATCGAAGTTGATCTTCGATTCGTTCGCGTATTGTTCGAGGGATTTCTTGACCGCTTCGGCTCTGGAGAGGGAGAGGTTGATGGCGGCCTGCATGGTGACATTTGGGTCGAAGGTTCCACCTCCAAAAGCGCCGGACTTAACCAACTCGACAATATCCTTTGTATTGCTCAAGTCGATAGGCTTGCCTCCCATGAAGTAACGGAAGTTACCGGGTTGCCCCACTTGTTGGATGACACCCTTCGCTGTTCCCGCCTTCACCAAATCAGCGAGAGTTTTCGTCGGGTCGGCGTGTCCGCGTATAACCACGCGTGCGTTGCCGAACTGACTGGCTTGCTTGAGCGCCCGAAGAAACTCGGGTCCGTATCGATCGGTGGAGAACGTTGTTTTGTCAGGCTCGAAGTTGATTGAGAAGCTAACGATGGTATTGGAGTCGAGATTGTCATCGAGGAAGATATCGGTTGTTTCGGCATTACCTGGAAATCGTTCAACGGCTTTGGGTTCGACGTACTCGATGCCCCCGATCTTGGCGATGTCTTTGTAGTCGAAGTTGTTGGGTTCAAAACCGGCACGCACCGAGGCGTATTTCCATTGAGTCGCCAAATCGATGGAGCGGCTCATGGTCTCATCGAAACCGCTCGCGTTCGATTTCTGTTGGAAGAATGCGATTTGGCCGGGCAAGCCGACAAATGAGCAATCGAGGAGGAGTCCATGAACGTCTCCTTCGATGGTGGGAAGAACTTCCTTGCCGTAGATGCGTTGGGACATCGACAGGATCTGTTCGTAGTCCTTCGCCATCTTGCTCGATTCCGAGTAAGCCTTGCGCATCGCAACCAGTTGCTCGGTAGCCTTTAGGTGTCCTGCCACGAATTTCTTGACCCAGTCCTTGTTCGAATCGTACCAATCGCGTCGCACTGCATAGACATCTGCGATGGAGCGACTCATCTGCACGGTGCTGTTGACAACTCGGGCACCGGCGACGGTTCCCTCAGCACCGGTTCCTTCGGCTTCCAATCCGCTGGTCAATCCGATCATGTCTGGCGTGATCACGCAGCAGGCATCGATGGACGGGTCGCGTCGAAAGGTTTCGGCAGGGCCGTTGGCTCCGGTGATATCTTTTGTCCACACAATTTCTACGTCGTTGCGACCCAGACCCGCTGCTGACAACGAATCGTAGAGCAGACCGACGTGGGGGCCTCCTTGCTGGCAGGCGACTTTCTTCCCCTTCATGTCGTTGAGTGTGCGAATGGTCCTGCGGGCCACGATGTGGTCACCAGCACTCCAGGACAATTGCAGGATAACAACCGGTTTGGTGCGCGGATCTTGGCCGAGGACTTCACCCGCTAGGCCGAGCATGTGCATCGTTCCACGCAGCATCGGCGTCTTGCCGCTGAGATAGTTTCGGACTTGACCGACGAAGTCATCGCCGGGTTGCAATTGCATGTCCAAGCCGAGTTTTTGGTAAGTCGATCCCGGCTTGGTCTTCAGATCGCCGTTGGCAAGAAAGGTCGCGATGTCCCCTCCCCACAAGATGAATGGAACGTTGATCGTGGTGCCCGATGCGACCGGTTCGACCCGCACTGGTCCTACCAGATCGGTGAATTTTTCCTGGGCGGCGGACGGGGCTGGAAGCTGAATTACCAAGCTTATTCCAACCATCGCGAAAGCGGCGACGTGTTGAAGGATCGATCGCTTACTGGGGACCATTTTGGCGTTTCCTCATTCGAAGAGACAAGTAAGGGGGTGGGTCAGGAATGATGGTTAGCGAATGCCCATTGACTCCAACAGGCGGATTTCTTGTTCCATTTGGGCGCGCTGATCGTCCGAAATATTCGGATCCGGTAGCAGCGATCGCCGCGTGCAATTGATGAGCGCTTGGAGCGTTTGGTATCGACGCGTTTGCTTGATCGCGGGTTGGAGGAAGTCTCGAACGATCGCTTTAAGTTCTTCGGCATCCTTTGGCGGGATGGCCTTGAATTGACTTCGCAGCGCCGAGAAACCTGCGGATGAGAAATCCTCTTCGAGCCCCTCACGATCGAGCCAGTCGACCAACTCTTCGTCCGCAATTTTGGTCGGTCCAATCATCCAGCGAATGAATTCCTTGCGATCTTCGCCTACGGGATCAAGCACAGGAATGATCAGATCTCCGACGCGACCAGGTCTGCGAATGTCGGGGGAAAGGAGATGGATACGGGCGGTCATAAGCAACCAAATCACACGGCCTCGCAGTTTCGTATCGCTCATCATAGCCTGAATCTTGCCGGTCAAGCGACGTTCGGTTTCGTGTGCACCTTCGCCAACGCTGCCGAATTGCGTGTCCGCTTCATCGACAAAGATGACAACTTTTTCCAAAGCCTCGAGAACGCGTCGCAGACGCTCAAAGATCACATCGGTTTGACCGAACCATTGGCTTCGAATGTTCTTGAGAACCAAGACCGGTATATCGAGTTCGGCTGCGACAGCTTCGAAGATAAATGTCTTGCCTCCACCGATTGGGCCAGCAATCGCCGCACCTGGAAGGGCTCGATCGTCGGGCAGTTTCATTCGCGGAATCAAGTATGTGTGAAGGAACTCCTTCAACTTGGAGAATCCGACACAATCCTTCAGAGTATGGATTGGTTTCTTGAATTCAATCACATCGTCTCCGAGTTGAGACTGGATAAAGTTCTCGACTTGACG
>JBILVV010000361.1:0-5231 GCA_044370255.1 Pirellula sp.
GACTGTCTTTTCCTCGACATCAGGCACTCAAGTGGACCCCTCATTTTTCTTCGCTTTCATCACGGGACTCTTGGCCGGAGTTCCTGATTCCTTCGCCTCATCTTGGTCCTCTTTATCTTGGTTGAGTAGCATAGAATAGAGGTCTTTACATGTATCAAAGCCCCACACAACAGCGATGATCATGGATAAGGCGATCCCACCAAACTTGACCTTCGCATCTTCCGCTTCCATGAACAGAAGTGCGACACCACTCAACAATGCGGTACCTGCAATAATCGATTTGGCCAGCCCCCTGGAACTACTACGTTGGACAACGCTCCTATTGATCGCACGTCGAGCGTTGGAATTGGCCAGTTCGCGAAGCGCCTGCATGTCCGATTTCACTTCAGGTACAGGCTTGGTTGCAGTTCTAACACCGCCCGTAACCCTACCACTCGCGCGCGATCCCGCGGACGACGCTGTTCCACCAACGGTAGCATTGCGTTGCCCTGCCCGTGGGGATGATGCAACATTCTTTGGTGTCTCGGTAGGAATGCCTGAGGCGGACGTGCTAGATGGACCGCTGCGAACCCTCTCTAACAATCGTTGCATGTACTCCTCAATGGAGGCTTCATCCGAAGAATGATCGCCATCGGAGTCGTCCAGGCTTGTGCTCCTTGCCGCTGTGCCACCCAAGCCTCTGTCCGGTGCTCTTTTCGTATCCGGCGAAGAGGATTTTGCATCGCTGGCCTGATCCGGGATATGATTCAATTCGAGAAGATACCGGCCGCTCAGCGCGGACGACTCTTCTGGCACTGCTGCGACGCCTGCTGAGGCATTCGCGACCGATATTGAGTTGTAAACGTTGATTACCGCCCCCTCAGCCTTAGGCTGCTCCGGTGGGGGACGTCGCTCTACTTGTTCACCCAGCATCCGATTCAATCTTAAACTGATTGACTCATCATCCACCTGGAATTCGAGAACTTCTTCCGCGTCGGAGAGGGTGGAATCATTCGGTTCCTGATCTTGTTCTTGGTTTTGGGGATACGACGAATCGTACGGGGACAAATTGCGATCCTCAGAATCGGAATCAAAAACCGAGGAACCGAAATCGCCATACTCTTGCATGTCAGGGTGGGCCTCGTCCGAAGCCTCCGTAGGTTCAACTCCCTGCGGAGAGCTGTCGCCATCATCGTGTGAATTATTGCTTACGGAGGAGGCGTTTTGTCCCCTCACCTCCCCTTCACTATCTGGGCTTGTCCGAGATCGCCGATCGTCCGAAATCAAGTTCGACGAATCCCGCTCCACTACGAATTCCTTGAAATGCTGCTTGATTTGGCCAATGTCCTGCCTCGCGTTCTTGAGCGACTCATCCACTTGCGAGGAAGTTTGACGCACCTGTACTTCCAAGGAATCAAGTCGGTGCTGCAATTCCGACTCCCAACGTCGGCGTTCTTGTTGAAGCAGATCGGCGATCTCCTCGCGCAGAGGTTGACGCATCTGCAGGCCAAGGTTTTCTTCGATGGCGGCAATAGATCTATTGGTCAAACTCTGTATTCGCCGCTCCAGCGCCTCGGAGTCCGAAACCGCAGAAATGCGTACTTGCATTTCCTCGAGCACGGATCGCATTTCATCCAGTTGTTTCTTCAAATCCGCACTCTCTGCCACTGAAGATTCCGCAGCAACCGTAGGCTGCGACGAAGCAGGAGGACGATCAGGACTCTGAATAGTCGCCAATTTCGAGGCTACTTCCGATATCCTTTCCTGCGTAACAACCGAAACTTGTGCCAACTCGCTAGCAGAAAAACCGACGGGGTAAATTCGCAACTTTCGGCTACCGAAGTCTACAACTGTAGTACGATCGATAAGCCACTCTCGAACAATTTTGCCTCCCACCCCAATGGGATGATGTGCTTTGAGTAAGGTGTATCGCTTGCCGACAGTCAGTTCCAAGTGGCGGGCGGCAATCGAGGTATCCCCAGCGATCGATATTCCGCATTGTGTCGACGAACCAACGGACCAACTCCCCAGTCCGACATCCCAGGATTGCTGTACCTCGCCACTGTCTAGCAGTAACTCCACACGACCGAGCGGAACGCTTTGGCGTGCTTCCTTACCACGCATGCCTGATGAACTCATGGACGGAATGGTCATAGGTGACTTCAAAGCAGAGAAATGCGATAAAAAACGTGGATATCCACCTCGGCGAACCTATCGTCCTACTAGCCTGGAAGACTTCCTGAAAACTTCTCCCAGGGGTCCTAGAATTACAGAGTGACCAGTTAAGGGTGTCAAAATCGGCTTTTGCATGCAAATCCGAGACTTCGTCACTCAGACGTAAGGATCTTTCGCAACCTTAGTTCTGCAATAGGGTTAGAGCGATTACCTATCGATCGCTCTGCAGAAAAATAACGAAAAATCCATAAAACTTGCCTAGCCGTGAACATTTTCGATAGCGATACGTACTATAGTTGTCAGCAGCGGTCTCCTCAGTCGAGGGACGCAAACAAATAGGAGAGGGTGATGTCGAGGAAAGAAGCACTTACGAAATTGCGGGATGTCTTACTATTGCGCAGGGAAGCGATCCGCAAAGCCCTCGACGGCGATATGAGCCTCTTGCAGAGCCTTTCGCAAGATGGTGGCGATGTCATGGACGTGGCCATGGACACTGCTCAAGATGAAATAAGCAGCCAATTGGTCGAGGTCGAAAGCCGGGAACTGAATCAGATCGAGGATGCTTTGAACCGTTTCCGGGAAGGGATTTATGGAAACTGTGAAGCTTGCGACAAACCGATTCCATTGGCCCGCCTTCAGGCGGTCCCGTACGCGACAACTTGCATCGACTGTGCTCGCAAACAGGAACGTGGCGGTTTCCGCTCCCCAACCACTGGATTCGGGGACTCGGCACACTCTTCGAATGCCCAACGCTAGATCGATTCCTCTTTGGTAGCACTTGTTTGCGACGCGAGTCTATTTTTTCGCGTCGGTTGTGTGATGTGACGCTTTTGCCAGTATGTTCGCTCATCACGGGACTTCGTCCTTGAGTCTTGTTGGAGCCTGATTACCCTAGAAAAAGGTGGGGGCTAACTCCTGTGAGGCAAATATGAATCGATTGAAGACTCTTGTGTTCGTCGCGCTGGTTGCTTTGAGTGCCAGCGAGGTATCGCACGCGCAGGTTTTGGACCCTGCTTATGGCTTTCCCTTCGGATATTCGTTAGGGGCACAAGCATCGTTCCGAAATCGGTTACCAACGCCACCCTATTTCTCCATTTACCCACCCGTTTATTACGGCAAGCGATATGTTCGTCCGTATGGTGAGAGCCCCTACGCATCGTTTCCGCTCTTGGGCCAGGTTCCTAACTACAACCCTGTTCCTGCCGAAACGCGGGCTTCGGTTCCCGTAACGATCGTCAATCCGCATGCACCCTGTTGCGATGAAAAGGCCCCGCAACCCGAGGAAAACGCACAGCCAAAAGTGATGATCATCACTGAGAATCGGGTCGGAAAAAAACGCACGATTATCAATCCTTTCGCGAGAGAGCAGGTAGCTGCTAGCGAATAGCAGCTACCTCCTAATCATTCCCAGCGATATTGATCTCCAGAAAACGGCGACAGGTGTGATCAGGAGTCGCCGTATTCTCGATTGGTGATTAGGCCTGGTTGTGGCACCGGGTATTGTCCGTTCGCATTGGCTCGGACGGGGGCTGCACTCTCAAAAGTCATGGCTTCCAGTTCGGGCGCGAATTCATGCTCGCAGTTGAGCATCTCGTCGTAAGTGACTTCGACGCCCGTATGTGCGGCCATGCGACCCATGCTGGTGACCAAGCTCGCTTTCGTACCCCGTTCCACCTCATTGTAGGGTAGATCCTTGCGGATCGCATTGATCAAGTCGTCCCATTCGAGCTGATACGGATTCGGTTCGGATTTCGGCCCTTCCCAAAGGACATTGGCTCGAGTCATGTTGTGCCCCTTGAAGATTCGGCACTTGGCAGGCGCATGTCCAGCAGCGGAGATGATCGCCGCCCCCTTGGTCCCGTGGGCATAACTGGCAAATTCATTGCGGCAGCCCGGGATAGTTCGCCCGTTGATAAACATCTTGGTCCCATCACCAAAGGTGTATTCGATCGAGTAGGTATCGAAATTTTGATCGACGCAGTCGTTGCGATAGTGACGGCCGCCGGATGCCTGGGCTTTGACAGGCCAATCCTCTTTCATCCAGCAACACTCGTCGATGTTGTGGATCAAGAAGTCGCTCACCGCACCACCACTCGCCCATAGAAATCCATGGAAATTGCGGATCTGATAGAGCAATTCACTCATGTTGCTGACTTGCTTGGTCACCGCCGCAGACCCCGTCGGACCGGCCATGCGGTAGGCTCGCAACATCAAGAGATCGCCAATCTCGCCATTGCGAATGCGGTCAAGCAGTTCCTTTCTCACCACGCAATGTCGGCACATGAGTCCGACCCCCACCTTCAGATTCCGTTGCTCGGAGAGCTTACCGAGTTCAAACATCTTTTTGCTGCTCGGGCCATCCACCGTCACTGGTTTCTCCATGAAGACATTGAGCCCTTTTTCGATCGCGTATTTGAACATCACCCAGCGGAACGCAGGGGGCGAGGTCAGAATGGCGACATCTCCTGGACGAAGTGTGTCCATGGCTTTCTTGTAGCCATCAAAGCTGACGAACTGCCGATCTTTGGGGACATCTACTTTTTTGGGAAATGATTCCTTCAGTTTTGCGTAGCTGCTCGATAGTCGCTCTTCAAATACATCGGCCATCGCGGTCAGTTCGATTTCTCCATTGTTGACCTGCAGCGCATTCTCAGCCGCTCCGGTTCCGCGTCCGCCGCACCCGAT
Source organism: Pirellula sp. (assembly GCA_044370255.1). Classification (GTDB taxonomy): domain Bacteria; phylum Planctomycetota; class Planctomycetia; order Pirellulales; family Pirellulaceae; genus JBKCUI01. The sequence continues at coordinate 4,840 of JBILVV010000361.1, forward strand.
CAAGGCAACGCGAATCTTGTTTTCTTCGGCAGCATGCACAGATCTCGCCAATGCGGATGTCACGCCTGCTGCGGCCGCCAGTGAAGTAGTTGACTTGATGAAGTTGCGTCGATTGGCAGACATCGCCGGTACAGGTTGCTCGGAATTCATGGAGAGGGTCATCCTTCGTGAGTAGGAAACGGGTTAATCATTTAGCGTTCGAGAGGCACTGGTCGTTCTGTCTGGACGGGCTCAGAGTAATCCCAGAACATCTTCTTCTCCTCTTCGCTCGGTTCAGTCAACGGACGAACAATTCGAAAACCGACATGTAACGCATCGGTAAGATACCAAATGCTAACAGGCACATTAGGGTCTTGAGCGATCCAGTCTTCGGTAGATCCTTCTCGGGCAGC
>JBILVV010000363.1:0-5190 GCA_044370255.1 Pirellula sp.
AGGCTTTCTGGCTTAGGGGAATCCGAAGCCGGCTTGCCCTCGGCTTTGTCTGTTGGGTTGTCTGTAAAGAAACCGAGGAATGGTTTGTTTTTAATTTTCTTCCAGGTGCCTTCGTCATAAACCAGCGTTGGTTCTTGATGCGATTTTCGATTTTGCGAAACCCATCCAGATACGTTCGCCTGCACCCGATTCGCAAAGCCTTCCAGCGAACGATCTTCTTTTTCGAACATGACGGTCAAGCCGTTCAAGAACGTCGTTCCAAAAATCGTCACGCCTGTCTTGGGTACTGACCAATTCTCCTCCCCTGGACCACATGGCAAGAAAAGCACCAATTTGTTCTTGTCCGCCTGTTCCAAGCCCTCGAAGGCATCGCGAAAAGCCTTGTGAGGAAAACCGATATCGCCTAGGTTGCAGATGGAGTACGGGGTGCGCACATCGAGTCCCACGATCGCCAAGCAATTGCTAGGCGTTGCTTGCGCGAGGCGCTTTAGCGCATCCTGGATCGACAGCGACTTGGTCGGCTGATCCTCCGAATCACATGCCAACGGGAACGTGGATTCGTCGGAACCGGTGACCAAGAGCCACTGCTCCCCTTTTCGAACGACGAAGCATCTCAAATAAAAAGCGACGAATTGATTCCCTTTCCCGCCACCCTGAAGAAGAACTCCATTGGAGTCAGCCGTGAGATAATCCTTGAGTCCTGCCTCATCCTTGAGGTTCTTCAACCAGTTCGTATCGTTGTCTCGTATGTCGGTGAAGACCTTCCCGGTCGGGTTGAGAACCCGCGTCACGGAAGTCGATAAAGCTTGCGAATCCGGAAAGCCAAGCTCTCCGAATTCGGAGGGTTGGCGGTCCTTCCCTACGAGCAATAGGAGAGGGATTTCGTTGTCTTTCCCCTTGGTGATGTAGTAGATAAATAACGTGGTCGCAATAGCCAGTGCGGGTGTCAGTAGCCACAGAGCGATCTTCCGCAGCGACATTCGGGATGTCGGAGTATCCGGAGGAGCTTGGCCCACCCAAGATCGTTGCGGTTCTGTTGGTTTCTCAGATGACTCGACCGGCTTTCCCGTCCAACTTCTCGGCTCCCCTTTGGCCTGAATCGGTCCATCGCGGCGAGGGATCACTGGCATAGATTTTCGCTTGGGTTTCTCTTTCTTGCGCGAAGAGTCATCCCCTCTCCAGTCAGACATGATGCGCCCCTATGGTATTCAGATGCAAAAGATGATTTGGTCTGATGCGGTTGACCAGTGATGGTTATTTTGGGTTTGAGGCCATAATACCACGGCCGAAGGCTGCAAGTAAGACAATCGTGCCGGCAAAAACTCCCAAGAAACATTCCATCGCAAGAAGAAACGAATGCAGGAGAAAACAAAAAAGGCCGCTCGCAGAAGCGAACGGCCTTTTCGATAATTTTGCTTGCTGTTCTTCTGTTTCAATTACTGATTCAGTAGACCGATCCGAACGTTTTCGCCATCGGAAGATGCGAGAACGGTTGCATCGTCGAATTTCAGGCTGATCCGTTTGCCTTGGACGGCTACTACCGATCCCACCTGAATGTTTCCTGCTCGATCAACCAGGATCAGCTGCTGATTCTCCGTGAGAGCATAAGCTTGAGGCATTTCAACCTCCATGGTGCATCGCGTCGAACCAATGCCAGTTATCTTGGCGCGAACTAGTTGATCCGCGTTCGCAATCCCGGAGATGAACTCTCCGCCGATACTCTTGCGCTGGGCTAGCTTTACTGGTTCGGTCCCGCTTCCAAATTGATCGCGTGTGGTAGGAGCATGCTTCGTGGATGGCACTGCAGGTCCCTCAATCGGCCGCACTTGACCGTCGAATTTCGACTCACCTCCGGAGAAAGATACCTTGGTCACAGTAGCAACCTGTTGTGGTTGGATGGTATCTTCTTGAGCTGGCATTAGGATGGCCGAGGGGGACTCGGGAGTCGGCTCATTCCGACGTTTCTCGGGATCTGGACCATCCTCGGGTACTGGCACTTCTTCGATTTCGGGTGGTGCCGGAATCTCTTCAGGTGCCGACTCGGGTCCGCATCCACATTGTTTCAGTGCTCGCATGGCTGCAGCGCGAATCTCTCGGTCGGGTTCCTTCGGGCAACCTTTGTCATCGATACCGACCGCCATCTCCTCAAGTTTCTTGACGATGTCGGCACTGCAACACGTGACCTCGCAACCGGTGCTGCACTTCTTGCAGCCCGCCGCATTCTGCGAAATGGCTTCAATCGCGGCCTTCTTGACATCAGGATCGCAATCGTTGAGTGCTTCCAGCAAAGCCTTGGAGACTTGATCGTCCTTATTGTAGCACCCACATCCCACTTCAGCCAAAAACTTGATCGCTTTCAGCTTCTGCTTCTTCATGTCTTGATCTTGTTTAATCTTGGCCGCGGTCTTAACAACCTCAGGCTTCCCCTCGGCCAAGTTCGCTGGATCAGCAATTCGGAGCACTGGCGGCTTCTTCTCCAAGCCTGGGAAATTGCCACTTCGGTTGAGCGTCGCATCGCGCAATCGAGCTCCCGCCTGTGGGATTCCAAGACGGTCCCAAACGGTCGGTACTTGGATAGGACTTGTTGCACAGCCGGTAAACGTTCCGAGCAGGCACAACAAAAGGAAACGATTACGCTTCCGAGAATTCAATGAGCGATCCATCGCTTGATTCCTGTATAGTAGGATTGCCCGGGTCTTTGGCACGACGCGGTGCTCAGAGCTTCCATGCTCTCGATGTAGATATCGTCAGGCGAAAAACGAAACCGTTGATAGATTCGCCGGGCCTGTAACATATTGCCCAGCTTAACAAAGATGTGGCAGATTAAGGTGTTTTGTCAGGCGAACTGGGCTCCCAGTCCAGATCGAGCGACTCGCTCAGGATTTCCTGATAATTGCCAGCTCTATCGATGATCAGTGCATTGATACGTATGGGGCCTTTGGGCAAGTCCTTATTGAGCGACTCCAAATCGGAAGCTTTGATGTTGAAGATCATCGTCTTCCCGTCGCCACTCGGGCGTCCCTTTGTTTTTAGTTTCCACGGTGATTTAAAATCATAACTGTTTCGATTGGGACCAGTCCGTGCTCCCGATTCTTGGATGGCAAGATAACCTTCTGCAAGTCCAGCTCCGCCCGGATCGGGATCGCCGCCCCCCCAGTCCACACGCAACTCATAGTCCCGGTCCCCCCTTAGCTTCCGATCCAATTTGCTGTCCTTCAACAGGACTCCTCGGTTCGGTTTCTCCCGATCGAAGACGAGTTTCCTCAACCAGAAGTTCGCATTGCAATCTACGGATGTGCAAACTCGGAAGTCGAACTCCGACGACGATGGATCATTGAGGTTGGCCTCGATTCGAGTCTGCGCTTCTCTAATGCTGGGGGTAAAAGCGATCGACCCCTCCCACTTCAATTCGTCGAGGACGACGGAGCGATCGGGAAATGTGCTGTTTCCCCACGCAGTGGAGCCTTTGGAGAGCGACCAATGAATGGTGCTGTAGATCGCATCGATCCCGCCCACCGATTGCACGAGCAAACCTTGGATCTTGTACTCGGTCGGTTCCTGATCTTGTTCTCCCTTGTTCTCTTTTTCCCAACGCCAAGTGGGAAAAACGATTCCGTTCTCAAGATAGATTGGTTCTGTGGGTGGGTGATCCTTGACGATACCCTTTAGCTTCAGCTCTGAGATTCCTTGAAGGGGTTCTTTTTCGAGAACGGATATGCGAGGTGCCTGTGAGTCATCAAGGTCGCAACTCATACGATACAAGACCGAGCGCGAGTAGCCTCCGAGATCGAACTCGAAGAACAATTCGTTATTGCCCGATCGCAAGACGGGAGGCTTCCCTGCCATAGCCTTCTCGGAAGGACGTGCCGGTTGGCGAAAGATCGACGAGGTATACGTTCCCTCCCAATCAGGATTGTCCTTGCGCCTCCAGCGGGCGACGATAGGGACTTGTTCCTTATCTGGCACTTTCAACCAAAACGCATCTTCAAATCGCAAAGGCAAACCAAAGACTTGATTTATATTTGCTGACGCTTCGACTTGTTTGCGATCTGCCTCCACATAGGTACTGGGATTTTCAGGTCGCAGGCTCATCGTGAAGGGCCAAGAATTCACCGGGTTCGAATCCTTGACGGAACCATCGGCACCCTCTGCCGAAGTTGGTCGCGGTTCCAGTTCCTCTACGCGAAAGATGAGTGTCTGGATCGGTGTCTGCGCTCCTTGGGTTGGGGAGGGACTCGGATTCGCGGATGGCACAGGTCCAAACTCGATGGCAACGTATCCCGTATCGTTCCATTCGACAGGTTTTGAGCGAGCGAGCTCAGGTCCATTGACGCTCGCGCTGACGATCACACGAGCGCTTCGATGTTTCGGGAGTTTATTTCTCAGTTGAACATCCCAAAGGACCATGGAGTCTTCGATTGCCGGAAAGGAGTACTGCAACTCTCCTTTGCGATTCGGATACAGAGGCTTGGGGGCGCCGCGTGGGTCAACGACTATGTCGAGTCGTGCTGCGTTGATGAGGATAGGCAACTCTTCCTTTACCAGGGGTTCGTCTTTTTCGTTGAGCCACTCAAATACCAAACGGTCGTCGGGATGGCCGAGTTGCGAATCCAATGCATCGCGAGGAGGAGCAATCGATAGAGTGACTCGCGGCGTCGAGAATGAGCGTATTTCGTCGATTTTCCACTCCTTCCCATCATCCAACCGCAATCGGAATCCGGCGATTTTGGCTATATCTGTCTTGGTCGCATTGGCTTCCAATCGCCATCGCAACTTCGAATTCCCGAGCGTTTTCCCGGGCAAGGCGTAGCTCAAGGCAAGATCAAATCGCTTTTCCTGAGTCGCATTGGAATCCAGGTCGATCCACTTTCCATCCTCATCGCGAGGGGACAGCATCAATCTTTCCTGATCGGGATTGCCCGGGTAGAAGAGTGTGAATTCGGGATTGCGGTCCATTTTCGACGGATCTGCCGGAAGATCTCGGAGCGCCAAGCGATGCCATTTCCGCAAGGGATGGATATTCTGCTGGTCTTGGGGAACGCTCCCAAACATTTTGAGATACTCTTGTCCCCAGAGAATGTAATTGTCCACGGTCGGTTCAATGGGTTTTGTGAGATCCTCGCAAGCGAAGCGATGCATCGCTTCGAAAAACAAGGTAAAGCGATCCTTGATCGCTGTCTCGCTAACCCA
>JBILVV010000052.1:0-17640 GCA_044370255.1 Pirellula sp.
TCGCAATAGACCGGTTTGCGTTGCTGCAATGCAGGGAGTGTGGCGAACGCGTGCGTATGCTCCGTCGAACTGACAACGACCGCGTCGATATCTTTGAGGGAGTCCGCAAGCTTGCGGAGATCGACAACCTTGCGAGCGCTGGGGAACCGCTCTGCAACACGGTCGAGGGTCCCTTGATTGACATCACAGATCGCTGCCACCTGCACGCCAGGATCTTTGATCATCTCCTCCAAGTTGCCGCCACCTCGACCTCCCACGCCGACGAATGCTAGACTGAGCTTGTCATTGGCTGAAGTGGCTTTAGCGAACTTGCTCGATGCGAGAGTCGCCGTGCAGGCAACCGCAGTTGCAAGGAATTGCCGTCGATCGACGGATTGTGTAGTTTCGTTCGGTTTCATCTTGGATACTAGCAGGAAAGGGGGGGAGGGGAGGAGCGAGTCGAATACAAGGCACCAACCGGTAATTTTTTGGCAGAGTAAGTTTAACATGATCGCCAGAGTGCGGGGGCCATTTTTCCTTGCGGGCATTTGAGAGACTTCCGCTTGCAGTGGATTCGTCCCAATCAACCATCAAACCGGCTATCATATTAAGGAACCCTTTCGGGATTCGATCACGAAGCTTTTTGCAGTGTCTCATCCTCTAACCATCGTTCCCTGCCATGATACGAGATACTCTCCTTGTTCGATTCGTCAGGTCGCATCTATTGATCGTCGCACCGATCATCAGCATTGCATTGAGCGATTCGGCTCAGGCTCAGGCAGTCGATATTGAGAAAGTTTTTCGAGCTGGTGCGGCTACGGTGAATATCAACCCGACAAGTCCGGAGTCGATCATCGCAGGTGGGTTTCTGGAGGGTCGCGCGTCGACCGTTCAGGATTCCTTGTGGGTGCGGGCGATTGTTCTCGATGACGGCACAACGCAATTGGCATTGGTGGTGGTCGATACCTGCATGATGCAGCAGACATTGATCGATCAAGCCAAGCGAACAGCGAGCGAGCAGTGCGGAATCCCAGTCCAGAACATGTTGGTCTCGGCGACGCATACGCATTCGGCCCCGGCAGCGATGGGATGTCTAGGAACCCGCCAGGATGAAGCCTACGCCGCGATGCTGCCCGGGAAGATTGCGGAAGCGATTGTCTCTGCACACGGTCGTTTGCAACCAGCACGGATCGGATGGGGTTCGGTCGACGATTGGGAGCATACGCATAATCGTCGCTGGGTTCGTCGCGACGATCGTAGAGTGGTCGATCCATTTGGAGAAGCGACAGGAATGGCCAATATGCACCCGGGTTACCTGAGTCCAGATGTGATCGGACCATCGGGCCCGGTCGATCCGACGTTATCGGTGATTGCGATCCAATCGCTCGAAGGCAAACCGATCGCGGTCTATGCAAACTACTCGCAGCACTACTTTGGCGCTCCCGCGATCTCCGCAGACTATTATGGTTTGTTTTGCAAATACATTGCTGAGATGGTGGGGGAGAGTGGGGCCGGAAATGGTCCCTTCGTCTGCGCGATCTCGCAGGGAACCAGCGGCGACCTGATGTGGATGGACTACGGCAGTCCCGCCAAGAACATTACGATGGCTCAGTATGCGGAGGCCGTCGCGCGCTATGCAGAGAAGGCGATCGACGGCATTCAGTACCAACCCCACGTAGTCTTGGGTTGCGTTGAGCAAAATCTCAAACTGCGTTATCGCATCCCGAGCGAATCTCGCCGCAAATGGGCCGAACCCATCGCAGCTCAAATCCAAGGGGATGTCCCCAACTCGATCCAGGAAGTCTATGCCCGCGAAGCGTTGATCCTTCATGAAAGGCAGTCGACCGAAATCAAACTGCAATCGATTTGTATCGGCGACTTAACGATCGCTGCCCTGCCAAACGAAGTTTATGCATTGACCGGTCTAAAGTTGCGAGGCCGCTCTCCCGCATCGCATCATTTTAATGTCGAACTGGCCAACGGTGCCGAAGGCTATATCCCTCCTCCCGAGCAACATAAACTTGGGGGATACACGACATGGCCAGCTCGCACCGCCGGTCTGGAGGTTTATGCAGAAACAAAAATCGTTGATGCGCTGGTTGACGGACTTGAAAAAGTTACCGGCAAACCGCGACGCATGATGAGCGATGAGCATGGTCCCTATGCGCAGCAAGTGCTGTCGCTCAAGCCGATCGGTTACTGGCGACTCAATGATGAGGATGGGCTCGTTGCGCGCAATGCAGTTGAGGAAGGTGTCGAAGGTAATTTAGTAGGAAATTATGCGTGGTATCTGCCGGGCGTAGGTAGCGGCACTGGGATTGGCGATAGCCAGGCACTTCGTTCCTCGAACTTTTCTGGTCCCTTGCAAATCAATCGCTCGGTGCATTTGGTCGATGGATTGTTCTTTGCCAATGTAGAAGGGGTTGGAGAGCAGTATTCGCTCTCGTATTGGTTTTGGCTGGGAGAAAAAAGTGGAGCCAGTCCGCGCACAGGCATTTTGAGTAGCGGCCCGCAAGGAGAAAAACTCATTGCCGAACAAGATGCCGAGCATCGCGTGCGATTCAAGCTGGAACTGCCTGTCCCGTTGGGTGAACAACCACGAACACTAGCTGGCCAGGCGGCTTTTGATGCCGATCGTTGGAATCATGTTGTCATGACTCGAGCCGGTAAACGATTACACGTCTTCGTGAACGGTAGACTGCAAGAAGATCTCACCGTCGATAACGCGTCAATGTTGTCTTCGATTCTGCAGTGCGGAGTCAAAATACAGGGAAAGCTCGATGAGATCGCTTTATTTAGCGATGCATTGAACGAGTCCGATATCGATGCCTTGTGGAAAGTCTCTGGAGTAGATGATGCACAAGGGAGTACAGCAGCCGAGGCATCGCCGCGCATGCGACCGCTCGATCCTAAAGAAGCGAAGCGGTCGATTCATGTTCCACCCGGTTACCGCGTTGAGTTGGTTGCTTCGGAGCCCAACGTCATCGATCCCGTCGCATTGGATTGGGATATTCAGGGTCGATTGTGGGTGGTTGAAATGGCCGATTATCCGCTCGGCATGGATGGCCAAGGGAAGCCGGGTGGCCGCATTCGTGTCTTGGAGGATCACGATCGAGATGGAGTCTACGAAAAGAGCACATTATTCGCTGAGGATCTCAGTTTCCCGACTGGGATCCTATGTTATCGCGATGGCGTGATCGTCACTGCAGCTCCGAAGTTGTGGTTCCTCAAAGATACCGATGGCGATCTGCGAGCCGATCACTCGGAGGTCTTGTTCGAGGGTTTCAACGAAGGAAATCAGCAATTGCGTCTCAATCATCCGCGTTTTGGGATTGACGGTTGGGTGTACTGCGCCAGTGGCGGACATCATCCCGGGCATGGCGTGGGAGTTGAGATCCGCTCGCTGCGAAACGGAAAAACCTACCAGCTTGGTAGTCGCGATTTTCGCTTTCAGCCTGAGACTGGCGAAGTTGTTCTCGAGTCGGGGCCATCGCAATTCGGACGCAACGCGGATGCATGGGGGAATTGGTTCGGCACGCAGAACGCCAGCCCGCTGTGGCATTATGTGCTCCCTGATCGCTATCTCGCTCGCAATCCGCATGTGCCCATTGCAACTTCGGTGCAACATGTTGTTCCGACTGGAAGTCCTCCGGTTTATCCAGCTAGCGCTCTCGAGAAACGCTACCACAGCTTTGAGCAGTCTGGGCACTTTACCTCTGCATGCAGCGGCATGATCTACAACGATGATTGGTTGTTTGGAGCAACGCGTTCCAAGCATGCTTTTACGTGCGAACCTTTTCACAATCTCGTTCAGCATAACATCGTGCGCGATGCTGGAGTCAGTTTTTCTTCGAGTCGACCGGTCGGCGAGGGGCGGGAGGATTTCTTTTCCAGCGAAGATCGATGGTGTCGGCCGGTGATGGTTCGCACGGGTCCGGACGGCTCGCTCTGGGTTGCCGATATGGTGCGCTATATGATCGAGCATCCGGATTGGCTTCCTCCCGAGGGCAAAGAAGAGCTTCGCCCTCATTATCGGCTCGGCGATGATTGCGGTCGGATATGGCGAGTCGTTCCGGATCGAGGGGTACGCTCCTGGCCAACACTCAATACAAGCGACACCGCCTCGATGGTTCAGGGACTCGATAGTCCCAACGACTGGCAGCGGCTATCGATACAGCAGTGGATTCTTTGGAAAAAACCGACTGATGCAGCACCTCTGTTGAGGGAACTGGTGAGCCGCGCAACGCGCGGCGAGGTTCGACTGCAGGTGGCCTGGATCCTCGAGGGATTGGAGGCTCTCGAAGATTCATTGCTCGCATCGCTTTTGGCGGATCCGGTGGCCGAGGTTCGGGCGGGGGCGCTGCGGTTGGCGGAACGACGGCAGAAACCCTCGCTCATCGCACAAGCGTTAAAGCTTGCGGAGGACGGGCATCCCAAGGTGTTATTGCAACTCGCTCTTTCGTGCGGCGAGTGGGAGACCGAGCACGCGGGCGAGGCCCTTGCTAGAATCGCAAATCGTTATCCGCAGGACCCGTTCCTGAGGGCGGCGGTGATGAGTTCCTCGCTCCGTCATGCCGCGAGCTTTGCAACAGCTATTGCTGATGGAGATCGGTCCGCCTGGTCCGCATACCGTGAGCCTTTGTTGCGCCAATCAGTGGCGATACGCGACATCCAGACCATTGCATCTCTCATAGATAATGAGATTGAGATCGCTGAAAAAACGAAGGATGTTGCTGGCTTGGATGATTGCTTGCTGGATTTGCAACGCATCGATTTTTCCGTGCACGATCCGTCTTTGCACCAGGATCATTCCTCGTTGAGCCAATTAGCCGAGCGACTCGACCGATGGGCGTTATCAACCTTGGAGTCGTATCGCGGGAATGCAAGCCCCACCGAGGAGCAGGTGCGGTCGCTGATTCCCTTGCTACGATGGAGTACTCATTGCGATGATGCAGTGGAGTTGCTGTCCGAGCAGCTCTCGGCCCGACATTCCGATCAACTTCAAATAACGATCCTTCTAGCCTTGGGGCAAAGCGGCTCGGAGTCGGTTTTGCCAAGAGTCGCAAGTGGTATCACGCGATTGACGCCTGGGCCTGCCGCCGCCGCGATCGATGTTTGGTTGATGCGAGATGGATGGATTGCGGATCTGATCAGTCGCTTGGAAAAGAACGAGATCGATGTGCAGTTGTTAACCCCAGTTCAGACCGCTCGCCTTCGATCGCAACCGGATCCTTTGCTAGCCCAGCGATTTGCAACTCTCGCGGATCGTATTCAATCACCGGATCGCGAGATGGTGATGGCAACTTACAGCGAAGCGATCAAACAAGCGGGAAATGCTGGCGACGGTAAAGCGGTGTATCAGAAAGCGTGTGCATCATGTCATCGACGAGGTAACAGTGATGGCAAGGATGTCGGACCAAATTTGGCAAGTGTTCTATCGCACAGCAAGGATAAATTGCTGAGAAACATTTTGGTCCCGAGCGCCGATATTCAGCCCGGCTATCATGCATTGACATGCATGCTGGAAAGTGGCGAGGTGTTGTCTGGCGTGTTGGTCAGCGAGAATGCTGGTAGCATCGCCATCAAGCAAGCCAATGGCGAAATGCGAACCGTGGCTCGCAGCGAGATGGCGGCATTGCGCAACACCGGTCGTTCCCTGATGCCGGACGGCTTGGAGGCCAATGTCACCGTAACGGAGATGCGAGATCTACTGGAGTTCTTGCAGCAACCGATTGCCCCCCAGGAACCAGCGAGAGATTAAATACCAGAAAGGTCCGTGAGTCACACATACAGGAATATCACAAAAGGAGAAAAACCCACTTGCAATTCAACTGCACAAAGATAGCATTAGGTGGTGCAGTTCGTTTATGCAAGACATGGACTTGCGCAATCGGAATCTTCTATTTGTTGTCATCAACCGATTAAGAGTTGGCGAGCCATGAGTCGCAAATATTGTTTTTTCTCTGGTCACGTGCTTTTGTCCAGCGGTCATCGAAACGGGGTTGCGATGAAGCGGTCGATGGCCGGTTTCACGTTGGTGGAACTGCTGGTCGTGATTGCAATCATCGGCGTTTTGGTTGGGCTTCTCTTGCCAGCGGTGCAAGCCGCACGGGAAGCGGCTCGACGGGCCCAGTGCTCGAACAACCTTCGACAGATCGGTTTAGGATTGTCAAATTACGAGAGTGGTTTCCGAAGATTCCAGCGAGGATGGGTCGACAACAATGCGTCGACGCGTCCCGGGTGGGCTTGGGGGCATGCGTTGTTGCCGTTCATTGAGCAAAATTCGCTCTACCAGCAAATCGATCATCGCTTTGACACCACGTCTATCACGACGCAACCTTTCTTGACCGCAATTATCCCAACCTTCCAGTGTCCATCCGATCCGGGTGGATCCACTTTCGAGATCGGTGAAGAAGAGGAGGGTGACGACCACGAACATGACGATCATGAAGGTCACAACGTCGACGAAGGGCATAAGCTTTTTCGTATTGCCAAATCGAACTACGTCGGTGTCTTCGGGACACTGGAAATCGAAGAGCACCCTTACAACGGCGATGGCGTATTTTTTGGGAACTCCACGATCCGAACGCAGGACATTGTCGACGGTTTGAGCAACACAATGATTGTCGGGGAGCGTGGGAGCAAGCTGGGAGGTTCGGTCTGGCATGGTTGGATCCACGGAGCGGCCGAGGCCTCGGCTCGTTTTTTGGGATCGACCGATCATACCCCGAATAGTCCGGTGGGACACTTTGACGATTTCTCGAGTTACCACTCTACGGGTGCTCACTTCATCTTCGCGGACTGCTCGACGCGACTCCTGTCCAACAACATCGATCTCGCGGTCTATCAAGCACTCGCGACGCGGCGAGGCGGAGAGATCAATCAATCGGTTGACTAGCGGCGGCTCGTTACTAGACCAACGATAGCGTTGGCGGCAGATTCTCGATGGTGACATGTCGATAGGATGAATCGTTGGAATCGAGTTCTAGGGTGATCCAGATCGTTTCCTCCGGCATGAGATCTCGAAAGCGATCGGCCCATTCCACAATCGTGATCTGTTGGGAATCGAACAACTCTTCGATACCAAGCTCTAGGAATTCGTCCTCATCCTTCACGCGGTAGGCGTCCACGTGGTGGATGATGGGCTGGGAATCGTAGCGATGGATCAGGACGTAGGTCGGGCTGGAGATCTCTTCTGCTTGTGCACCGAGCGCTTCAGCGAAGAATTTTGTCCACTGCGTTTTGCCAGCCCCGAGCGTACCGACCAACCCGATCGTGATCGGTAAAACAGATTTCGATTGGCTCGCAATTTGGCTTGCCAGTTGGCCAGCCAGATCTCGACAATCGTCGAGGTTGTGCAACTCTCGCGATACATTCATGGTGATGCTTCTTTTGCAGCACTCGTTCGGTTGGTGGATTTCAGGGAGACTCGAGTTGTTCCTGAAGTTCTGTCCATCGTGTTTCGGCGGTTTGCAGTTCGTCTTGGATAGCGGTCAGCTCTTCGTGTAGTTTCATCGACTCGGAGGGATCGGAGGCCTGCATCCAACGTTCGTGAACCGATTTCTTCTGAGCATCGAGCTTAGCGATTTGTTTTTCCAGTTGACCGATTTGTTTTCGGACTTGTCGTTCATCGAGGATGGGGGCGGATATTGGTTTCGCGGAACTTTTCGTCGTTTGTTTGGATGGATTGGGTTTTTCTGCTCGGCGACGTGATTCCTCGTCATCGATTTCCTTGCTGACCATGTACAGGTAGGCATCGTAGTCGCCGCGATAATGAACGACGGTTCCATCTCGAACTTCCACGAAGGCGGTTGCGACTCGCTTGAGAAAATGTCGATCGTGAGATGTGAAGATGACGGTTCCTTCGTAGGCGATGAGGGCATCGGCCAAGGCTTCGACGGTTTCGACATCGAGGTGATTGCCAGGTTCGTCGAGGATCAGCACGTTCGCTTTTCCGAGCAGGATGGCGGCCATGCACAATCGAGCGCGTTCACCTCCGCTGAGGACGGATATCTTTTTATTGATTGACGAACCGCGAAAGAGCATAGCGCCAGCGACATCGAGGATGGTTTGGTTTTTGGTACCTGGGATGGCTTCGTATTCCAAATAATCGAGGACCGTTTTGTTTTCGGGCAAGCTGGAATAGACGTGCTGTGCGTAGGTTGCGATCTCGATGCCATGTCCCCATTTGGCGTCGCCGTGGAGAGGTTGCAAGGATTGAACGAGCGTTCGAAGGAGTGTCGTCTTACCTTGCCCGTTGTCTCCGACGATGGCAGCCCGCATACCGTGATCGATCTCCAGTGAGATATCCTTCGCAATGACTCGTTCGCCGTATCCGATCGCCAGATCGCGGCATCGGACGGCGGGGCCTTGCCGGCGTTCCACTTGCGGAGCCCGGATCACGGCGCGAGCTTGTTCGCTCGAGAGTTCTTTGAGTTCGAGTCGGTCGAGCATTTTGCTTTTGGACTTGGCTCGCGTCGCGGTGCTGGCCCGCGCGCGATTGCGATCGATGAACTCTTGCAGTTGTTTTCGTTTGGCGGCGATGGTTGCGTTGACGCGTTGATCGTGATCGTTGAGTTCTTGCTGGTATTCCAAGAACGCATCGACTTTCCCTGGGTAGAGCGTCAACTCACCCATCGACAGGTCGAGAGTGTAGTCGCAGGTTGCATTGAGGAAGGCGCGATCGTGGGAGACGATCAGGCATGCTTCTTGGAAGGATCGCAAGAAGTGTTCGAGCAGAATCTGGGTACGAAGGTCGAGAAAGTTCGTCGGTTCGTCGAGGAGTAGGAGATTGGGTTCGTGGAGCAACAACGCCGACAGCTTGACGCGAGTTTGCCATCCTCCGGAGAGTGATTGCAACGGGCACGTCAGATAATTTCCTTTGATCTCGAATTCGCCGGCGACTTCGCCGCATTTCCAATCCGGCTGGCCGCTGTCGCGCATGAGGAATTCCAAGGCGGACTCGCCGGGCAAGAACGGGTCGTGCTGTTTGAGGTACCCGATCTTCAATCTTGGATGACGGATGATTTCACCCGAATCGAGTTCATCATCACCGAGGATGCATCGCAACAATGTCGACTTGCCAGCACCGTTGCGTCCGATGAAGCCGACCTTGGTATCGGCCGTCAGCGTGCATTCCGCTCCATCGAGCAGGACTTGGTCGCCGTAGCGTTTGTGTGCGTTGCGGATTTGGAGCAAGACGGACATGGAGTCGAATTTCGAGAACGTTGATTAATCGAGGTTGAACAGTGGACGAAGGATCGGGCGCTCGTAACATCGGACGCTATCTCTGGTATGTTATCAGTGAGTCCTAAAAATCGTAAGGAGAAACGGATCCATCCATGCCAGAGATCTCCCAATCCGTGACGGAATTGATCGACCAACTGGGGCGTCTGCCGGGCATAGGCAAGAAGACCGCCGAGAGATTGGCCTATCATTTATTGCGAGTTCATGTTTCCGATGCGATGGCACTATCGGATGCGATTCGCCGGGTTCGTGAAAACGTTCGCTACTGTTCGGTTTGCTTCAACTTGGCCGAGGGTGAACTGTGCGGGATTTGCCAGGATCCCAAGCGGGATCCCGTCCTCTTGTGCATTGTGGAGCAACCCCGGGATTTGATGGCCCTTGAGCAGGCGGCGGTATTTAAGGGGATGTATCACGTTTTGCTGGGGAGAATCGCTCCGCTGGATGGGGTCGGCCCCGACCAGTTGACGATCGAGCCGCTGGTGGATCGGGTGAGGACCGGAAATTTCTCCGAGATCATCATGGCCACCAATCCGAACGTGGAGGGGGACGGCACCGCGCTGTTCATCTCCAATAGGCTGGCGGAGTTTCCGGTTCGATTAACCCGTCTGGCGCGGGGAGTGACCAGCGGGAGTGTCCTGGAATTCACCAACAAAGAGATCCTTGCCGATGCGCTAAATGGCCGTCAGAAACTCTAGTCAAATCAGCAGCAAATGCATGTCGGGCCAAGAGGAATTGGACTTTTCATGGTGAAAATAGTTTGACCGAGGGCACTTTCCAGACTTTTGAGCGTTAAAGACAATAGAGTTGATCCAGAAATTCAGACGAGAGATTTCATGTCTAGTACACGAAAGATTGGCATGACCGGAACTGAAGCCTCGAAGCAAATCTTTGTGATGCAGCGTTTCGTCGCATGGTTTGCCCTCGTTGCTTTGCTGGGCGGATGCTTGGCAAACGTGCTGTCGCCTAGGCACGCATTCGCTCAAGAGGATATTGCCTCTCCCACGAACTTGGACGAAGTGCGCGACCAGATCAAGCGAGCAGGGGAAGAGTTCAAAGCAGAGAAATACGACGCCAGCGCGATTCGCATTTCCACAGTCTTGAAAGTCTTCGAAGAGTTGGTTCTCGAGAGCGACCGCAAGCAGCTTTCTGAGTGGGAGCGAGTCCATCGCCAACTTCGTTCTGCAGCGGATGCCTTGGCGATCCAAGGTGCGGAATTCGAGCCGATTCCCGAATGGAAGGAGATCCAGGAAAAGGTCAAGGCAGGGAGCAAGACGAAGAAAGAGAAGATGCCTTCGGAATCGGCCAAGCCCATTGGGGACGGAGTTCTTTTCAGCAAGCAGGTCGCTCCGATCTTGGTGGAGCATTGCGGACGATGCCACGTCGACAAGGCGAGCGGCGAATTCACGATGGGTACCTACGAACAACTGATGAAGGGCTCCAAGGCAGGAGTGGTTCTGTTTCCAGGGGATCCAGTGAGCAGTCCGCTGGTATCCGTCATTGAATCCGGTCAGATGCCACCGAACGGAAATCGGGTGCCTGCGGAAAAATTGGCATTGATCAAAGCATGGGTTCAGCAAGGTGCAAAGTTCGATGCCGCGGACCCAAAGGCCTCCATCAAGACGTTCCAGGGGAGTAATGGTGTTGCGACGATGGACAAACCGGTGGAGGTAAAAGAACGGACCGGTAAGGAGACTGTCAGTTTCGCGAGTGACATCGCGCCCCTCTTGGTCGCCAACTGCAACGGATGTCATTACTCCGCCAACAACGTGCGGGGTGGCCTCCGGATGAACAACTTCAGCGAGATCCTCAAGGGTGGCGACTCCGGTGCGATGATTGAACCTGGCAAAGGGGACGACAGCTTGTTGGTCAAGAAACTTCTCGGGACATCGGGACAGCGCATGCCAGCGGGCGGACGTCCTCCGTTGAGCGAGGCTCAGATCAGCCTCTTTAAGAAATGGATCGATGAGGGAGCGACTTTCGATGGCGACAATCGCGATGGCCGATTGGACTCGGTGATCGCACGAAGTTTCATGGCGAATGCGAACCATGAGGAACTATCAGCGCGGCGGATGGAGCGAGCGCGAGCGAACTGGCAAATTGTGGCTCCCAAATCGCAACCCGATGAAGCGTTCGATTCCGAGTTCCATGTCATTGGAAACATCGGCAACGCCAACGCCAAAAAATTGCTCGCTCAGGTGCAGCAAGTTTCCAAGACATTGAAACGCAACTGGAAAATGAATGCCAAGGATCCGTTCGTCAAAGGCGGGGTCACTATCTTCGCCGTGAAGTCGCGCTATGATTACAGCGAAATGGGAAAGATGCTCGAGAAGCGAAGTTTGCCGGCGGAATGGTCGGCCCACTGGCGAAAGGAGGCTCCGGATTTGTATGTCGCAATGGTGAACGACACCAGCGACCCAAAACTCAATGAATCAACTCTCCTATACCAACTGACCAGTGTATGGGTGGCATCGCGGGATGGAGTGCCGCGATGGTTTGCCGAGGGAGCGGGACGAAGTGCACTGGCGAACTCGGTCGGTATGAACGATGCTCGGGTACAACCTTGGGTGCGACGCTTGCCGACGGTGATCAGCGAACTGAAAAACGTCCAACCCATCATGGAAGGGAAGATGAACGACGAAGACGAAGCCATTCTCGGTTTTGGCGTGATTCGTCAAGTGCAAACCGGCCCTCTGAAGAACAAATACGAGATGACGATCAAGCAACTGGTTGCATCGCCATCGTTCGATGAGGCGTTTAAGCGCTATTTTGGCCCAGTCGATGTCTTTTTGAAGCAAGCCTTGAATAAACCCTAAGCCACTCTACCTCGGGCCTGTTGTGTAGCCTGGAGGGATGGGTTGGCTGGGAGCGAATGCAGGATACGCGGGAGCACCCCCTATCGGTTGTCCCATGATGGGTGGCTGTGCCATAGTGGCACCGACCGGGGGAACGCCGACTGTGGGTGCGCCGACTGTGGGTGCGCCGACTGTGGGTGCGCCGACCGTGGGAACGGTGGTACCCGAGGGGAGTGTATAGGCAGTAGGATAGCCCGGATAAGAAGGGTAGTTTGGGTACGGCTGGCAGTTCTGCGGACTGGTGCATCCTCCGAGAGAGCCGACCATTCCAAAAGATAAAAGCAAAATGCCATATCGCAAGGCATAGCACTGTATCGACCCTGGGTTGCATGCGACGCTGGTTTCAAGCAGTGGTTGTTGAGTTTTCATCGTTGTTCTTCCTCGCATGGATGGGATTGGCACAGCGCCGGACATTTCCGGCTTTTTGACTTGCGGATCGACTCGCGGATATTCGTGATTTCATCCTCCTGAGTCCATGCCAATTCCTGAGTGACCTTGCGAAATCGGAGGGGAATTTGGTATCCCGAAGGTGCTGGTCGAAGACATGAAAAACGAGATGACCGGAGAAAATAAGGTGGCCGGATGGTGGTGTCGTTGCGAATCTTGTTCTCCATGTGGCCAGGGTCCCTGGGCGCGTGGAGGCACGGCGACATACGCTCGGTATTGATTGCGATCTCGTTTGGGCTACTTTTGTCGATCGGTTGGACAGCGACCGCGATTTGGCCTTTGTGGTTATCACCATGGCGTCTGGGGGTGTTGTGGTCGGTTGCGGTTATCGCGGCGGGACTGTCAGTTGTGCACAGTGCCGCCCGCGGATTGCTTCGAGCGCCCATGTCGCGAAGCGGTTGTCCCGACGCCGCGCTCATTGAAGCCCAATCGCTCTATTTACAGGCAAGTTATTTCGAGGCGGAGCAATGGATTGCTCCCTACTGCCGACCGGGTGGATTCGATGCCGAAGCGGCTATTTTGATGGCGAGTATCTTGCGTCGGACCGGTCGATATTCCCAGGCATTGTCTATCTTGGACGAGTTATCGCTGCTCGATTGCGGGTTGCCGTGGATTGAGGAAATCGAGCGGGAGAAGAAATTGTCGCGGCAGCAAAAAGTACGATCGCAGACCGAAGGGGTGTAAAATCCCGTACAATCCTCCCGTTTGATATCTTTGGAGAAATCCTATAATTCGTAGGCTTGGGTTTGGTTGTCAGGCAAACCTCTATCGAAATAAGGGTGTACCGAGTCGGATCGCGTAAGCGGTGTGGCGCATGTGCAAAGCTTGGAAACGTCAACCCTGCCTTGAGACAGACCTAGTCTGCGTTGGCGAATACGATACGATCGTATCGTGAGCCCAATTGGAAAGGAACAAAAACATGTACGAACGATTTACTGACCGCGCTCGAAAAGTAATGCAACTAGCCAATCAAGAGGCGCAGCGGTTCAACCACGAATACATTGGTACCGAGCACATTTTGTTGGGGCTTGTGAAAGAGGGTAGCGGTGTCGCCGCGAACGTTCTCAAAAACCTAGATGTCGACCTGCGCAAGATCCGACTCGAAGTTGAAAAGTTGGTGCAGAGCGGACCTGAGATGGTCACCATCGGAAAGCTACCGCAAACTCCTCGTGCCAAGAAGGTCATCGAGTACTCGATGGAGGAAGCGCGAAATCTAAATCACAACTATGTCGGCACCGAGCACATCCTCCTTGGACTGCTCCGCGAGCAAGAGGGTGTCGCAGCCCAGGTATTGATGAATCTGGGAATGAAGCTCGAAGACGTGCGCGAGGAAGTTTTGAACCTTCTCGGACATGGCATGGAAAGTTCGGACGTTGAGCGAGGGGGACGGGAACCGGCAAGTAGCGGTTCGCAAAGCGAGGGAGGAACTTCGACCAAAGGTGGCAAGAGCAAGACTCCGGCCTTGGACAGCTTTGGCCGCGACCTGACGGAACTGGCACGGCAAGGTAAACTCGACCCTGTTATCGGTCGCGAACGCGAAATCGAACGAGCAACACAAGTCCTATGTCGCCGAACCAAAAACAACCCCGTTCTTCTCGGTGAAGCTGGCGTGGGAAAGACCGCGATTGTGGAAGGATTCGCACAGCGCGTGGTCAACGGTGAAGTCCCTGAGATTCTCGCCGAGAAGCGGATCGTGGTTCTCGACTTGGCGATGATGGTTGCGGGTACAAAATATCGAGGTCAATTCGAAGAGCGTATCAAGGCGGTGATGAACGAGGTTCGACGCGCACGCAACACGATCCTGTTCATCGACGAACTGCATACGTTGGTGGGTGCCGGTGGAGCAGAGGGAGCGATCGACGCTGCCAATGTTCTCAAACCCGCACTCGCCCGCGGAGAAATCCAATGCATCGGTGCGACGACTCTCGATGAATACCGAAAGTACATCGAAAAGGATAATGCACTCGCACGACGATTCCAGGAAATCATTGTCGAGCCAACCTCGAAAAATGAAACGATCCAGATCCTCAAAGGACTCAAGGAACGTTACGAGGAGCATCACCGCGTCCAGATTACCGACGATGCGATTGTCGCAGCCGTTGAGATGAGCGAGCGATATATCACCGCTCGCTGCCTGCCTGATAAGGCCATCGATGTGATCGACGAGTCCGGTGCACGTGTTCGCTTGCGAACGATGGCCAAGCCACCCGATCTCAAGGAAATCGACGAGGATGTCGAACGTTTGAACAAGGAAAAGGAAGAAGCCGTCGCAAACCAAGACTTTGAAAAAGCGGCGGCTCTGCGCGACCAAGCAGATAAGTTGCGTCGCAAGAAGGAACAGATCACCCGAGAATGGCGCGAAAAGAGTCGCGAAGCGGATGGAGTAGTCGATGAAGAAGTGATCGCTGAGGTTGTCTCCAAAATGACCGGCATCCCCCTCACACGACTGTCCACTGAAGACTCGCTGCGTCTGATGAGCATGGAAGATGAACTCCACAAGCGAGTGGTCAGTCAAGATCAAGCCGTGTCGGCAGTTGCTAAGGCAGTGCGACGGAGCCGAAGCGGACTGAAGGATCCCAAACGCCCCACCGGATGCTTCGTCTTCGCCGGCCCAACCGGTGTGGGCAAAACGTTGCTCGCCAAAGCTTTGGCCGAATCGCTCTTCGGAGACTCCGATGCGTTGATCCACATCGACATGAGCGAATATATGGAGAAGCACAACGTCAGCCGATTGATTGGTGCCCCTCCGGGCTACGTAGGTTACGAAGAAGGGGGACAGTTGACCGAGAAGATTCGTCGCCGCCCCTACGCGGTTGTGTTGCTCGATGAAATCGAGAAAGCCCACCCCGATGTTTTCAACATGCTGTTGCAGGTGATGGAAGAAGGTCGCTTGACCGACAGCTTTGGACGAAACGTCGATTTCCGTAACACTATCTTGATCTTGACCACCAACGCGGGTGCCGAAGCGATCAAGAACGAATCGGCCTTCGGTTTTCAGAAGCCGAACGATGATGCTTCCTATGAAAGCATGAAGACGCGGGTCATGGATCAGATCGAGCGAGTGTTCCGCCCTGAATTCCTAAACCGATTGGATGATGTGATCATCTTCCGTCACCTCAACAAGGAGGACTTGAAGAAGGTCATCGATTTCGAATTGCACAAAGTTCGCGAGCGATTGCGAGAACGCGGTTATGAAATTGATCTCACGGAGGAAGCCAAGGAATTCATCATCAAGCAAGGATCGAACTTGGATTACGGTGCCCGGCCGTTGCGACGTGCCATCGAGCAGCGTATCGAGGATCCTCTCGCGGAAGAATTGCTTCGGGGTGCTTTCGAAGGAAAGAACACGATCGTGATCGATGCCTTCAAGGATACCGATGGCAAGGTCGTTCGCTTGGAGTTCCGGGGCGAGAATCGCGAGAACAACCAGGCTGCCGAACCGATGGCAGCCAGCGCGTCCTGAGGCGAACTATTCGGATACCTGACTTGTTTTCAGCCTTCGAGCTAGATCCTCGATGGCTGGATTCGGGTTCCAAGTACTTTGAATCAACTCGGACAAGTTGATCTGCTCGCCGATTGAGAAAATTGAACAGCGAGTAGGGATTGGGTCCGAGATGGTCGTCGCTCGACAGTTTTTGATTTGCTGGAAGTGGGTTGGCTCCAAGACCGATTCAATTCGGCTTCCAATCATCAGAATGTTTCGCACCGCACCACCGCTCTTCATCAACTTTGGCAGAGCGCGGCGGAATTCGTCGGTCAGGTTGGAGTTGATCGATTGGGAGGCCTCGCTATTTTCCGCTCCATCCTCCGTGTTGTCCCCTTCGCTTCCAGACCGAAAGATCGCATTCCAGCCAAAGCGATCCTGAAAGAAATTCGTGCCGCTGGCGATCCCGATCCCTTTCGCTCTGCTCGGTTGATTTAAGGTCCTGGAATCGGAATTGGCCTCATCCGGAGGTTGAGTGCAAGCAACGTGTCGAACCAACCCCCGGATCTCTTTGCACTCAGGAGCAACACGACGTCGGGAATCCGGAGGCAGATTCCAGCAGTCTGAAAGTCTCGCATACGAGGATTCGCGCAGGAACTTGATCGCCTCGCAGTAATACGGATTGAGAATCAATCCGGTGATCTCCTCCTCATCTTCGAATCCAGTCTGTTGAATCCCCAACTCGGTCATCAGTTGGGCCGTGACCTCTGTCATTTCACCGAGCATTCGGAGCGATTGTCTGAGCCAGCGAGCAGCGATTTCGTTCAAGTTCGTTTCGAGTTTGCTCTGAAGGTTTGCGGCCAGCACGTGGAATCGGATCTCGAGCAACATAGTATCTAACGTGAGATCGACATCGGGAATGCGAGCCTGGTCGGAGTAGTAGACGTCCTCCAAGATCGACTCTCGTTTCTCTTTGATCTGTCGTGTGATCATCGTTATTCTCTCGATATTGAGATCGAAACGTTGCTCGATTCCTCCCATGATTTTTCCGAAATGCTTCCAGCCCGGAAGCGTACTCAGCACGCTCTGTTCGATCCAAGCCCAAAGCTGAAGCGTGGATGAGGAAAGCAAGTCCAGAATCGCTTGCTTGGCTTTTTCGGGGTCGTAATTCAATTGCGAGGCAATGGCTTCGATATCTTCGATTTCATCATCTCTCAGGACCCACTCCATGGCGGGAGGTTGATCCGTGACTCGCGTAGATGGTGGATCAGGAACGGTCAATAGAGGCTTGTTTTCAAGAGGTGCGAGCGCAGCTATCACTCGACGAATCCAAGGAGTGGGTGATAGCTGTTGCCCACGAAACAAGTCGTTTGTCCAAGCGAGATCTGAGGGTGCGTTCTTCACGATCTTGCGATGATGATCCAGCGATTGGGTATCGCCGATTTGTTTTTTGATGAGGGTGGTCCAGTTGTTCAGAGCATCCAAGCAACCTCGGTTTGCTAATCCGATACTGTCGCTGTGGGAAGGGAGATTCAATCGTCTAAAGCCGACTGCGCTCAACCAGGAATGATCATGCTGCTGTTCTTGCTCATTCGCTGCTTCTTTCGCCCCTTCGCGTGCCTGCGAGAGTCGTTTACCCAGGTCGGTTTGCTCTTGGGAGCGAACGTAATCGACCATGTTTTCGATGGAGGT
>JBILVV010000364.1:0-5156 GCA_044370255.1 Pirellula sp.
AACAACGCCAATAAAGTTTGTGTCATTGGAGCGACCGTTTCCAAGAAGTTATTTCAAACCGCGAACCCGATGGGGCAGACGGTTCGTATAAAGAATATCCCATTCGAGATCGTCGGAGTGCTCGCTTCCAAGGGTGCCAACATCGTGGGTGATGACCAGGATGATGTGGTGCTAATGCCCTACACCACCGTGCGAAAACGCTTGCAGGGTTCTAACTTTAACAATGTCGATGTTGCGCTTGCATCAGCGAAATCGACAGAACTGATGGCTGTTGCATCGGCGGAGATCCGATCCGTCATGATGGATCGCCATCGCATCGGGATGGGGCAACCCCCCGATTTTGAAGTGGCTAACACAACCGAGATAGCTGGAGCTTTCAGTATCGTCACCGGCACGCTGACCGCGATGCTTGCCTCTATCGCAGGAATATCGCTTGTGGTGGGAGGTGTTGGTATCATGAACATCATGCTCGTTTCGGTTACGGAGCGGACGCGTGAGATCGGGATTCGGATGGCGGTGGGTGCCCGACCGATGGATATCCTGATGCAGTTCCTGGTGGAAGCGATGGTTCTGTCGATCATCGGTGGGGCGATTGGTGTCTCGCTGGGAATCGGTGGTTCGGTAGCCCTGACCTCCGCGATCAATGCAATTTCGTCTGGGCGCGATTGGCCGATCATCATCAATTATCTGGCCGCGGTGGTCAGCTTGATCTTTTCCGCTTGTGTTGGGATCGGCTTTGGCTTTTATCCGGCATGGAGAGCCAGTCGCCTCGACCCAATCGATGCACTCCGATACGAATAACCCAAAGTTATCGAGGTAGATTTGACAAATTCAGCTCTAACGCTGACCATATTGAAACAGCCCGTTCCTCGCCTTGTGGACGGTTTTGTATCGCCGTAGATTGGAAGCATCGCAGGCTTGTGAACGACGAAGAAGAGTTGATCCGATTGGCCCTAGAAGGCCAGAGTACGGCGTTTGAGACGTTGGTGCTGAGGTATCAGGACCGTCTCTATACCGCCATGATCAGCATCGTCGGAAATGCCGATGAGGCCGAGGATGTGGTCCAAGAGTCATTCATCCAAGCCTATCTGAAACTCGACACGTTTCAGCAAAACAGCAGATTCTTTACTTGGATCTACCGAATCGCCTTCAATTTTGCCTTGGCCCGAAGGCGTCGCAATCGCGGTGTGGTGTCGCTCGATGAATCGAGAGAAAACACCGGCAATGAACCGATCTCCGACGGCGATTCTCCGGACGATCGATTGTCACGCCATGAGGACGTGCAGTTGGTCCATCAAGCCCTTGCCCTCCTCTCCGAGGATCATAAGTCCATTCTCGTTCTCCGCGAAATGGAAGATCTGTCCTATGAGGAAATCGCGGATGTTTTGAACATCTCGATAGGAACCGTCCGCTCACGGCTGAATCGGGCACGCGCTGCGCTGAAAACCCAACTCGAGCAATTCCCGGAGTGGAACCCGAACAGTTGAGTGCCATCGGCCCGAATCTGGGGTATGATTTGTGAATCTGGGGCGACCTAGAGGCTCGTATGAGTATGTGCCAGTGAAGGTTTTCGATCAGGAGCAAAGCTATGTATACGAATTCTTCGAATGACAAGCCACAACATGCCTTGCAGTGGGATCGTCGCCGCTTCATTCATGCCACTTCCACTGCGGCAGCCATCGCTGGTACGCTCGGCAGTCAGCCACTATTGGCTTTGCAGGAAACAACCAAAACTCCAGAAACCCTGGTAAAGCTTCTCTACGAATCCCTCACTCCACGTCAAAAGGAAGTGGTCTGTTTCGATTGGCAGCACACCACCAAGGATCAAGGGATCCTTCGTACGCGTGTCGCCAACAATTGGAAAATCACCAAGCCAACCATCCTGAGCGATTTCTACACACGCGACCAACAAGCCCTCGTACGCGATATTTTTCGAGGGATTATCCATCCCGATTGGCACGATCGCTTCGATAAGCAACTCAAGGATGATATGGGTGGATTCGGCGTCGGGCAAAGCCTCGCAATCTTCGGGACTCCGGGAAGTCAGCAATTTGAGTTTGTGCTGACCGGCCGACACACCACCCTTCGATGCGATGGAAACACGCAAGAGCATGTGGCCCTCGGAGGTCCAATTTTCTACGGCCACGCAGCCGGAACCGACGATGAATTAGCCACCCACCCCGGCAATGTCTTTTGGGAACAGGCGGTCGCAGCGAACAAGGTCTATCAAATGCTCGATGGCCGTCAGCGCAAACTCGCAGAGGTCGCTGAGACTCCCGACGAAGAAGCGGTTGCTTTCCGCGCGAGTGGGTACTCCGGTATTCCCGTCTCGGAACTGTCCCAAGATCAGAAGTCTGAACTGGTCCGAACGTTGAACAAATTGATAGAGCCCTTCCGCACCACTGATCGCGATGAAGTTCAGCAATGTCTCGTCAAACAAGGTGGCATTGATCGACTCCATCTCGCTTTTTATACCGATGAAGATATCGGAGACGACAAGGTGTGGGACAACTGGCGACTGGAAGGCCCGAGTTTCGTATGGCATTTCCGCGGAGCACCGCACGTCCATGTGTGGGTCAACATCGCGGACGATCCCAGTGTTCCACTGAACGCTTGATGCCTACTTCAAGACACCATCTCCCTTGCTCGCCGTAGGACTACCTGTGGCGAGCTAGCCGCGTTTCATCAACTCTTCATAAACATTCGGTGACCATCCCTGTACATTAATGTGGGTTGGTGCTCACCGCTATGTTCACCGATAACGCCCCCATTTCGATCACGACATCTTCAGGACAGGTCCATGCGATTCGGAAAACCTTTGGCATTTGGTCTCGCATTATCTCTTTCATCGTTCCACCACTTCTCCACGGCTCAGGATCCCACTCCTGAAGCAGTCGGTCGTTCGGATAGCCAATCCCTGATGACTCCTGTGCATCAACGTATCACGCCTTATGG
This sequence comes from Pirellula sp., assembly GCA_044370255.1. Classification (GTDB taxonomy): domain Bacteria; phylum Planctomycetota; class Planctomycetia; order Pirellulales; family Pirellulaceae; genus JBKCUI01. The sequence continues at coordinate 2,956 of JBILVV010000364.1, forward strand.
GAATTGGGTGGAGTTGCCTGGAATGCGTCCCCAGGCCATTGCTATTTCTCCTAATGGTACGTTCGGTGTAACATCAGGCAAAACCAACAAACTGGTCACCTTTGCTCCCGAGACCGGCGAGATTCTTGACCGTGTCGACATGCCTAACCAGGCACTGGCGCTCGATGCGTCACCTGATGCGGCCAATAATCTACGGCCCGATAACGCTGCATTGCTCAGTTTCACTGGGCTGATCTTCTCAAGGGATGGCAAACAGATCTATCTCAGCAATGTGCAGGGTTCGATCAAAGTCTTCTCGGTCGATGGTGACCGCACGGTCAAACCATCGCATGTGCTGAAATTGCCCGATGCCGATGCGCCAAAACGCAAGCAGGAGATACCCAGCGGTATCGCTTTCTCTCTATCGGGGGACCGTCTGTATGTATGCGGGAACCTGTCGAATCGCCTTCTCGAACTCGAACCGGCGACCGGGAAAACCCTTCGGACATTCGACGTCGGAGTCGCCCCCTACGATGTTGTGATCGTCGATGGCAAGGCGTACGTCAGTAACTGGGGAGGCCGTCGTCCTGAGGCGGGCGACCTGACCGGTCCTGCTGGAAAAGGGACGACGGTGCGGGTCGACCCAGTCCGTCACATCGCCAACGAAGGATCGGTCAGCATCATCGACTTAGAGTCCGGTGCGGTGAAGGAATTGATCGTAGGCCTGCACGCCTCTGCCCTCGCAGTCTCTCCCGATTCGAAGTATGTCGTCTGTGCGAACGCTGGAAGCGACACTCTGAGCATCATCGACACACAACAAGCGAGCGTTGTGGAAACCATCTTCGTCAAGCAGAATCCTGCAGACTTGTTCGGCGCTTCTCCGAACGCGTTGGTATTCGACCGCTCGGGCGAGCGATTGTATGTTGCGAACGGAACGCAAAACGCGATCGGTGTGGTCGAATTCGATCCAGCAGATCGAGGGGAAACGCGATTAATAGGCTTGATACCCGTTGGATGGTTCCCAGGTGCAGTCGCCCTGCATCCTAGTACCAACACTCTGTCTGTGGCCAACATCAAGGGACTTCCCAACGAACCTCGAAAGCAAGGGGAGGGCCAGGGATTCAACTCCCATCAATATCAAGGAAGCCTATCGATATTTACGATTCCCAAGGACGAAGAGCTTCCCATGTTGAGCGAGATCGCGACCAGGAATATGCGCTACGACTCGATCATAAAGTCCCGTCTCCCCGCAAGGTCTGACCAACCCCTCCGTCCTGTTCCAGAGCGAATCGGCGAGCCGAGTTCGATCGAGCATGTTGTTTATATCATCAAAGAGAATCGAACCTACGACCAAGTGTTCGGAGACATCCCACGCGGCAACGGCGATCCCAAGCTCTGCATCTTTGGTCGCGAAATCACTCCCAACCAACACAAACTGGTCGACGAATTTGTTCTTTTAGACAACACCTACTGCTGCGGCATCCTGAGCGCCGACGGACACAATTGGAGCACATCGGCCATCGCAACCGACTACCTCGAAAAAAGCTTTGCTGGATTCCCTCGCAGCTATCCCGATGGCATGGAGGAAAGCGACATCGATGCCTTGGCCTATTCACCAGCTGGCTTCATCTGGGATAACGCGCTCAAACATAACATTCGGATTCGGAACTATGGGGAATTCATGATGCCGGTCGTTCGCTGGCGCGATCCCAATCGAAAGGGAGCGGTCGATTACATGAGCTGCTACAAGACTTGGAAGGGAATCGAAGATCTGGTGATCTTTGAGTCCACCCCGGGAATCGAGAGTATTCGCCCCTTCTCTCCCACTGGATATGTTGGCTGGAATATGTCAGTACCGGACCAGGTCCGTGCTGACTTTTTCCTAAAAGAGCTCGCGGATTTCGAGCAGAACGGCACGTACCCGCAATTAACGCTCGTATGTTTACCCAACGACCATACCAGCGGCACATCCAAGAACTGTCCCACCCCAGCTTCGTGCATGGCCGATGGAGATCTCGCGGTGGGACGCATGGTCGAGGGTTTAAGCAAATCCAAATTCTGGCCCAAGATGGCGATCTTTATCATCGAAGATGATCCCCAAGCTGGTTGGGATCATGTCAGCGGATATCGCACGACCGCATACTGCATCAGCCCCTATGTTCGACGCGGCGCAGTGGTCAGCACACAGTACAACACGACCAGCATGCTTCGAACGATGGAGC
>JBILVV010000053.1:0-17448 GCA_044370255.1 Pirellula sp.
CAACCGATGCGCGATGGATAGCGACGAGGTCTGTCAATACAAGACTATCGTCAGGCCGCTGATTCAGGTAATGCTCCAAGGCAATAGGCCACCGAGGATCGGATTCGAACATCAATGTTCCGAATGCACGCACAAAATCAAGGCCTGGCCAATCGATCCTCGCCGCGCCGAAGTCGAGAATTCCCGAGAGCCGATTCTCGCGAAACAAAAGATGCTGGCGCCACACATCTCGAAGAATCCAAAAGCATTTTGTCGATGTTTCGGACAAACGTTTGACCGGTTCGAAAACGCTTGGAATGACGGATATCGCTCTCAAGTAGATATCGTTGAGAACATTGGCAGCAAGATACTTGTTGTGAGCGGAAATCGAATCGAGAAATCTGCGCCGCTTCTCAGTCTGAGGGCGGATCGCGGCAACCATGCCATCGAAACGTTGCTTGAGTCCCGGGGGGATGATCGCCTGAGTTCCATAGGATTCGCTGCGCGAGTGAATGCTTGCGAGCGCTTCGGCACACTGGCGAATTTGGTTGTCGTCCACATCCCCCAAATTCTCGATTGGTGAACCGGGTCTCCAATCGGAGATCTCCCAGCAAACCCCATCGGCTTCGAGAAGCGTGTTGCCATTGCTCCACTTGACCAAACCGGGCGTAAACGGTTTTTCGCTGTCCGCCAAGTGATTTTGGAAGCGATGGATTTCTTGAAGCCGTTCCCGCTCCATTGTGACCGGCCATCGCTTCATGGCGTAGCGAGCAGCGAGGGTATCGATTCGATAAACGATCGCTTTGCTCAATCCGCGATCGTTGATGGCCGATAGGTTTGCGGCGGCGCCGAAGAGGATGCTGATTTCTTTCGCAACTCTTGGAGGGATCACGCTCGAATTACTGACCTTGACCGCGCGAGAAGCCCGGTTTGCCATCGAAATTGTACAGTCCTTCGAGTTTGACAAATTCGAGGCCTGCTTTGGTAATACGATCCAGTAGGGCGATGATCGCAGTGTGAGGAACGCTACCGCTGGATCCCTCTGGAAGCGAGAATCGGCAACGATTGACGTCGACCGTGAATGTTTCTTTCATTCCATCGGGCCAAACTTTCATCCCGCGGTTGGAGATCATTTCGAGCACCATTCCATCGCCAGCCAACGGCTTCAGTTTTGCGGCCAATGCGTCGATGGAATCGGTCCATGCAACGAACACATCGGCGCCCACCATTTCCCGCTTTTCGGTCGAACGAACATAGGGTGGGCGATCGGTGAGGGGGCGGCGCGGTGCTCGGCTGTAATCCACCGCCTTGAGAACTTCCGGCTTCTTACCCAACCGCGCGACAACTGCTTGGGCAAACTCCTTGGTGCCGACCTTCTCTTTGGAAACCCCTTCCTTGAAAATGTCGTAGGTGTGCACGCCGTCTTCGATCGTCTTGAGCCAAGCGTTCTGGGCACGCTCGGCGATGTCGGCTTGGCCGATATGAACCAACATCTGAATAGCGCCGAGGAACAGTCCGGAGGGGTTTGCCAAGTTTTGACCGGCGCGTCGAGGTGCGGAACCGTGAATGGCTTCGAACATCGCACAACCATCACCTATGTTTGCGCTCCCTGCCAAACCGACCGAACCAGCGATCTGAGCCGCGACATCGGACAAGATATCGCCGTACAGGTTTGGCATCACGATGACATCAAACGCTTCAGGAGTATCAGCGAGCTTGGCGGCGCCGATGTCCACAATCCAATGCTCGTTCTCGATGTCCTTGTACTCCGCTGCGATCTCATCGAAAATTTTATGAAACAGACCATCGGTCAGCTTCATGATATTGTCTTTGGTGAAGCAAGTGACTTTCTTGCGACCGTACGCGCGAGCGTACTCGAATGCATAGCGAACGATCTTCTCTGTCCCAGGACGAGAGATCAGCTTCAAGCATTGCATCACATCCAGTGTTTGACGATGCTCAATCCCCGCATACAAATCTTCTTCATTCTCCCGGACGATCACCACATCCATCTTCGGATGCTTGGTGCGGATGAATGGGTCGTAGCTCAAGCAGGGGCGGATGTTTGCATACAAGCCAAACGCTTTTCGCGTCGTAACGTTGAGGGACTTGAAGCCACCACCTTGCGGTGTCGTGATCGGTGCTTTGAGGAACACGCGAGTCGACCGTAAGGATTCAAAAGCGCTGGGCTCGATGCCGGCCATGTTCCCTTTGAGATACTGCTTTTCACCGATCTCAATGACATGTTTTTCCAAGCTTGCTCCGGCTTCCTCGATGATGTGCAAGGTTGCCTGCATGATTTCGGGACCGATGCCGTCGCCGTACGCGACCGTAACTGGGGTAGGTGATGTCATGACGTCTTGAAGGGGGTCAACAGAGGCTTTTGGAGAGTGAAAAACGCTTAGAAAATGTATTCGCGAACCGCGCGCCGCACAACCTCAGATCGAGCGATCCTGCAACGAGTTGTGTATACTGGGTAGTTCTATCGGTTGACCGCAGGAGTGGGGCTACGAAACAACAGCTTTTCGAAAAAAGGGGATTTCGATGGGAGTTCCGAAATTGAGGACGGGCAAGGCGCGGGTAGCGTGGATCGGGCTGTTTTTTTGGGCCCTGATATCGAACAGCCTGTTTTTCTGCGATCTCGCGCGCTCTCAAGAGTCTCGACCCGAAATCTATGACCGGTCCAATTTGGTGGCTTGGTGCATTGTACCCTTCGACTCTCAAAAACGTACGCCAGCACAACGGGCGGATATGCTCGACGAGCTCCGGATTCGCCGACTCGCCTACGATTATCGAGCGGAACACGTCGCGAGCTTTGAGGAAGAGATCTTAACTCTAAAAAAACACGGCATCGAGCTGACAGCGTGGTGGTTCCCGACCGTTCTCAACGACGAAGCAAAACTCATTCTCTCGCTGCTGAAGAAACACGATGTGCATCCGCAGCTTTGGGTTACCGGAGGAGGAGATCCGTCGATGCAGGGGGATGCGGAAACCGCGTTCATCGCATCGGAGGTGCGGCGGCTGCGGGAGATTGCCCTGGCGGCTCAGGAAGCGAACTGCAAAGTCGCCCTCTATAACCATGGCGGTTGGTTCGGCATCCCTGAAAACCAACTTCGGCTGATCGAAGCGATTGATCTCCCCAATGTCGGAATCGTTTACAACTTGCACCACGCCCACGATCAAATCGAACGACTGCCCGAAATCCTCAAAAAGATCGGTCCCAAGTTGCTCGCACTCAACCTCAACGGTATGCAAACCGATGGCGACCGCGTCGGAAAGAAAATTCTGGTCATCGGCGAAGGAGATCGGGATCGAGACTGGGCCCGAGTCATCGCCCAATCCGGATTTCGAGGCCCGATCGGCATCCTTAACCACACCGACCTCGATGCGCGTCAACGCTTGATAGAAAATCTGCAAGGACTCGATCGGCTCGTGAAGGAAACATCCACCAAGCCATGAGCACACGTTGTAGAAACGATCTCGTGGGATCCAAAGCTCGCATTACCAGCAGCCTGAACTCATGGCGCGAATCGATGGTAGCCGTCCAGGAAATCTGGAATGACACGACCGCTCGTTCGTTTTATTCCGAGAACTTCCCTGGACTCGAAGAGACTCTCACGCGAATGACTATTTCGATTCAGGAAGCCGCAGAAATGGTGAGAGGCTTCGAGCGGGCTCTCGAAGATGACGAACTCCATGGATAAGCTCGAGTCTAGGCCCGAGTCATCGAGTCGCGACCGGCAACCTGCGACTAGCGATCTTTCTTCCGTCGGTACTCGCACTCCATCATGCGCAGCCACTCGTCGCCAGTCCCCGCGATGGATATCGTCATCGTTCGATTGTCTTCGTCCTTGAAGACCGAAACGAGTTTCATTTTGGATTCCGCACCGTTGGGGTCTTTTCCGATACCGATAATGGTCAATGTTTTCGAGGCTGCATCGTACGATCCCTCCATCGCGGTCGGGTAAGGACTCGCCGAATCGATCCAAGATCCGATGTACTTCTTTTTCTTAGGATCGTATCCCATTTGACTGCTTCCATGAAAAGATGCTCCGGCCATCTCCCCCTTAAAGTCTCCAACCAACCACACGTTGCCCACCATGTAGTTGTTCTCAATCGCCTTGCTGACAACCGCTTGTCCGTTGGGATCGGGATAGAATTTCACATCGCAATCCCAGACGCCGACCTCTCGCTTGAGAACGCTCATCGGATCGGTGTTCTGCCCGAAAGCTGAACCATGTATCAGCACTAAACAAATCAAAGCCATGTAACGCGACATGAATCAAGTCTCCTGACTTATGGTTCACAATATGAGGATGCAGTCAATAGGACCAACGATTGATATCTTAGCCGATGCCGGCATTTAGTGAGACCCAGCCATGAGTACGCCTAAGTTGCATAGATTCCTGGAGCTCGGAGCAACCAGGCATTAGCGAGAACGAGCCTGCAGAAGCATCTCGCGAGCCACTTGAAGACCCTTTTCCAATGTCGCGTCACGCGAAGCGATGGGATCGGCACCGCTGACAGCACTGTCGAAGCTGGTCCCTTCGGCAGCAGGTCTGCTTGCTGTCAACGACTCAAGCGTAGGGCCCGATCCTTGGGTAGGAAGCCCCTGAGCAACCAACCTGGGCCGATCCAGATTCGGCTTCAGAGCCGTCAGGCTCTGAGGTGCGTTCGACGATTCTTCCTGGACAAAGATGTGGGGGATTATACCTCGGGCACTGATCGCGATGCCGCTTGGAGAGTAGAACTTCGATACCGTCAATCGGAGCCCGCCTTGACCGCGATCATTGTGGAACACACCCTGAACACTTCCCTTGCCATACGAGACTTGGCCGACGACATAGCCTCGATTGTGATCTCGGATCGCACCCGCGAATATCTCGCTCGCGCTCGCGCTGTCGCCATCGATTAGAACCACCAAGGGAATATCCCAAGTTCCTGGAAGTTTGGCTGCATAGTTGCGATTTTCTTCGCCGTTTCGACCTCGCGTCGAGACAATTCCTCCCTGGGACAAGAATTCATCTGCGAGGTCCACAGCCGACTCCAGAAGTCCGCCGGGATTGCGACGCAGATCGATGACTAGAGACTTCATCCCCTCGCGGGACAGTTGGAACATCGCGCGTCCAACTTCCTGAACAGTTGTTTTTTGAAAGTTCGTGATGCGGATGTAGCCTACCCCGCCATCCCGCATTTCCGCAATCGAAACGCTGGGGATCTCGACCCGCTTGCGCACCACTTCGATCGCTACCGATTCGTCTCCACCGTTGGAGATCACCAGTTGCACGCGACTTCCTTCAGGCCCTCGCAACATATCGGCGGCCTTTTTCGCGCCGACCTGGCGGACCGAGTTGCCGTCGACTTCCAAGATGAAGTGCCCACCGCGCAAGCCCGCTTCATACGCGGGACTTCCCCGAAACACATCGACAATCCGAAGTTCCGAACCCTCGGCCCAAAGCTCTACACCCAAGCCGATCAAATTTCCCTCGATCTGCGACATGACTTCACGGTATTCCCCGGGTGTCAGGAACGCGGAATAGGGATCGAGCATGCAGACCGATCCAGCCAACAATTCATAGACCGTCGCGGAGGGCAATAGACCGATCTGCTGCTGCGCTTGCACGGCAACCTGAGAAACGACTGATCGGAGTTCGGCGTTCGATGCGATCCGTCGCTGAATGACTGTTTGATGAACTTTCCGGCGGAATGCATCGATCGCTTCTCGGCGGACGGTTGGCAAGTGAGCGTCGATGAAATCCTGTTCGGTCAATGCGATCTCCAAGCAAGCGGTCCCGTAGAGAGCCAACTTCGAATAGTCTACGGTTTCGACAAAGTATGCCTCGAGTTTAGCGATGACTTCGCCATACACTTCGAGCGCTTCGGAGGGAGTAGATCGCTTGACGGTTTCTATAAAGCTGCGGTCGCTGTATCGACGCACAACGTCGAAATGGACGCGGGCAGTTTGTAGACGGTTGACGATTTCTGCGTTACCCACATCCTGTCGAATCGCTTTTTCATAATACAGAATCGCTTCGTGCCAACGTTTCTCCGATTCGAGTTGGCGCCCGATCTGAAGTACCGAAACGTCCTCGCGTTCGCGAGTCTCGGAGGTGCCGCCCGCGTTGGTTCCGGAGATGAAGCTAGGACCCTGGCCATGGCTGCGGTCTATGCCGATGAAGGCGGTCAAGCCGACCGTGAGGAGGATGTAGCAGATTCTTGTGCAGGAGAGCATGCTGGAGCGAATCAATAGGTGCATGGGGCAAACACTCGAAGGGACACGCGAGTATAAAGCACCGAATGTGCCGGTCAAAAAACAGCCGACGAGAATCGCGCAGGCCATCTTTCGCAACCGTCAATCCTTCGCGCGCTCGATCCCGACGTGACGCAAAATAGGGTGGTAGCGACCTGGAATCGATTCCGTGACCCGCGGATCAAAGGCCCGACGAGAATGCGGTGGCCAATCGATACGATAGGGATATGCGTCCTGCACAAGATAGTCGAGGCGGGCCCGAGTCGTCTCACACAGGAGTCCCTTTCGAGAGTCTCCACCTGGAAACGTCCTTCGCCCGCCCGATGCACAACTCTACGGAGCAGGCTCCCGGCAGACAAGCCGCCATGAAACGCAAATCTCTGCATGACAAACGACACACGGCTTGCTACGATTCATCCTTTGATTTGCCGTCATTTCCATCACAAACGATTTACTCGACTATGTCAGAAGTACCCGTCAGCGAATTCCAGGAACGCAAGGCTGCGATTCGCAAACAAGCCCATGAGAACCGTCGCAACCAAGAGGACAAGGACGGCGTCTCCAACGCGATCATGAAGCGGTTCCTGGAACTGCCCGAATATCATGCCGCCAAGACCGTGATGTTCTATGTCGATGTCCGGGAAGAAGTTCGAACTCGACAGGCCCTTCCCGAAGCATTGACGACCGGAAAGCGTATTGTGGTTCCCTACTGTGTCGATGGTGAGTTGGAATTGTTCTGGCTCGAGTCGATGGACGAACTCGAGTTGGGAATGTATCGGATTCTTGAACCGAAGAACGAACTGCGGGATGTCGCGGCCAAGCATCTGCAACCCGAAGATCTCGACTTGATCATGGTTCCCGGCGTAGCATTCGATCGAACCGGTGGTCGCACGGGTCACGGCAAAGGCTACTACGATAAGTTGCTCGAGCATGCTCGTCTGCAAACGCCTTTGGTTGCCCTTGCCTTCGAGTGCCAGATGTTCGAAGCAATTCCGATGGACCAGCACGATATCTACATGGACAAGATCATCACCGAGTCGGCCGTGTACGAGGGTCGTGGTCGCAAATGACGCATTATGCAAACAGCGAGGTAAACAACGAGGCAAACAACGAGCCTTGGACGCGACCCGATTGGCAGTCGCTCGTCGATGACACCTACGCGGAGGCCTTTCGCAGCATCTACGCTCGCGTGCTGGTCACCGCAAGGGATCGCAAGTGGTTGTTGGCCGCATGCGAAAAAGCGACCGGTCACGCGTCAAGTACGATCCTCTGTGATTGCGAAGCAGGGATCGAACAAATCCTCGATGGAACCTCGGCAGGTCAACAGACTCCCGACGGACGCATCGGCGCTTTACTACAGTTCCATGTTCCCCGCTTTCGCAAGGATCGTGCGGAACATCTCGAACGAGTTCTTCTAGCACGGCTCTCGCAAAACGTGCTCACCTGTCCAACCACCCGATGCTTCAATGCTCTCGACAGCGATCCGTACTTCAAACTCGGTCGCAAGATCGCTTTCTTTGGAGATGGCCATCAATTTCGCAGCGAGCTCAATGGTCAAAAGGGTTGGACGATCCCGACCCTCGGCGGAGAGTTTTTTCTCAGTCGGCGCTTCGGGTATGCTGATGGCATCATGGGGGGGAATCTCTGGTTTCTCGGTAGCACCGAGGATGCGGCCATCGAGGCGGCGGATCGAGCGGCCCAGGCTGCAAACGCAGCTCCGAATGTCATCACCACCTTCCCTGGTGGTGTCGCTGCCAGTGCGAGCAAGGCAGGTAGCAAGTACAAGTTTCTGATCGCCAGCACCTATGCCGAGTACTGCCCCACCCTCCGCGAAAAACTCGGGGATGCATCGCGCGTTCCCGAAGGAGTGCGATCGATCATGGAGATCATCGTCAACGGCTCGTCTCTCGAGGATGTCGCTCGCGCCACCTACGCAGCCATCGAGGCAGCACTCCCGGTCCATGGCTTAGTCCGCATCTCCGCCGGTAACTACGGAGGACGGTTGGGCAAATCCTTCATCTACCTCCATCCGGACAAACACCCGAGCGCATGAACTCGGCAACGCCATGCCAATCGACTCAACTTGCCCAGGATGCGGACGCACTCTTAGAGTCGCAGACGAGCATGCGGGAACCGAAGCGCAATGTCCGGTTTGCAACACGGTCTACGTTGTGCCGATAAGTTCGCAATCTGAATTTCAAAAAGAAGTTGAGGTAGCCCGGAAGAAACAATACTTCGCGCGTATTCCCACCGGCGCCGAGTACGGACCGGTCTCCTACGAAGTCCTCGTTGGCTGGTTGCAAGAGAACAGAATCAATGCCGCTTGCTTTATTCGCGAGGAAGGTCAAGAGAATTGGATCCCGTTTTTGGAATGGGTCCAATTGCCCGGAAACGCAATCCAAATGGTCATGCAACCCGGTTCGCTCCCTCAACCTGTTAATCCGGCACCCTCGTCGTACGCTTTTGGCGAAATACCTGGGGCGCAAAGCAGTGTTGTTCAATACCCGATCGCAAGCCGAGGAACCCTCGTACTGATCCTAGGAATCGTCAGCTGGATGCTGTGCATCACCTGGGTGGGTTCGCTGGTGATGTCCGGAGTAGCTCTCGCAATCGGCTACAGTGATTTGAGGAATATCGCTAGAGGCGTAGCCTCGCCCAGCGAACGAAATCTCACCGTCATCGGTATGGTGCTGGCCGGCACCGCCATGGCGGTCAGTTGTGTCGTGATCATCTTGGTTATCGTAACCGCGATCAACCCGTAACCTACATCGCTGGCCTACGGTTCAATCTTTCCGTCAAAGGATCCCTTGAAGATAATACGGGTCGCCCGGGGCGCGGCAAGCTCCCTCGCAATGATCCCCTTCTGGCTCGGGCTCAGTCGCTTGGGCTCCCCTTCTCGAAGCGCGTTGACCGGTACAGTCTCAAGACTCGATGCCAAGGCAACTCGCGATCGAGAGCTAGTCTTAGATTGTCCGACATCTTCCATAAACGGATCCACCAAGATATCGGGCAAGGGTTGCTGCGGAACTTCGGGAACCGCTGGTTCTTCTGCTGGCGGCACCTCTGTTGACGGCAACAAAGGAAGCTGAGGGACCGGAACCTGGTCCGATATATCCGTGATAGGCTCAGGCATGTCTGAAAACTTCGGTGCAGCAATTTGTTCCGAAACCGGTGTAGGAAGCAGTTTCGGTACGCTAGGCTCGACTGCCTCGTCAGGAGCTTTGACAGGTCGCTCATGAATTCCAACCTGCTTCTGGCCTACCGTTTCCCTTTCCTCTTTTATCTCATTTTTACCGATCACCTGTTTTTGGATCCGGTTCTCCTCGTTGGCCATTCCTTGTACTTTAGGCAACAGCTGGATCGGTGCCTTGGGCACTACATCGGAGATCGTACCCTGAGTACCACGCCGATTCACTCCGGAAGTGCGAGAGGAATTATGTTCCGAAAATGCGTGTGGACTATCGCACTTGGATTGCGATATCACTCCCATTTCGATCCCACAAACAGGTTCAAATCCGCAGGCAGGCTCGGCACCACAACTCGGCTCGGCACCACAACTCGGCTCAAGATACGGTGGTCTGACTTTGCTATCTCTTTGGAGATGCTTGTGATACGAGGCACTTCGCATCGACTGCTCCAACCGATCTCCAGCAGCCGAAAGGCGATCAATCACTAGGAATTGCAGAGATGGAATGCGAACACCGACGCGCTGATTATCCTGACCGCAGCTACTGCACTTCTTGGGTGCCGCATCGCAACATGGATTCTGAGCTTGCAGCGAGTTTGCACCTAAGGCCAGAAAGGATGCCGTCGATACGATAGCAAACCATGAACGACGCATTGGACGGTTTCCCATTCTCGCTGAACTGAAACGATAAACTCTTTGCACGCGCAAGGAATTATCGAACCCGAATGACCGATGCCCTAAGCCCTTTCGTTATTGTCGGCAATCCAAACCTCTTCTTCCTAGTTCCCGCAGCTTGTCTGTTTTGCGATGAGTTCGTTGGATGAGGAAAGATAATGCGATTCTGTTGCTCGCAGCGATTGCAACTAAAGTACCTGCCGTGAAACTTGTGTTGCGTTTTCCTGCTCGATAGCGTCGATCGGATCCACTAGAGGCTCTCGGAGAGATACAGGGAAGTTGAATCCAAAGTGCCTGTTCAAGGATAAAGTCCGATGGTCTTTTGGTATGCAAGGATGCATCGACCTGCTTGGATACATCTGCTGGCACTCATCGCCATCATGGGATGCAAGGCGCCGCAAGCGTTTCCGTTTCGAACGCTGTATTGCCTTCCGAATCGCGCTGATGTTTCTGCTCCCGAGTATTGGCAATCCTGTGGCGAGGGGGCAACGAACTCCACCACTTCATCGGAAGTATCACGTCCATCTCAAGTTGACTTAGAGCCGACCCTTTTGACGCTTGCCAGTCATCAGCAGGCCCCGGAAACTTTGGGGCAACAAGGCCCTTTGGGGGAACGGGGCCCGTTGAGTCTCCCTCCGGAACTACCAGGAGCGAATACTGAACCGTTGCTGGTACCAGGTCTACGAGATCTAGGTGCTGACGAGCAGCGCAAGGTGATTCGGAACTTGTTCCCTGAGCTAAGGGACTCGAAAACAGAACCTGGCGCGATGCCGCAATCGATCGACTCGCGCATCGGGCTCGACTCGCTGCATCAGCTCGCGTATTCGAATCATCCGAGTCTCAGAGCGGCGGCAGCGAATGTCGAGTCAACGCGAGGGTTGATGATCCAGGCGGGACTCCCTCCGAATCCGAAAGTCGGATATCAAGCAGATACCGTCAACACGATTTTCACGCAAGGCTATCAAGGGGCCTATCTCACGCAGACGATTGTCACAGCCCGCAAACTGGGATTAGCAGCCGAGGCTGCTGCAGTGGATTACGCCAACGCGGTGGTCAATCAACGCAAGATATGGGTTCATGTCACATCGAACATTCGACGCGCGTACTTTCAAACCCTCGCTGCACGCGAACGGGTTCGATTGGCCAAAGCTCTCTATGATCTCACTGGCCGAGCCTACAACGCCCAGGTCGATCTGGTGGCTGCCGGTGAAGCAGCACCGTACGAACCTCTTCAATTGCGAGTTCTTACCACTCAGGCTCGAGCAACTCTGGTGCGAGCCGAGCAGGATGCCATCGCATCATGGCGAGTCCTTGCAGCAGCCATTGGCACGCCCGATCTGGACGTGGCGGCGATCGATGGCAGCATCGACTGCGCTGTGCCGAACATCACCTATGATCAGGCGATGGAACGCTTGACGGCTGTTCACACTGATATCCAAATGGCTCAAAACCTAGTCCGTAAACAACAGACCCTGGTGACTTTAGCCGACCGAACACCGATTCCGAATCTCGATTTGGAGGTCGTCGTACAGCGTGATCATACCTTTGAACCGGGTACGAACACCTACAACCTACTTCTCGGTGGCGATGTACCGGTGCTGAATCGAAATCAAGGCAATCGGATCGCAACTCGTGCGGATTTGGTGAGGGCTGGCCAGCAAGTTGCCGAGGTTCGCCTCAACCTCATTTCCGACTTGGCGACAACCTACGGCGTTTATCGCGCGAACCGGGAATTAGCCGACTCGTTCAAAAGCGAAGGGCTTAGCGATCAAGTCCGCGCCTATCGAGGTGTATACCAACGGTATCTGGCCGATCCCAACGGCGTAAGCTTTAATGATGTGATCGTCGCCCAGCAAACACTGGCATCCGTCCTGACCCAATACCTCGATATCCTTCAATCTCAATGGCAAAGCGTCGTCGATCTCGGAGAGTTGTTGCAAGTCGAGGATCTGTTCCAAATGGGTCCGCTTTCGCCCGTGGCTCCGATCCCCTCGCTCGACTGATTCCAGTCGCTATCGCCATCGCATTTTGCTGGATCGCAGGTTGCGTTCCGCGGCGCGAGGATTCGGTGGTCTTGTACTGTGCCGCGGATCGCGAGTACTCCGCTCCCATCCTTGACGCCTACGAACGTGCGGCCGATGGTACTCAAGTCGTTCGGCAATTCGATGTGGAAGCCTCAAAAACTCTCGGACTGGTAACCCGTATCGAGCAGGAAGCATCGACACCCAAAAGCGATGTGTTTTGGAACAACGAAATCCTTCACACCATCCGATTGCAACAGAAGGGGCTCTTGGCCCCACGCAAATGGCCGATCCCTGATAACTGGCCGAAGAACTACCGAGCCTCCGATGGCACATGGGTCGGGTTCGCGGCCCGTGCGCGAGTCCTGTTGGTGAATACCGAGCGACTGAAAGATTCAGACTCATGGCCGCGAAGTGTGACGGAACTCGCGGATGATCGGTGGAGCAAAAAGTGTGGGCTTGCCTATCCGATCTACGGCACAACGGCTACGCATATGACCGTTCTCGCAACTCATCCCAACGCTCTCCTCAACGGGCAAGTATGGGATACCTGGATTCGCGATGTAGCATCAAACGCCATCGTTCTAGCAGGCAACAAACAAGTTGCATTGAGTGTTGCGGCGGGAGACCTCGACTGGGGGCTGACCGATACCGACGATGCGATGATCGAAATGGAGAGTGGCAAACCGGTGGGGATAGTATTCCCAGATCAACTCGACGATTTTTTCGGTAGTGTGTTCATCCCCAACACTCTGGCGGTTGTCAAACGATCACCCCATCCGATCGCTGCCGCATCGCTCGCCGACCATCTAGTAAGCGAGAAAGTGGAGTCGCGACTGACCATGAGCAGCAGCGCTCACTTTCCCCTTTGGCCTACCGCATCGCAGCCCGCTCGCATACAAGCAAACGCAGTCCGATGGGCAGACGTCGACTTTGAGAAAGCAGCTCGGGAGTGGGAGAGGGTTCGCGATACCCTCTTGGAAGTCTTTGGCAAGTAACGCGGCAACAGGAGGAAGCCTCGTTTAATCCTTCCCTTTTTTGTCCTTGAGGATAGGGTTTTTCTCGTCCTTCGAGTCGGACTCCGTTTCGGGCTTGATCACCTTGGGGAGCTCTTTGCCGCGGGGAACAAACCTTACGGAGATGCTGTTGACGCAATGCCGGGTGTTCTTGGCGGTGAGCATCTCGCCGTTGAAGACGTGACCCAAGTGGCCGCCGCAGTTGTTGCACATGATCTCGATGCGAAAACCATCTGCATCCACTTCGCGTTTGACGGCATCCTTGATTTCATCATCGAACGCAGGCCATCCACAGCCGCTATGGAATTTGTGATTGGATTCGTAGAGTGGCGCGTTGCAGCGTTTGCAAATGTATGTTCCGTCGGCGAAATAGTCGGTGTACCTACCGGTGTTCGCGTACTCCGTACCCTTGTTCAGGATGACCCAACGCTCTTCCGCACTCAACTTGTTGTATTCCGGTTCGTTCTTCATTTTCTTTACCTTGGAGCTGTTGGACCGAACAGCGGCAGCTGGAACCTTGGCTGTTTCCTTGTCCCCCTCGGCGGCTTTTGACGAGCCAGTGTTCTTTTTGGAATCAGACCCTCGAGTATCCGACGGCGGTGCCGCAGCAAACATCCAGTAAGAGCCAATACCGAACAGAAACATCAACGCCAAAGCGAATGACCCGGGGCCAGCAGCATGTCGAAATCGCATAGCTACCTCACAGCGAACTCTTTAAGACGAAACAGGGGGTGGGAAGACGACAATCAAGTTTAGAGCTATTATACGCTCCTAGACAAGAGAAAAGGACTGTCCCGTTTTGTTTCTCCAGCGACCTGATGGGTTTTGCCTGCATATTGTGGTTGATCGATGAAATACGCCGTTTGCAACGAGCTTTTCGAAGGTGAAGACTCGCTAACCTGCTTGCGACTGGCCCACAGCTTGGGTTACAGCGGCCTGGAAGTCGCCCCATTCACGCTCGGACCAACCGCCTCCCAGATACCCGCACAGCGTCGGTCAGAGTACCGTCGCATGGCCTCTGACTGCGGGATGGAAATCATCGGACTGCATTGGCTTTTGGCGAAAACCGAGGGTTTTCACCTGACTACGGACGATGCACAGGTCCGTCATCGCACTGCCGACTATCTGCGGGAGTTGGTCGCCCTGACCCACGACCTAGGTGGCTCGGTCATGGTACTGGGTTCCCCTTCCCAGCGGAATTTCCCCGCGAGCATGACCCATGACCTAGCGATGGCCAACGCAGCGGATGTTCTGCGAAAAGTCGTACCCGACTTGGAATTGGCCCGCGTCCGATTGGCGATCGAACCGCTGGGGCCGGGTGAAGGGAATTTTCTCAATCATGCATCCCAAGCCCGCTCGCTGATCGATGCAATCGCGAGTCCCTGGGTCCAACTCCATCTGGACGTCAAGGCGATGAGCAGCGAAGGGATCCCGATCGATCAGATCATTCGAGACAATGCCGGTTGGATGATTCACTTCCATGCTAATGATCCAAATCGGCTTGGTCCCGGCATGGGAGATGTTGATCAGCGACCGATCTTCCGCGCTCTTCGAGAGATCGACTACCGAGGTTGGGTCAGCGTCGAGGTCTTCGACTATTCCCCAGGCATAGAGACGATCCTGCGCGAGAGCATGCAATGCATGCAGCGATGCCAAGCTGATGCTCAATAGTCAACTTGCTCATCGCGTGCGAGCGTTTCCTTGGATCGCCATCGGAGCGCTCATTCTGGTCAATGTCCTGTGGGGTATTTCGTTTCCGGTCGTCAAAGCGCTCAATGCGATGACCGATTCTCACTTTGGAATCGATATCGATGCGGCCGAGCATTCGATTCACTTTCGATTGCTCGCTTCGACCTGGATGCTAGCGACTCGCTTTACGCTGGCGCTGGTTCTTCTCGGTTTGTTCGGATTTCGTCTAGTCGCTCGAACAACGCGCGAGGAATGGCGAGCCGGTTCGATCATCGGGCTGTTGTTCTTCAGCGGCATGGTCCTGCAAGTGATCGGCTTGGCTACCATCCCCGCATCGCGAAGCGGGTTCTTGACCAGTCTCACTACCGTCTTCACTCCGTTGCTCGGGGTGATGATGTTTCGAATATTCCCATCGAAATGGATGGTGATGGGAGCGATCTTAGCGTTGCTGGGGGTGGTGGTGCTGACCGGGCTGATTGTAGTCGACGACACAGGAGTTCATTTCGCGGCGGATGCATCGGAACGCTGGACGTGGAGCGATACGTTGACCACGATCGCATCGATGTTCTTTGCCTTCCAAGTTTTGTTGCTCGATTACTACGGCAAGCGCGTGCGATCCGTTGCATTGACCAGCGGCATGTTTGCAACCACGGCAGGATTGAGCTGGATTCTGTTCTCCGGCATGTTGGCAGCGCGTGGATGGTTTGAATTGCCCGGGGGGACGGCGATGCGAGCTTTGGAGTGGTGGCAGCTAACCTCCAGCCAAGGATATACAGCGAGCTTGCTGATCCTCGCCTCTCTCTGTTCCGTGATTTCATTCGGACTGATGAACCGATTCCAGCCGCATGTTTCGGCATCGCAGGCGGCCGTGATCTATTCGCTGGAACCGGTGTTTGCATCAACCTGGGCATTGTTCCTGCCGGGCTGGCTGTCGCGATGGACAGGCATGAACCATGCCAATGAAGTTTGGACGTGGAGTCTCATTGCAGGAGGAGCGATGATTCTCATCGCAAACATCTTTGCTCTTTACCCAGCGAACTACCCAGCGAAAACCGATCAGGGAATCACTTGACGAGATCTTCGAAAGAAATCGCAGCTTCTTCACTCATCGTCATGGCTTCCATTTTGATCGGCAGGCCGAACGTCTCGACGGACTCCGCCTTCATGGAGAGTGAGGACTCCGTTTTCGTGGAGGGCGAATCGATAGCCCCCATCATGTAGAAAGCCCCTCCGTTGGTCGACATCCATACACATTCGCCGGCTGACAAGTCTCCATCGTCGATCAAAGAATCGAGTTTCTTGAGAAGACTGTAATCGACATCGCTCGATGACTTGAAACGGATCGCGATACCCGGTGAATCACCAGACGCGCCGCCAAGACCATTCCAATCCCATGTCCCGCCTAACTGGGTAGAGTTCCTAAAAATCCGATTCGACAGATACGGTTCGATCTCGGGCGGAACAATACCATGGTCAACTTCCGCAGGCCATTGGCCGGTCATTGCATGTACCGTGTTCGCGATCTCGTTGATGCGCCGCGCTGTTTCCCCTACCGACACAACACGCGTTTGATCCACACGGCTGAAGACTCGCACCAAAGCGACCGTCATGATTCCTATAATGGCAACACAAACCACCAGTTCCAGAAGCGAAAAGCCGTGAGAGATTTTCTTGGTGGCGGGGCGTGAACTCGGACGCATGAGATAAGTAACTCGGGAAGGACACGATGCATCGACCGAAACGTGGTTCAATAGACTCTAAAACCTACGTCATCCACGGCAGGGATTGCCGAAGTGGTTTTCAACACATGTGAAGCCTGAATAAGAAATCCTAACTCAAGAAACACACAACCCGCACGACCTGCACAATCGAACCGCCTATTTCAACATCCCATTGAGCATGTTGACATACTGCATAAAGACCATGAAGATCACGGCAATGATCATCGCTGCGATCATGGTCCAAATCGCAAACCCGGCAGCGATCGCCAACTGTTTGAGGGCGAGTTGAGCTTTCTCGCCATAGACCACCGCCATGCGTTCGAGCGATTCGCTATCGCTGCCGCTCAGCTCGCCGACCTCGACCGCTTGAATAAAATCATCAGGCAAAACACCGGGTGCTGCCAAGGATTCCGCGAGCGAGTTTCCCCGCTCGATCTCCTCCATCGTCACGGGCAAGCCGGACATGTAGTAATAATTTCCGGTACTCAACAGACCGTCGCGAACACTCCGTTTCGCATCAACCCCTGCGCCCAGCATCATCGACAGGGTCATAGACAAACGCGCCATGGCCGTTTGGGTAAAGACCGGACCGATGACCGGCACGTTTCTGATCAATGGCACAAGGATGTTGTGGCAGTTGAACCAGTTCCTCCAAATGCCGAAAGCGATGGTCCCAAGGACCGCTCCGATTCCCAGGATGATTGAAAGAAAGATCAAGACTCCGGTTCCCCCGCGCAATCCAACGCCGGTCAAATCGAATGGTTTATCCGTTGCGGAACCCGACTTAAAAAAACCGTTGATGAAAATCAGCAGGCAGATAATCGCAATCGCCGCGAGCAACTGGATAACCGGCATGGTAATCCGCGAAATGAAATCTTGGCGGGTCTTCTTGAGGTCGAGATAGTACTCC
>JBILVV010000055.1:0-17392 GCA_044370255.1 Pirellula sp.
AATGTCGAACTCGCGGAACCCAACTGCTATGTACCTGCCGAAGTGATACCTATTGAGGAATGCGTTGTCTGCGAGGAAACTCCAGTTTGCCCGACCATGTGTGGAGGCTGGGGCGGCGCCGGCATGGGAGGCGGAGGTGGAGGTGGAGGAATTGGAGCAAGCGGTGGATTGGGTTCCGGCGGACTCGGAGGGATCGGAACGTTGGCTGCTCTTGGAGCTCTTACCGCTGTTGCCATCAGTCAAGCAAACGACGATGGGGACCAAGCTCCGATCGTATCCCCCATCAAATAAGTCACTTTCAGAAGAACTCTTTTCTTTCCAAGGGTGAACCATAAGGTGTCACCCTTCTTTTTTTGAGGCAGCCCTCCATAAACAGCTGACTCCGCTTTTTTTTCTGACTCCGATGGTGCGGAACCCGCATTGTGGTACATTGCTAGTGATCCGTGCTCCCAAATCCTCGTCGCGAGCACGGCACTATTCATCGATTGCCTCGCATGGCTAACAACATGAGCCTCTCCCAGCTTGTTGTCGTTTGTTGCTCTGCGCTGTCTTGCTTTGGCTCGACGGCCTTGTGCCAAGTTCCCGCTCCACCATCCAATAATGGAACACGACCGGCAAGTGCGGTCTATCCACTCGATGGGGTCGCGGATAGTGATGGAGCCATCTGGATTGTCGATCGGAATCGCCCAGGTGTATGGCGTTATCAGCAAGACAAACTCGAACTTGTCATCCGTGGCGAGAAACAGTTCCGTAAACCGCTCAATGCGGTTCGCTGTATCGCAATCTCTCCCACCGGGACTCTCACCGTGGGTGACCCCGCAACGCGGGAAGTGTATCGACGCAACGAACAAGGGGAGATGCAACCGACCGTCAATGGCCTTATTGGCATCCCAGTCGACTTGGCGTATTCCAGCAAAGGAACACTCTACATCGCGGATGTCGAACGGCGAGTCATTTGGAAGCAAGACGATGCCACTGCAAAGCCGACTGTCTTTGCGAAAGTGAATCCGCGCGGTCTATTCGTCGACTCCAAGGATCGGCTTTGGGTCGTATCGCAAGATGAAAAGCAACTTTTGCGGCTCGATGCTGACGGAAAAGAGGACGTGATCGTGGGCGATCGACAGTTCGAGTTTCCGCATCAGGTTGTCGTAGATTCCCAAGATCGCGCATGGGTTACGGACGGCTACAAAAAAGCACTCTGGTTGATACCTCCCGGCGAAGCTCCTCGCATCGTTTTCTCGGGCGAACCTCTCATGAATCCCGTAGGCTTGTTCCTGTACGAGGACACACCCGTTATCGTGGATCCCCACGCACAGCAAGTTTTCCGAATGCGAGACGGCAAGCCGGAACCGTGGATAAGAATTGAGCCGAAGTAACGTGAGTTCGTCATCGGTGCGATCGGCAACGGCAGTGATCGTAACCATCGAAAATTTCGGTAGCAATCTTGTCGGCGCCTATGGCAATTCGATATGCCCTACTCCACACATCGATCGATTCGCATCGAGATCCTTGATTGCCGATCAATTTTGGATGGATGGCTGCACAGTACCTCACGTGCTCGCCTCCATGTGGTCAGGAAAACATCTTGTCCGTCGTCTAGGCAATCAAGGCTTCCATGGCTTGGGGGATGCTCGCCGTTCCAACGTGGAAACAGTCCTGCAATCACCCGGATTACTGATCACCGACTCACCGGTTGCTCTCGAAATCGGAAAAAAACTTCTCTCGGGAGAAGCAATGCTCGCATCGCCACCCGAGGAGGGGCAAACCGCATTCGCATCGTTGATTTCGCAAAGCTTCGAGCAATGGATTCCCGAGATCGAATCCCTGCCATGGCTTTGGATACATTCTCGCGGACTCGGACGCGCATGGGACGCTCCGTACGAATATCGCTGCTCTCTTTGCGGTGAAGAAGATCCTCTTCCCCCGCGAGAAACAGCCCCCCCAT
Source organism: Pirellula sp. (assembly GCA_044370255.1). Classification (GTDB taxonomy): domain Bacteria; phylum Planctomycetota; class Planctomycetia; order Pirellulales; family Pirellulaceae; genus JBKCUI01. The sequence goes on from JBILVV010000055.1 coordinate 1,946, forward strand.
TCGCTTGGGTCGACAAACATACCGATCCTGATGTTATCTTCGGATGGTCCTGCGGCGCGGGTGGGCAAGCGATGGTGGTCGATGAAGTCTGGGAATGGATAGAATCCGCCTTGGAACAACTGGAAATCGCTCCATCTTGCCTTCTCGCGCTGGCAGGTGTCTTGGGATTCCCGCTTGGCGAACATCACCGCGTTGGCTACCCAGAGTTTTCTGAACAATTAGGTGCGCCGAAGTCACAAAACCGCGAAGCAATCGGCAGTCATGCAACGATACTTCATTCCGAGATGCTCCACACACCGTTGATCCTGCGACCGGGTGATTCACTCCCCTTGGGTGTTCGCTTCGCTCCTTTTTTGCAACCGCATCATCTCGGTCGCATTGTGGATAGTTGGATCGAAAAGAATGGTTGGCAAGCTGAAAGAGATGATCCGTTGCCAAGCGAATCATCCTTCGCGGAGATCGAGCAACTGGTCGCGATCAGTAGCCTTCGTCGGGATGCATGGCCAGCGCCAATGCGAGCTACCCTGGCAATCGACGGATCCCAAACAGCACTCAATGTGCCTGCATGGGGAGCCGCTTGGGATGGTACGGAGGGTGAAGATGGCCAACAGGGAGCGCTGTTCGCTATGCCCGACGATCGATGGCAACAGAACGAGATACGATCACGCGCACCTGAAGTGTTGGAACAGATGCGACTGGTGCGCGATGCTTGGATGACAGATTCAGGCGAATCGCCATCGAATATCGACACCATCCTGTCTAGGATGGATGATTCCCTGTGGCGACCTTTTCGCTAGGGACCGCAAAGCGAAGGCATGAATCCGAATCGTTGTACGAACGGATTACCAAAGCTTTGCAAGGACTTTTGGAAAAAACATGGACAGCCACGAATCGCATCGAAGCCGCAAACAAATCCTGTCACCGATTGCTGGTGCTCCCATACCTTCGGTCAGGATTCAGCGAGCCACGCTTCACCCGAACATATTCCGAAAACGGCTCTTGTCGATCGATGGCAATCCAGGCCCGGGTGACTGGGTAGCGATTTACTGCACGGAACCTGAATCGGTATTGTTTGCGTATGGCATTTACAATCCCAAGGCCGAAGTCGCGGTCAGGATCTATTCCTGGAACGCGAGGTTTCCCGACGACGCGTTCTGGGACGAGCAGCTCGATGACGCGATCTCGCTCCGACACAAAGTCTTGAGCCTCCCCGAGCAAACGGACGCCTATCGGATTGTGCATGGCGAGGCAGACGGGTTCCCTGGTTTGGTGATTGATCGCTATGGCGATTGTTTGAGCGCGGAGGCATTCTCGCTCGGCATGTATCAGCGCGCCGATGGAATCTTGAGTCGCTTGCATCAAAAGCTGGGTACCCAGCATCACTTGATTGCTCCCTCCCCTCAATTTGGAAGCCAGGAGGGGTCGACACTCCCGGAGATTCGGAGCGATGGCTGCCCCGAATCGATCACGATTCACGAACACGGTGTGAAATACAAAATCCACTTTGGCACCGGACACAAGACAGGCTTTTTTTGTGATCAACGGGATAATCGAAGAACCCTAGCAGATCATTCGGCTGGCGTGCGGGTGTTGGATCTATGTTGCTACAGCGGCGGCTTTGCCATCGCGGCAGCGAAGGCTGGAAACGCAGCAGAAGTCACCGCCGTAGATCTCGATGAAAAAGCGCTCGCGATCGCAAAAAAGAACGCAGCCATCAATCAGGTGCGGGTCAAGCTGGTGCATGCCGATGCATTTGCGTACATGCGAGACATGCTGCGCAATGGAAAAACCTATGACATCGTGGTCTTGGATCCTCCCAAACTGATTCGTTCCCGCACGGAACTCGAAGAGGGCCAGAAGAAACATTTCGATCTTAATCGCTTGGCGATCCAACTGGTGGAACGAGGAGGTCTACTCCTGACCTGCTCATGCGCTGGATTGCTGAGCGCCGAGGCTTTTCAGAGCACGGTTCAGTCGGCTGCTCGATCGGGAGGGTACGATGAACATGGCAAGCGAATACCCGGACGAACCGTTCAGGTTTTTGAGAGCCGTGGGGCGGCGCCGGACCATCCGGTCGCTTTGCACTGCCCAGAAACCGGCTACCTGAAAGCCCTCTGGGCTCGCGTCCGATAGCGGGCGCTGAAGTCTTCGGAATCCCTCGAAGCTAACTACTTCAGCGGGGAGAAATCGGTCGGCTTCAAGAACCAACTCTTCACTCCACTTCCCGCGGTCAAGGAACCGCCAGCCCTCTTCTCCGATTCAGTTCGCACTGCCACCCAGTCGGGATCTTGTCGAAATGCATCGAAGGATCCTTTTGCTGCATCCTGCGAAGCATGGGTCAGGAAGTATACGAGCGCGTTCCCTTGCGATGGGAGTTCCTCGCTGATCTCTGCGGCCGCTTGATTTTTGGGAGAGACGCCTGCGAGCAAATCGACAGCCTTCATCGCCCCCCCATCGTCGACATTCCAATAGATGAGATTATTCATTCCATGCTTCGCAAACAGTTTCATCGTGTGGTTCCGGAAGCGGGCATTGAGAGACTCCAAATTGCCACTTGAGGCAATGTACGAACGAAGCTCAAACACTCGATTTCCAAGAGACCCTCGAGGTAATGCGGGAGAGTAGTCGGTGGTCCTTAAAAACACACGAGTCAGGGATTGTACGGGAGGTCCGGACGGGAACACCTCTTGGAAAGCAGCTTGCGTTTTCGGATCGGCCATCATTTTCTCATAGTTCCGATCGCAACTCTCTCTGTCCTTGTGTCGCACCAGCGTCACGATGCGATCATCCTCCGCAGATAATGGCACAAAGGCACCGAAAATTTCGATATCGTTGGCCTGGGTGATACGCATCCCGTGCTTTTCGATGAACGCAAGCAGTTCTTTTTGCTTTCCCTCATGAGGTTGGTAAACCCGGAGTTCGTACAACGGGGATTGAGCGACAAGTCCTGGAGAGAGAACAGATACGGAGCAAACAAATATCAAGAAGACAACCAGCAAACTCGCAAACAACTTCATGCCAAGGGTTCCCTATGGGACGGAAGACATCACGGACAACAGTCAAGCGCTCGTTTTGACGCCCGCCGATTCTACACCAGTTCGCAGCAACGATCGGCGATCACATGAAAAAGTTTGGGGGCAATAGGTCGTTGCTATTCCTCGTCCCAGGCGGAATCGCCCCCCGAATCCATCAGTCCTCCGACTGGATCCACTTCGAGATCTTCGTGGATCTCTTGACTTGAGCGAGCTCGCTTTTTGGGTGGTTTGGGAGTTTCGTCCCATCCATCTTCGCGACGGATTTTGTTGGATCGCGATTTGCCGGTGGAATCGCTTGCTTCAGCTTCCGCTCTCATACGTTCCCAATCGGCGATGGTAATAACAACTTCGCGAGCTTGGGAGCCGTTATATTCACCGACGATACCATCCTCCGCCATGAAGTCGACCAATCTGGCGGCTCGTCCATATCCGATTCCGAGAGCTCTTTGGAGCAGTGAGCAACTGCCTCGCCCCTCGCGAACGACGATATCCACGGCTGCTTCGTAGAGTTCGTCCCGTTTCTTGAACGAGCCCGGTTTCGCAGGAGCATCTTCATCGCGACGGATCTTGAGTTGCACCAGTTCCTGAACGAAGTTTTGTTCGCCGGTGCTGCAATGATCCACGATTGCGTTGATTTCGTCGTCGCTCAGATACGTACCTTGGCCTCGCAGCAACGTGCTCGTACCGGGCCACAGGAACAACATATCGCCGTTGCCGAGCAACTTGTCTGCTCCGTTTTCATCGAGAACGACTCGGCTATCTGTGCGGCTTGCAACTTGGAAGCTGATTCGAGCAGGAAGGTTGCTCTTGATAAGGCCTGTGATCACATCGACCGTTGGTTTTTGGGTAGCGAGGATCAAGTGAATTCCAACGGCTCGGCTCTTTTGAGCCAACCGAATGATATGGGCCTCGACTTCTTTTCCTGCGGTCATCATCAAGTCGGCCATTTCGTCGGCGACAATCACGATGAATGGGAGATGATCCGGGATCAGTTCCGCCTCTTCGTCGTTCTCGGGCTTGAGCCGTTCGTGCAACTCTTCGCGCCCGAGTTGGTTGTAGCTGGTGATATGCCGAACACCTGCGCGAGCAAGCAGCGAATAACGCTCCTCCATCTTGTCGACAGCCCATGCGAGGATCGCTTCGGCTTTTCGCATGTCGGTGACGACAGGGTGCATCAGGTGGGGTAACCGACCGTATCCGCTCAACTCAACCATCTTCGGGTCGATCATCAGCATTCGCACTTCATCCGGACGCCGCGCCATGAGGATCGAGCAGATGATCGAGTTGAGGCAGACCGACTTACCGGTTCCTGTGCGCCCTGCGATCAACAAGTGAGGAAGGCTGGCGAGATCTACCGCTAGTGGCTTGCCGGAAACGTCCTTTCCGAGGAACAGCGGTATCTTCATCTTCTTGACTTGGCTAGCCCCTTCTTCAATGACCTCGCGCATGCGGACCACTTGTCGCCGTTCGTTCGGAACTTCGATGCCAACCGTATTTTTGCCAGGAATCGGCGCTACGATTCGGACGCTTGGGACTCGCAATGCGATTGCCAAGTCATCGGCCAACCCCGTGATCTTCGACAATCGCAGACCTGCCTCCAGTTCGATTTCGTACTGAGCGATGACCGGCCCGGTCTCAATCTCCACGACTCGGATATTGAAACCGAAATTGTGGAACGTCTGCTCGAGGATGCGGGCCTTGCGACGGACTTCGTCGGCCTGTTCATCGTACGAGAAGTCATCGCCTTCTATCAGCAGTTCGACGCTAGGTAAAACGTACTCTTCAGTTCCCTCGGGCAACCGCGTATCGTCGAGTTCGTTGTACAGTTCTTCCTTTTCCTCCTCCGTTGCAGTCCGCTCGGCACCGCGTGACTTCTTGTTATGAATCTTGGGACTGTTCTCCGCGGAGTCATGTGCATCATCGGAGCGAATCAGCGTTGAGGTGCCCGCAACGCGTCCTACGGCCGGAGCGTCCTCATCTTCGTCTTCTTCCTCATACGTTGCATCGTCATCAGCTTCAGAGTCGTCGCCCGACTCCGCATCGATCTCGTCGGTTTCGTACTCTTCTTCCTCGTACTCTTCTTCCTCGTATTCCGGTTCCTCATCCGAATCGGCAGCACTGGGAGTAGCCTTGGGGGTGATCAGATCGGTTCGGCTGATGGGTTTCGCCTGACCCACCAAATCGGATGACGAAAAAGATGCCTTGTTGCGGCGACCGATCCGAATCGCGGGTCCCTCGGTATTTTCGTCGGTGGCGTCCTCCGCAATCGTGGCCTCAGCGGCAATATTCGAGTTTGTTTGAGCGATCGCACTCTGAGGTTTACCCGCAGAGAAGGGAACACGAGGTTCTCCGAATCTCGCGATGGCTTCACTTTCCAGGGCTGAGCCGCCGCCCCCCGCGTTCGTTCGGAGGGTCAGCGAAGCGGGCAGATCGGAGCGTGCGGGCGAGAAGGTGCCCGAGGCCATCTCTTTCCGCCAAGGCAAACGAAATCTCGGCACTCCGATTTGTTTCATGGCCAAGATGCTACCGGTGGCTGCGTAACCAAAATACCGGAGCACAGCGTATTCAGTACTCAACAAAACCCCGCAAAAAAGCGCCACAAAAACCGCGATGACTCCACCCGCATGTGCCAAGTGCTGATCCATCCAGAGATTGACCAACGTGCCCAGGTAGCCCCCGCCCCCGACAGGAACGGATATGGGAGGATGAATTCCGAATCTACCCGGGATAGTGCAGATCGCGATCAGTACGAGCGTCCATCCCAAACTGCGCCCTAGCGGAGAGGCCCAGGGCTTATGGCGAAAACAGACTAGACCAGCAATTCCAATCAGGAACGCGATGAGGAAAGCGCCAATGCCGGTTGCTTGTAACAAAGTTCTGGATAACACGGCCCCCACAACACCGCACGCATTTTGGATCTTCGTGTTGACTGGATAGGCCGTTGGAGAATACCAAACCACAGGACTCCCTTGTGCCGGAGTCCCGAAAACCCCCGACAAATCATCTGCCGGGTCGTAGGTCAGCAGAGACAACCACAGCAAAACAGCGGTGCCAAATAGGAATATGCCGAGGATATCCCATCGAACAAACAGACGCGACTCTCCGGCTGGCGACTCCAAACCCATCGATGCAACACCGCTTGTTGGCAGAAGATCCATTAGCACCTATCAAGAACAATCCCTCAACTCTTTTTTAACGGCGGTGCGATGGGAATACTTTCGCGATTACGATTGCTTCGTAGATCCTTTCGGCCGGCACGAACGCAGAGAAGTCATAATCGGCACAAGGCGATCGATTGCGATTCCATCGCAATACATTATTCTAAGTTTATGGATCTTTCGCATCGTAAAGAATTGGTTGGTCGCAACTCCTTTATCGCTACAAATGCAACCGTCCGAGGTGATGTTGCGATCGGTGAGCGATCCACGATCCTTTTCGGCGCCGTAATCCGAGGGGATATCGAGCGTATCGAGATCGGTGATTGCACCAACATCCAGGATCTGGCTTGTTTGCATGCCGATCCCGGCTATCCATGCCGAATCGGTGATCGCGTCACGGTCGGACACGGTGCGATTGTTCACGGAGCGACAGTAGAATCCGACTGCTTGATCGGAATTCGAGCTACGATTCTTAATGGAGCTGTGATCGGTCGAGGTTCGATTGTTGCAGCAGGTGCACTCGTCACCGAGGGAAAGGTCATCCCACCGAATTCGTTGGTGATGGGAATACCAGCCAAGATTGTGCGTGAATCGGGCGAACGGGAACATGCAATGATCGAGCGCGGCTGGCAACATTACGTAGAAAAAGGCCAACAGTACATGGCTCAAATTCAGTTGGAGCAATCGTGTGAAAAGACCTGATCGTATGGCTACGCCGACGTTGCTCCCTGGTCAAACCGAATACGAGTTTGGCGTTCCGATCCCGGGTCTCATTCTTCCCGCTGAATCATGGGCGAAGACCGCGATTCGTCGATTGCCCGAAACCGGTCCCATCGATTGGTCGACGGTTTTTGGTCGTTCTGCTCACCTGTGTTTGGACATCGGGTGCGGCAATGGTCGCTTCACACTCGCTTCGGCGGTCGAACGCCCCGAATGGAACCATGTCGCGATCGATTCGTTGCCCGCTGTGATCCGTTACGCAACTCGAAGGGCCAATCAACGAGGACTAAGCCACACGCGATTTATTGCGATCGATGGATGGCGGTTGCTGCACGATTACTCGAGCGATCAGTCGTGGGATGAGATCCATATCTATCATCCGCAACCCTACGCGGATCCGCGCAAAGCTAGCCTGCGTATGCTCAATCCCGAATTTCTTCTGTTGATGCATCAGAAACTTCGCGATGGCGGCAAGATCTTCGTACAAACCGACCGCAAGGCCTATTGGGACTACATTCAATCGACCATGTCTAAGGTATTTGATTGGCAACGCGTCGATGGTCATTGGATCGATGGACCTCAGTTCCGTTCGCGCCGCGAGATTTTGGCGATGAAGCAGGGGCTCACGATTTTCCGAGGTGCTGCTCAACGCCGAAGCGATTGGAACGACGAGGAACTCGCCGCCTGTATCGCCGAGTTGCCGCAACCTCGATTCAAAGTCCATTAGCTATCGCGTTCACCCTGCGTTAACCGGTGCATGTCGTAGATGAGTTGGATATCGCAACCCCGCTGCTCCACATTGCGTCGAGCAAACATCCGCTGCTGAGTGCTCACCATAACCTCGGGAGGGAGGCTCGCAAGCTGGCCAAACAAGCGAGCGTAGTTCACGTAGCTCGGAACATTGCTCGTCACGAATCCGTACATCATGCTGCATACGCCGATGACCTTGCCCGTGAAGATTCCGGTATTGATCGCAGTCTTGGAGTAATCCCCCATGATGCAACCAAGGAATTGCATATTGGTCGCCGCTCTTCCGAACGGATATTCCATATTCACGGTCCCATAAGTGTTTTTCAAGTCGCTGTTGCATGTTCCAGCACCGAGATTGATCCAACTACCGAGATAGCTGTGGCCAAGGAAACCATGATGCTGCTTGTTTGAATAAGGTTCCACGATGGAGGCTTCCACCTCACCACCTATTTTGGTTGTATGCCCCAATGAAACGGCATCCTTGATCGCAGAGTGTTCGAGAATTTTTGATTTTGGCCCAATGTAAAGGGGACCTCTCAGTAGCGTGTAGGGGCCGACCTGCGCACCCGACTCGATCACGATCGGTCCTTTGCTCGTATCGGTAAGCGTGTATTGCCCGATCGAAGCGTTCGCGGCAAGGAACACCCCATCTTCTCGCTGCTTGAGACTGTCGTTCTGAACCCCTTGCTCAATTCGCCATGCCAGGTTCTCAGCAATCGCCTCCATATTGATCGCGACCACTTCATGCGGGGCCTGGAAACTGGTCAGGGGGGCTTGCGCCGAAATATCGGTGTAGGTGGATGCGCCCTCGAGCCACTCGCCGACATCTTCCAGACTCCACGCTGCTAATTGACGCAGAGTGCATGTCGGTCGTACCACGGCAACAATCTGACCGCGATCGAGCACGATCGATGTTCCGCCACGAGGGTCATCGGCCAACGCAATCAAACGTTGGAGGCTCCGGTAGTTCGATCGCGTAGGAGCGATACGAGCGCTGATCATCAAGTTCGGTGACGATTCGCCCCGATCCACGGGGACCTGATCCATCGTCCTGAGGTCTGGAAAATCAACTCGCTGAATCGATTGCAGATACGATCGAACCTTTCCGTACCGATCCCCTGCGAGATCCCGGATCAAGTCCAAGAGGCGAAAACTTGCACACTGAATCGTGCATGCAAGTCGCGCATACGTGATGGGTGCTAAACGATCGCAATGCGGATCTTCGATGACGACAATACTCATCTTCCGGAACCCTCTGTTTCAAAAGGATGCTTCATGCCGCCTTAGCTGGTGGTTCCTCGGTCTCGGATATCTTGAGCTTAGACTCTTGCTGCTCTTTCTTTTTCCGTTTCCGCTTTCGGAACTCGAGAATCTGCAGTTTCTTCCGCTGCTCGGTCCAAACCTGTTTCACATGGGCGACCAGCAATTCATGCAAACCGTCTCGCCGCTTCAGTACGAGGGACATCAGCGATCGAATCGCGAGGTAAACAGCCATTAGAAACAATAGGATCGCCACAAAACCTTCATCGCCTGTTGCTAAGCCGCACGCTGCTGACCCTTGGGACTCGTCTGAGCCAGAAGCATTCGAATCCGTTCAAATTCCTCGATGCTGGTGAAGTGGATAGTGATCCGTCCCCGACCGCGGCTCGATTGGCTTATATCCACTTTTGTTCCAAGTGCAATTTTCAGATCGCGTTCCAAAGAGGCCAATTGATCGCTCTTGCTCGGTCGACGCCGTGGGATGGCCTTGAGAAAGCCGTCTTCGGTTGCAGCAGCCTCTGCGACCGCTTCCGCAACGCGAGCCTCCGTCTCGCGCACGCTCCAACCTTCTTCGCGAATCAGTCGCATCGTTTCAACTTGTTCCTTCACACTCCCGAGGCTCAAAAGAGCCTTTGCATGCCCGGCGGTGATCTCCTCTCGCTGGATCGCCTCGGTGACTGCTTCAGGCAACTCGAGCAATCGCATCATGTTGGCGATGGTGCTCCGGTCGATCTTCAACCGCCGAGCCAAATCATCCTGCGTGCATTGATGTTCCGACAAATATCGTTTGAACGACATTGCCTTTTCGATCGCATTCAAATCCTTGCGCTGAAGATTCTCGATGATCGCTAGCTCGGCCACCATCCGATCGTCTGCTTCCCGAACCTCGGCACGTATCTTTGCAATGCCTGCCCGAATGGTGGCTCTCAGACGGCGTTCACCACTGATTAGCTGGTAACGCTCACCCATCTTGCGCACCAGGATCGGTTGCAGCTGCTGATGTTCCTTGATACTCGATGCCAGCGAGTCCAATTCGGCGTCGCTAAAATGCTTTCGAGGTTGGAATGGGTTCGGGTCAATCAACCCGGTTGCTATTTCCAGGGTGCTCGTCGAGAGGGTGACATCTCCGGAATCAACGTTCGCTGGAACAGTGATGGGCCGGTTCGTCGATCCGGGTCGGCTACCGTCTCCTTGCGCTTGGGCGGCAAGGCTCCGAATGGTTTGCTTGCGCTCACTAGGATCCACCCCGGGCTCATGAAGAGTGCTAGCATTCGCGTCTTGCTGAGAGGGGTCCTCATTGGGGGTACCGAGCAGGGCGGCGAGTCCGCGTCCGAGTCGTCGATCTTTAGTCACGATTCATTATCTCCATGCAAAGTTCAATGTATGCACGTGCTCCGCGCGACCGGGGAGCGTAGTTCAAAACGCACTCCCCATGGCTTGGCGATTCGCAGATCGCGATGTCGCGCGGGACTACCGTATCAAAAACGATGTCTCCGAAGAAATCCCGAACTTCCTGGTCTACTTCGTGCGTCAGTTCAAATCTGGGATCGACCATCGTGAGCAAAATGCCGCCGAAACTGAGCTTTCCAGGCTGTGATTGCATGACATCACGAATGACATGAATCATTTGGGTGAGTCCTTCCATGGCGAAATATTCGCATTGGATCGGCATAAGAACTTCGCTGCTCGAGGCCAGGGCGGCTTGGGTCAATTCCCCGAGAGAGGGTGGGCAATCGATGAAGACCGCATCGTAACCACCCATGCCAGCGTCGAGATGTTGCTTGAGGAGTGCCCGTCGAGAGATCGCTCCCTTCTCGAGTTGATCGACATCTTGAAAGGATCGGCAACCGGGCATGACCTGCAGATGAGAGTTGGAGGTCGGGAGCAGGCTATCACGAACAGGGGTATCCACGAGGAGCGGGTGACGTGCCGCGGGGGTCAAGCCCAGACCTGTAGTTGCATTGCATTGGGGATCGAGATCCACCAGGAGAGTCCGTTGTCCACCCATGGCAAATCCCCAGGCTAGGTTGACGGCAGTCGTCGTTTTTCCGACTCCACCTTTTTGATTTGCAACGCAGAAGATTCTGGCCATCGATTTTTCGCGAGTGCGAGTGGTTCAAGCTTGGAGCGATAAACCTACGAACCGTCGGACCATAGAAGAAAACTGACTTGGAGGAAAATAGCAGTTCCACGATTCACGGGGTTTTTTCCGTGTCAATACCAGTTTCCCTGGTCATTTGTGGGTTCGGTTAGCTTTGGTACAATGCACAACATGTTTTTGGAGCCCCGCCGGTGGGGTGGGCTCCTGCAAAGACCTCCTGCCTTGGATCTGCCATGAGTCCGTTCTGGTCCGTTGAAGTACGTTTTTTCACTCTGCTCGGAGTATTCGCAGCCCTGGGGCTTAACTCGCCTGCCCTGAGTGCAGGCGGCGAACCGTCGGGGGTTTCGATTACCAAGGAAGCCGCTGCCAAGCAAAATGCAACGCAGTGGCCGCATTGGCGGGGGCCTCAACAAAACGGCCAAACGGTTGAAACAGGTCTACCCACCGACCTATCGCTCGATGGCGGGAATCTTCGATGGCGGAAGCCTGAGTACGCTACTCGATCCACTCCCGTGGTCATGAACGGCCGAGTTTACATCGTCTGCCGCGCTGCTCCGGACACTAAGCAAGAAGGGGAAAAGACGGTTTGTCTGGACGCGGAAAGTGGCGACCTGATCTGGGAAAGCGTTCACAACATTTTCTTGTCCGATTCTCCGGCGGAGCGTGTGGGATGGGCCAGTGTCATCGGCGATCCTGAGACCGATCGCGTGTATGTCTTGGGGTTGGGCTGTACTTTTCAATGCTTGGAGGGAAAGACGGGCAAGGTGGTATGGGAGCATTCGATGCTCGAAGAGTATGGAATGCTTTCGACCTACGGCGGTCGAACGAATTTCCCAACCTTGTTCGAAGACATGGTGATTGTCAGTGGCGTGATGACCGGCTGGGATCAAACCGCGGTTCCAGGCCATCGCTTTGTGGCCATGGACAAGAACACGGGCGCCGCAGTTTGGCTTGCCAGCACACGAGTTCGTCCGGAGGACACCACCTACAGCACCCCGGTCTACACAGTCCTGAACGGGCAGGCGGCCATGGTCTTTGGAGCAGCTGATGGAGCGGTCTACGCCTTGCAACCGCGTACCGGCAAGGTGATTTGGAAGTATCAGGCATCGCCTCGCGGCATGAATGTCGCGCCGTTGGTTGACAATGGAATCGTCTACATGGGGCATGGGGAACAGAACGAAACCGACCGAACCGTACTCGGAGCCGCTTTCGCTTTCGACGGAAACACATCGGGAGATATTGCTGAGGACAAACTTCTATGGAAGATCCCGAAGCGTACGGTCAGTCGGTCTTCTCCGGTTCGCATCGGCAATCGCATCTTCTACGTCGATGATGGTGCTGCCCTCTTCGGTGTCAACGCTCAAACCGGTGCCGTGGAGATGGAAAAGAAGCTCGGTCGAATCATGTTTGGCTCTCCCGTTGTGGCCGAAGGCAAGCTCTACGTCGCTGAAAACACCGGAAGACTTTGGGTGCTTGAGCCAACGCAAGATGAGTTGAAAGTCGTCTCGCAATTAAAACTTAACGACCGAAGCGAGATCTTCGGATCAATCGCTGTGGCCAATGGTCGGATTTATGTTCCGACAAGCCAGGCACTCTACTGCTTCGGTGCTGCGGACAAAAAGACAGATCCCAATTTGCAACTGCCCCCAACTCCTGAGGAGCCCGCCCTCACGGACAAGGAGATCGCGCACATTCAGGTCTGCCCAGTTGAACTACTGTTGCAACCAGGCCAACGAGCAAAGCTACAAGTTCGGGGCTACAACAAAATCGGTCAGTACGTTCGATTGGTCACTGAAGCAACTGTCACCGCCGATGGCGGTGGACTGATCAACGATGAACATGTATTCACTGCTCCCGATACAGCAGTTGGTTCAGCAGTGATGTTGCAGGCAACGTTCGGTGAACTCAAGAGCACAGCGCGTGCGAGAGTCATTCCGCCGTTGCCATGGCAATTCGATTTCGAAGACAAGAAGGTTCCAGTTCAATGGATCGGTATGGCATACCGACATCAACCGATCGAACTACCCACGGGTGGTCAAGGACTCGTCAAGATCAGCACTATTCCGCGTGGAACCCGTAGCCAAGGCTTCATTGGTCTACCCAAGATGCATGACTATACGGTTCAAGCAGAAGTGTATGCACTCGACACCAAGAACAATGTCCCTACCAACAAGCTTCCCGACATGGGAATTGTCAATCAACGTTACACTCTCGCGCTCGAGGGTGCTCAACGTCTTCAAATACGATCTTGGGTATCGTTGCTCGAACAACGATTCGCCGTGACCGTTCCATTCGAGTGGCAAGCCAAGACGTGGTATGTTCTTAAGTTGCGAAGCGAAACACAGGAAGGCAAAACCATCCTGCGGGGCAAAGTCTGGAAGAAGGGTGAACCCGAACCCGAAGCATGGACTATCGAAGGAGAGGACCTGACACCGAATGTTCAAGGCTCTCCCGGCCTCTTCGGAAACTCCACCGATGCTGAGTTCTACGTGGACAACGTCACCGTTTCACCGAATCAGTAAGTACCCAGCATGATTCGATCAGCGTCTATCGACCAGTGTCACCGAGGTGCGGATGTCTAGCCCGGATAAACTTCTCTACATCGAAACTGTCGGCTGTCAGATGAATGTGCTCGACAGCGAGATGATCGTCGCTGCGCTTCGCAAGCAGGGTTACGGCCTAACGTCTGATCCCGAACAAGCCGATGCGATCTTGTTCAATACCTGCTCCGTCAGAGAGCATGCAGAAGAGAAGGCCTACAACAATCTGTTACGGCTCAAGCAACTCAAACTTGCCAAACCAGAAAAGGTCATCGGCGTGATGGGATGCATGGCTCAAAAAGATCAGCAACGAATCTTCGATCGCGTTGGCTTCGTGGATTTGGTCGTTGGCCCCGGACAATTGCATCGCATCCCCGAAATGATCGAAAAAGCTCGGCAGGGCGAACGCCATCAGTTGGCGGTCAGTTTGTCGCGTCGCGATGGGAATACCGAAGACATCAAGCGATCCCATGAGACCTACGATCCCCTTCGCGACCCGGAGATGCGTCCGACTCCGTTCCAAGCCTACCTTCGTATCCAAATTGGCTGCGATAAGTTCTGCACATACTGCATCGTGCCCATGACTCGCGGACCCGAACAAGGGCGACATCCCGAGGAAATCGTTGCCGAAGCGAAGGAGTTAGCGCGACAGGGTGCGAAAGAAATTACATTGCTCGGTCAGACCGTGAATTCGTACCGTTGGGTTGAAGGGGATCGGACCACGCGATTGGCGGACCTCCTTGAGATGCTCCACCCGATCGAGGGGATTGAACGTATCAAGTTCGTAACAAATTATCCGAAAGACATGACTCGCGAGTTGCTGGAGACCGTGCGCGATCTTCCAAAGTGTTCGCCGTATCTGCATGTTCCAGCACAAAGTGGAAGCGACACGATTTTGAAGCGGATGAAGCGCGGGTACACGACTGCGGATTACTACGCGATGATGGATCGGATCGGGGAGATCCTTCCCGATGCAGCCGTATCGAGCGATTTCATTGTGGGGTTCTGCGGGGAGACCGAGGAGGAGTTCCAGATGACGGTCGACATGGTCGAGCGTTGTCGATTCAAGAACAGTTTCATTTTCCAATACAGCGTCCGACCTGGGACGAAAGGGGCGGAGCTGTATGCGGACGATATACCGAGCGAGGTCAAGCACCGCCGGAATCTGGAGTTGCTGGAGGTGCAAAATCGAATTTCTCTGGAGGACAATCTCCGTTTTTTAGGGCACTCGGTAGAGGTGTTGGTCGAGGGGCCGAGCAAGTGGTCCCAGCGCAAAGGGCAATCAGGTGAGTTGCGACAGATGACCGGCCGGACCCGATGCGACCGGATTGTGGTCTGGGATGGGAATATGCGTCAGACCGGGGAGTTGCTGCAGGTCCGGATCACCGATGTGTACGCCTTCACGATGATGGGGATGGTCGAAACGGTAGAACTCGCTCCTGATCTGGTTCAGTTGGCAACTTGAGCCCTATCCGCTCCGATTTCATCGCTTTCAGGACCGGCACCTTGGGGCGATATCACTTCATTTCGTAATCTTGAATCGCGGAGCGCCATCCATCTTTGGACGCCGTGAGAGGGTCGGTAAAATCGTTAGAATCTGCGTAGATGTCAAAGCCTTTCCGCTGAAACTCGCGCATTGCTCTAAATTACGCGAACGATCCATTTTTTCTGTTTCATTCTTTTTAACCAGTCGATTTATGTCGCCTGTTGGGAATTGGTTTCCCGATACGCCGAGTCTATCGCAGCGTGAGGCTGTTGCTCTGGTCTCGTCAAGAACGCCCTCGAAGTGATTCGAGGGGACGAGTCGCCCCTTGGGTGAAAAAGCTTCGCTGGCCGTCAGCCGCAACTGAACGGACAGCGAGGCCCAAGCACGAGGGCTCGTT
>JBILVV010000366.1:0-5078 GCA_044370255.1 Pirellula sp.
CACTTCGTCAGGATCAGTTTTCCTTGGCGAGTCCGTCGAAGCCGGTAAAGCTCCCCTTCGTTCTCAATCCAAACCTCATCGCCACAACGGCACAGTTCGCGAAATGGGATGATCTTCGGGAGCCGCGGGCCACCGGAGCTCAACGGATCGTCCTCGGAAGCTTTTTGCTCGCCGTGAATCTGCTCGCCGTAACTTTGTTCGTCTGGCGTTGGTTCCGTGGCCATGGATCCGAAAAATCGCTTCACGAAGAAAAAAATCTAGACCGGGGGGATTGTAGTGAGACTGAGTCTCAATAACAATATGGCGGATCGAGAAATCCAGCAAGCGATTGGGCGCCTTGTTTTGGGCGCAGTTCCTCAGCCAGCCACATCTCGATCGACCCGCTATTCCAAGGGGGAGTAGAGGCGGTTTGCGCGACCGAAAAGATTCGCGCTTCGTGTGTGTCTGGGGAACAAATGATGAGTCGAACTCGACGTCTTGGTTTCACGTTAGTTGAATTGTTGGTGGTGATTGCAATCATCGGCATCTTGGTGGGGTTGTTGCTTCCAGCGGTACAGGCTGCTCGCGAGGCAGCTCGTCGCATGCAGTGCTCGAACAATATGCGTCAAATGGGTCTGGCGCTTCACAACTACGAAGCCGCCCATCGCATGTATCCCCCTGGATTCATTTCACGAGTGACGGGCCCATGGCCTGGTGGGGGCAATACCCCGATACCGGAAGCGGGGCCGGGCTGGAGTTTCTTTGCCCTGATGCTTCCTCAGATGGAGCAATCCTCGCTCCGCAACTCCATCAATTTTAGCCTTCCTATCACAGCAACAGCCAATCAAGCAGCCCGAAGCACGAGGATCTCAACCTATCAATGTCCTTCCGACGCATGGAACGAATCGGTGACTGTGTGGCCGACATCCATCGGCATCACGGACTTGGCACACACCAGTTACGTTGGCTGTCTGGGTGGTGGTGATCCAGCGAACGCGCCGGGATATACCGCTATGTATGAAGAGCAACCCTTCAATGGGATGTTTCACCGGAACACCGCTATCCGCCATGCGCACATTACCGACGGGACATCGAACACGATCGGTCTTGGTGAACGAGCGAGCATGTTTACGCCGAACGGTTGGGCGGGGGTGATCCCCAATGCTCAGACGGTGTTCTCACCTCGAATTGCACAAAGTCGCGGTCAAGTGGTTGGGCAAACAGTCCGCCCCGCGATCACCATGGCAACGGTCCACATTCGATCGGGCGGCCCCAATGCACCGACAGGAAGCCCTGGCGGATTCTGGAGCCCTCATACCGGGGGGTGTTACTTCCTGTTGATGGATGGCTCGACGCACACCATCACAACGAATGTCGACATGCAGGTCTTTCGCGCCATGGCGGGCCGAAATGACGGGTTTGTGGTAACACTTCCGTAGACGGGCAGGCCAACGCTAGGAAAACGCCAGGATCGAATTAGACTCGAACGTAGTCCCTGTTTCGATGCTCGATCCCCCTGTGATTTTGACGATGAAATCGAATGACGCCGCGACCGATTTCGGATCGTCCCACTCTAGTGACTCAGTATCCGGGGGGTGGTTTGGGGGGCTTTCCAGTCTGCGGCCTCTTCTAGGGCTCACGGGACTTTTCTGCACGTTGCTGGTGATCTACGCATCGATCGTGCCGCTGGATTACCAGCCGCTGCCATGGGAGGAATCGATCCAAAGATGGTCGTCGATACCATGGCTCGAACTCGGCGTTTGGGAACGAGCGGATTGGATCGCCAACACCCTTATCTTCATGCCATCGGCTTTCTTGCTCTGCGGATATTTTTTCTCTACGGACAGACGGAGCGTTTTCGGCCTCGCATTGAAATGGGTGACTGTCGTTGCCATGCTGTCTCTGCTCGTATTGTTGGTCGAACTGATTCAGATTTGGTTTCCGCCTCGCACCGTCTCATGGAATGATGTCGCGGCGGGCGTTGCGGGTGTCGCCTTGGGAGGGATTGTTTGGTTGATTATTGGTCCTGTCTTGGGAAGGACCGTAGTAGGTTTGCTTCAATCGCGGCCTTTATCGACGAAGGCAGCCACCGTCACTGCCCTCACGATGTTGATTTGTTTTCTTTACAGTCTGTATCCGTTCGACATTATCCTTTCTGTCACGGAATTAGAGGATAAGAGGGTAGCTGGTCGGTTGCGATGGTGGACGGATATTTCCGTTGCTGGATGGCTATCGATTGCACAGAGTTGGGTGTTGGCGGCACTTCGGCTTTTTCCATTCGGAGTTTGGTTGGGATGGAAGGCGCGACCGTTCTGGGCATTTCTGGGTATTTGCTTCATGGCCGCGTTCTTCGAAGCCTTGCAGGTCCCGATTTTTTCTAAGCACGCAGCCGGTGATGAAGTGCCCGCAGGAATTATTGGAGGGCTTGCGGGTTGGCTCTTGGTTGCCAACGCAGCTCTGTGGAGAAAAGTGTTCAACCAGCCAGCAACTTGGTTTCTTGCGTTTGCGATCTACGCGATCCTGCTACCCGGATTATTCCTGGCCAGGAGCCATACCTTGGTGACCGATCCCCAAGCTATTCAGGAGCGATGGTGGGGTATGCTCAGCCCACCGCTATCGCGGTATTACTACACGAGCGAGTACAGTGCTCTGTCTAATCTGGCCGGAAAAATGGGGATGTTCGGAGTGCTGGGTTTGCTCGTCGCAGGCTATACCCTCAGCCGTTTCGGGTACGCGCGTCGATTTCCGGTGGTGTCCGGTTTTGTGTTTGCCGCAACCATCGGAACCATGATCGAAATCTTCCAGGTCTATCACTCTCCTTACATTGCGGACCTGTCAGATATCATGATCTATCTACTGGGCTATAGTTTTGGGGCAATTGCCGGATTCTGGTTTTTGGCCGATCCCACCCAGGAATATGAAGGATCCAAAATGAAAATTGCCAGCGTGACATCGCATGCCCTAGGTCAGGTGCGTGAGAAGGCGTAGCGACTATACGGATTAACCGAGCGCTGTCGCGTATCCACTTGTGGGGGTTGTACCCGTGGTGCGGACGGGTTGGGAATCGCTCGATAGGATCCGTGGAATCAGTCGAAATATCCTATACGCGCTCAATGAGAGTGTCCCAGTTGCAGGATGCAACCGTTCGATGGAAAGGATTCCCCGACGTGAAAATCAGATCGTTGACGCACCCATCGTGGAGTAGTCGATTCTGTTTGCTCGTCCTGCTAGTGTGCGGGATCGGTTCATCTTCGGGATGTAGCGCACTTCTGTTTCGAATCCGCGGAACACCTGCTTCGGAAATTCCCGATTCGTTGCGGCCCGTGACTCGTAACGATCGCACGCCGATCGATTATCGGTTGCTGGGTCAAAATCCTCCTTCTCTCTATCGCGTCGACTCCGGGGATGTTTTGGGTGTCGCGGTCGATGGGATCTTTCCATTTAGTCCTCCCACCGCACCCCCTTCGGCACTGCCTGTGAACTTTCCTGACCAAGGCAACCCCATGCCTCCGTCAACCGGTTTTCCGGTAGTGGTTCAGCAGGATGGTACGATTCAGTTGCCGGGCATTGAACCATTCTCGGTCCGTCACATGACGATCGAGGAGATTCGCCTTGCGATTGCGGACGCTTACCGAAAGTCTCGCGTGATCCGCGAGGAGAAGGTATTCCCGATTGTCAGTTTGATTAAGACGCGAACCTACAATGTGTCGGTCATTCGTCAGGATCTCGGAATGGGAAGTCAATCCGTGCAATTGGATGCCTATCGAAACGATGTGCTCCACGCGTTGCTAAAAAGTGGTGGTTTGCCTGGAGAGAAGGCAAAGGACCAGATAACGATTCTTCGATATGCTTCCCCAAACAACACTGTTCCGATCGTAAATGGAATGGCTCCCATACAGGCACCCACTGACGCCTGCATCGCGGCGTCATGGAACGAACCGCAGACGATTCCGCTCACGGTACCTGCCGGAGCTGCGATCTATTTCCCATTGAACGTATCGCTCCTCAATGAAGGCGATATTATTTTTATTGAGAATCGGGAGACCGAGGTGTTCTACACTGCTGGCATGATCCCCGCAGGTCAGCATTTATTGCCTCGCGATTATGACATCGACATCTTTGAAGCGATGTCGATCGCGGGATATTCGTATGGATCGGGAGGGATGGCGGGGGGTAATCTTGTCGGCATCACCGGAGTGAGTGCCACCCGCTTGTATATCTTTCGCAAAGGTCCCGATGGGAATCAGTTTACGATCAAGGTCGATCTCGAAAAGGCTATTTGCGATCCACGTGAGCGATTGATTGTTCAGGCTGGAGATAAGCTGTTGCTCCGCTACTCGGCCAAGGAGGAAGTCGCCAATTTCGGGATCATCTCCATCTTCACATTTGGTTTTCAGCAACTGTTTACTGGTAATCGGTAAGCGGGGTTCCTCGTTGCTTCAACCTGTGGCGTAAGGAACGAGACCACGATGCCTGTCGAGTTATTTGATTCGCAAACTTCCTGGCCTGAGAGTGTTTCCGATTCCCAGTATCCGCGTCTCAATGCCCATTGCCCCCGATGGCATCAAGCTGTCGCAGAAGGATTGCGACATCGATCCTATCTGCTCGTTCACCGAAATGATTCCGGACAATTCGATGGACTACTTCCGCTCAACTATGTCGAAAGCTTTGCATTCGGCAGGTTTCTGGTGAGCCTCCCTTATGTCAACACTGGGGGCGTTTGGGCGGAGAACGAATCGATTGCACTCGAGATGATTTCCTCGGCGTGCGATTTGGCAGATAGTTTGGACGTTCGCTATCTCGAACTCCGGCACGAAGTGCCTGTGGATCATCCCCGTTTGAACATGCAACGCACTGACAAAGTGCACATGAGGTTGCCTCTCCCAAAAACTGCGGATGAGTTGAATCGCTCCTTCAAATCGAAATTGCGAAGCCAGCTCAAAAAGGTAGCTACTCAGCCATTTGAAATCGACTGGGGAGGTTTCGACCTGTTGCCGGAGTTCTATCGAGTATTCTCCCACAACATGCGGGATCTCGGCACACCGGTCGTCTCCCGTAAGCTTTTCAGTAGTATCCTAAAGGGCTTCTCAGGTACAGCG
>JBILVV010000056.1:0-17255 GCA_044370255.1 Pirellula sp.
TGCGATAGGTGAAGTAATCCAGGCCGGAGTAGTTATTAGGAGGCGTGTAGATGATGCGCAGTCCATCGAAGGCAATTCTGCTGCCACCCTTGGCAAGGCTCGAGACGCTTACCCCTCCACCAACCAACCCCGAACTGTCCACGATCATCGGAGCGAAACTCGTCTCCTTCAATCCGTTTTGGAAGGTAACTCGGAGTGGTGATCCGGGTAGCGGCCCCCCTGTCACAGCGACATCTCCCACACCGATATTGGACAATGCTTCGAGCGCGTCCCGAACGTTCGCGGCCGTCGCATTCCAAGGGATGTCTCCAGTGATTTCAGAGTTGAAACGGAGCTTGAAGCTACCGCCGGTTGGGGTCCCAGTCACTGTCACGAGCTGGACTTCGTTTCGAAGTTCATTTGCCCCGTTGACTCCCATGAACAACACGGACTGTCCCGCATCGATTTCATTTTGAGGACCTGGTTTGGAAGCTGACACAATATCCGATACCAGTATCTGCAGGGTCGCATCTTCTTTGATATCGAACGGTCCGAATGGCGCAGGGATCGGTGGATCGTTGAGAGGCCGAACCGTGATCGTGGCCGTCGACGGACTCAACGCATCGAAAAACGGGTCGGATGCAAGGTAGACGAACTTGACCTCGCCGAAGAAATCAGGGGCTGGATTGAACGTAAACGTACCATTGGACTGGAACACGAACAGGCCAGCCGATGATGGTGGGGGTTGGAGGATCGTCGCGGTCAGCGGGCGAGGATCCTTTTTGACCTTGTCTTCGTTGGCGAGAACGCCATCGTTGAACGACGCGCCATCCGTGTCGAGCGGCTCGTTGGCGATTAGGGTTCCGGAATCCTCGGTGATGACATAGCTATCGTTCACTGCGACAGGTGGAGTGCCTGGGACCAAGTAGATCGGATAATCTTCCACTTCCCCGTCGAGAGCCAGACCGGTCGGTAGAAGGCTACCCGAGGTCGACACGCGGAATCGCGCGAACGACAGGGTGGTTTCGGTGAAGTCAGGAGCAGTGGCAGGAATGCGCAGTGTCCGCTTGTTTGCCGGGAAGGATTGCGGGAAGGATTGCGAGAGAGTCAACGGATCGAAAACAATGTCCGTGAACACATGCTCTCCGGGATCAGACCAGTCACCGTCCGCGTTGAAATCGATCCAGCCATTGAGGACACCAGGAGCATTGAGGGAGACGGTGATTTCCGTATCCACGTTCTTGTTGAACATGGGGATCCCTTCGGATCGGGTGGTCGTTAGCCCGCTACCGAGAAGGTTGACGTCGTTGGGGTTGAATCGACCCAGGTCCACCTTGTCATTGCCGACAGCCAGAGCGGTGACCCCGAGCGTTACAGCCCCATTGATCGCCGCGACGATCGCATCGGCAATATTCTTCGCAGTGGACGTGTTTGTGAACGGAATCACTCGGTTGCCCGGTGCTGAAGGTCCGCTGGCGTTGCTGTCGAATTCAAACCGGACCGTGACTCCGTTCTTGGTGATGGAGAAGGTGGAGTTGTCGTTTATCGCACTGCCACCTCCTGCCGGGACCACCAACTGAAGACGTCCGTATTCGTTGCGCTGGAATTTGAAGGATACGCCGTCATCCAAATCGCCATCAGCGTTTGGTTGCGGCTTGGCTTCCGTTTCAGGGGTTACGGAGCTTCCAAGTCGCACGGTGCTGCCAGTTACCACGTGCCGAGCACCATCATTCTCCTTGAAGCTTGGATATCGGCCGGCGGTGGTGCTGACCGCATCAGGAGCGTCGCCGAAATCGACAACGACTCCTGGCATCAGGATCTTGAATTGCGTTTCATTGTTGATCCGATTGCTTCGGAGGAAATTACCCGTTATGTCTTGCACGCCTCTCAAGAAATAGTTGCTGACACCGGAATCGATCGTGATCGCGTTTTCGACGAACAGTGTGGAACCACCCCGAACTTTGGCTTGCAACGTCGTACGTCCTTCGGCTGCAGCGTTGTTGATGGCCCGGATCATCGACTCTCGAACCTGATCCGGCGTGAAGGCGGGGTCCTGAATAAACGGGACACCTATCGCGCCACCTGGTACGCCGAGTTTACGCATCGAGGGTGCATTGCCGACGGCATAGACGAACCTTGCATTGTCATCCAGTTCCAATCCTCGTTGGAGATTGATTGTCGAAGTGACTCGGAGAATCGATGATTCGATGGTTGCCTTCATGGTTCGATACAGGTTTTCCCTGGTATCAGAACTGACAAAACGAATCGGTGTGTAGGCGGGGTTGTTGCCGTTATTGACCGTGAGGTTGACGAATTCAAAAGTTACCGATCGGGTTCCATCGTTAATGGTGAAGAAGTCGCCATCTTGTGCGAGGCCTCGCGCAGTTGTCAGTTTGCTATTCAAGACATTGACCGCACTGTCATCGAGAAGCCCTATGTCGACTTTACCTAAGCCTGATGGCCGAGCGACGAGGTTGAGCCGGGTTACGGAGTTGATGGCTTGTACACTCGCGGCGACCAAATCGGTTTGGCTCGATGTGTCGTTGAAGCGAATCACCTCGTTGCCCGGAGCGGATGGTCCACCGAAGTTGCTGTCGAACTCAAATCGAACCGTGTTGCCGTTGTTTGAAATCGTGAAGGTGGTGTTGTCGGTCAAAGCCTTTCCACCGTCAGCGGGAACAACCAGTTCGAGGGTTCCGAAAATCTGCAAAGTCGTCTTGCCTTGAACTCCAGGCTGTCCGAACAGATCGACGGTTGGCGCTCTCGATACGGATACCGTATCGTTGACCAAACCACCGAGCACAACGTTACCGTTACCAAAGTTCCGAGGCGTCAGTCCAATGTCAGCCCTCGCAATGGCCGCGGCCAAGGATTCACCCACTTCATCTTGTGTCTGACTGCCATCGAATGCTACGCGAACTCGGCCTGTCGTTACCGATCCGTTGTTGTCGAATTCAAAGGTGGTGTTTTTCGTCGTAGATATTCCGCCGATTTCTCTGGTCGTGGTGATCGTGATTACGTCGCCATCTTGGACGGTTCGGGAAACTCCGACCACTTCCAACCGAGTGTCGATGAGCGCAACACTTCCGGCGTCCGGTAATCCTAAGTGTACAACATTGCTGCCCACTACGGTCGGTTTCACTTTCAGACCGGACGAGGCAATCGCTGCTCGCATCGCTTCAGCAACTTCCAAGCTGGAATTCGCCGAAGTGATGTCGATCCGTATGTTCCCAGGATTGACCCTGGCGACCGGATCGGAATCGAACTCGAAGACCATGGAAAGCCCACCGTCGGTGATTCTGAAGGTCTGGCCATCAGAAACGCCACCAACGCCGCTTCCCTGTGCGGGGACGCGCAATCCGATGGTTTGCAGAGGCTGAACTAACGATGGGGCGTCGACGCTGAGAACAGAGGTGCCTAGCGGAGCAGCGATAAAGACATTGTTGCTGCTCAACCTCTTGGATATGACTCCGCTTGTCGCCGGGAACGAACTGTTGATCGCCGAGACAATAGCATCCGCAATTTGGGACTTCGAGGAGAAGGAATCGAATCGGATGATTCCCGAGCCGGTGATAAGCGTGTTGTTGTTGCTGTCGAACTCAAAATCGCGGCGCACGCTCCCCGCTTGAACGCTGAAACGCTCTCCGTCGGTAATTCCACCGGCGCCGCCACCTGCGATCGGAAGATTGAGTTGCAGACCGATCGGAAGCTGCAACCGGAAACCGCTATCGTATTCGAATGTTACATTCGCGCCGTTGGAGTCGCGTATCACGAACGAATCGCCATCGTTCAATTTGTTTCCTGCAACCGCATCGATGACGAACCGATCTTTGTTGTTGATCGTGATGTCATAGACTCGATCGTTTCGCCATACCCCGGCAAGTGGCTTAAGAACGATCTCATTGGTTGTTGTGTTGTAGGAGAAGGCATAGTCAACACCTTCGACCAACAATCGATTGTTCTCGGTGATGGTAACCACAGCTCCGGCGGTGCGATTGACCGTGTTGGGACCTACGACCGAGCTGTCTTCGATTCCCGTACCTCCACCCAGGTTGGCAGCCTCGAAACCATCCTGCAGCTGGATGCGGAACTCGGGATAAACCCCCGATGTCAGTTCGATCACGGATTCAGTCGGGTCGATATCCACACGTCGGGCATCGTTGTCTACCGGGTTGACGGCGATGGCGCTCGGACCGACGAAATCCGCTCGGTCGACCGCACCGCGATCCTTGAACACCTCATCACCCAATCCGCTCGGGGGCGCGATGCTTGGATCGTCCGCTCGGAACAGTCCATAGAAATCGCGATCAGGCACGAGGATCGGGCTTGGAGCGATGCCTACGCGTCCCTTGACAATCTCAAAAGCTCTCCGCTCCGGCATGGCATTGATCGAGCTGTCAATGATTTGCGATTGAGGACCGGGCAAGAAGTTGCCACCTGGGAAATTCACGAACAACTTCTCGCTGTTGCCAGCGATGAAATTGAAATCATCGCCTGTATTGGGAACGTTCGTAGGAATGGCCTCCACCGTCAGACCGAGGTTGGTCACTGGCTGCGCGGGGTCCATGTACTGGTACGTGTTACCACCGACAATCGTTGCCGTTGGGCGAACCGAACCCAAAGTAAGAATGGGTGCTCGGAACTCACTCCCGAGGAACACCGGTCGCTCCTGCACAATCGGGCTTTGCACGTTCACAAACGTGTTGTTCAACAAGGTCGGCGAAGCACCACCGGAAACCATAATCCCCGTCTCGGGAATGAGTTGGTTCAGATTGTTGTTGTTCGATCGACCAGCGACTCGCCGATTGGGCCAGTTCACAGAGTAGGCATTTCTCACCACGACAAACTTTTCCGAGGTCCCATTGCCCTGAGAGGTGTTGAGGCCGCTGGGCGTTGCTACCACTCCCGACATAGTTCTGTCGTGTCCGAATCCATTGAAGGCATGGCCCAATACGGTGAAATCGAATGGAGACACATCGTTCGTCCAACCAGGATAGCGATTCAGGCCTGCATGGATCTCGGGACCTCGAAGATTTCCTGGGTTGATCCCTACATCGAGGTTGTTGGGATTACCAGCGACGCCGAAAGCTGGATTGAAGCCGTTATGGCCACCCAACGCGATCGCCGAGACTGGGGCCAATGGGCTCGCAGCGGGGAAGATCCCGTTTGGCAATGCCAGCGCATTCGACAAACCGGCCGCGCTGATAGCGTTCGCGATCGCTCGTGCGTAATCGGGAACCCGGAACTCCGCACCGATGTAAACGGGGATATTGCCTCCGTTGTAGCCAGGGTTATTCGTGAATTCGAACGTTCTGGCGTTCGATGCACCACCGGCGACCTGTTCAATGGTGAACGTTTCACCCACTTGGTAATTGTCATCGACAACGATCACAAACTCCGATGGTTGGAGCACCTGAACCGTCAGTCGGTAATCCCCACTTGTTCCGCCGGTCCGGCGTCCAGCCTGGGAATAGGCATCGTACCGAGTGTTCCCCGCCGCAGAGATCGCGACGTAGTAGGTTCCCGCCTTGGTGGCGGTAAAGTCGATGTAGGGATCCCGGCCGAGCGATTCGCCTGGTGCGCTCCGGTTATCCGAAGTGGTAGGATCGGGATCGCTACTGACGATCTGAGCGATACCGCTGCTATCGAACAATCGCAGCGCCGAATCGAGCGTGGAACTGCGAGCCGTATCGACGTTGATGCGAACGCTCTCCCCGATTTCCAATTGAAACTTGTAAAAATCGACATCCGAGGAACCGGACGACAACGGATCGGCCGGCAGCGTACCGTTCACCGAGTAGAGTCGTGGATTTGCGGCGAGCCCCTGGAAGGTCTCTGTGGCACCAGCGATGGTATCGTTGCTGGCGGTATCCGCCGTTTCGGGACTAAACGATGCACGACCGTCATTGCCGATGATCGTGTTGTTGAGAGCGCGAACAAACGGAGCGGCTGTGAAGGTCCCCAGTCGCTCAATGGTGGGAGCCAGTGATGTCCCACGAACGTTGGTGAACGCCATGTTTTGCGGACCTTTGATGATCACCGAGGCTGTAGGATATGTCCAAGTTGCCTCATCGTCTGGATCCACAACAACCACACTTGCTTGGGGTTCGATCCAACTTGAGATCCGCTGAGTGGTACCGTTGGTCACCAGGACGCTGCCCAGCAACCCATCCCGAATCGCCTTCACCACCTCGTCGGTAGCGTAGCCGGGAAACGGACCTTCCGTGTCTTGCCGCAAATATCGGTTAGGTCCATCTTCTCGATAGTAAATGGGGATGTTTTCGGGATTCCATCCGTTACCTCCCTCGACACCGCTGCCAAAAACCAGATTACAAGCGCCTCCGCCTACTTCGGCCCCCGCTATATCCTCAAACTCAAAACGTACCCGTTGTCGACCGAAGGTGACATCCAACAAATCTCCATCGTCGAGGTACGGGGTCCCGGAATGATCTGGGCCGCCGTCGGGACATTGATCACCTTCAGTGTTACTACGGTCTGAGATTCCTGGACGCGCGGTGATGCGCCAGACCGGGGTATCACCCTGGATGTGTAAACCTCCAAGCCCGGAAGAGTCGAAGATGTTGTTGACGACCACCAATCCTGGAGCGAGCCCTGCTCGCTGGGCTAAATCCGTTCCAGGTTGGGCTCCAAAGTCGACTTGGTTCTCCAAGGGGAGGTTTCTCGCATAGGCTCCGCCGAGGAATGGGGCGCCATCGTAACGATTTGCACCCGTTAAAGTCCGCGGAGGCTGCTGGGCTCGACCATCGGCGTAGTACTTCTCGGCAGGTGCAGCCCAAACCGCATAATCGCGAGCTTTGGTCACGATCGTATTGGTAACGACGAACTGCCCCTGGTCCCGATTGGAGTTCTGATCGCCGAACCCATCGAATCTCAAAATGCCTGAAGAGCTCCCCGAGGGAGTCACGGGAGTGAAGACATTGTTGGGGTCGAAAACTTCGACGTTTCCAAACAAATCGATCACAGGAGCAATGGCAAAACTGATCGAACCAGTGACGCTGCGATCTAAGGCCGCCGCTCGGACATTCAAACGACTCTGCTGGAAGACCTGATTGACCGCATCGCGGAACTTCTGAGCGAGAACTCTCGCACTGTCCGCATCAGTGATAACAACCGGCACGTTGCCGAAGCCGACGCTAAGAGGGTCGCGGGTGAATTCAAAGGTCAAACGGTTTGCACCGTCGCTGACTTCCACCTGTGGCGTAGAATTCCCTAGAATGTCGGAACCCACCAAATTGTTGAAGTCGATCGAGGTGCTGTAGGAACCTCGATAATAGTTGGCAAGTGATGTTCCGACCTCATCGCCGACACGGATCTCCATTTGATACGTGCCTGGGAGCGGGGGGGAACCGACGGATCGGCTAACTGTGATCTCGTAATTTCCTCGAGCTAGTTCGGCCGTGCCAATGAAGCTGAGGAAGGGATCTCGAGTACCTACCGAACCACGGGAGAGATCCTTCAGATCATCTCCCGATAGCGGGCTGGGCAGGTCGTCGACGATGGACGATCGATTGCGAACCAGTGGAATGACGGCGACAGTGCTACCGCTTCGAGTAACCACTACATTCAATTCCGCGCGATTAAGCCCGTCTGCGTAATCGATATCAATAACTACCGGATAGGTCGATGTACTTGAGCCTCCTCCGACCAGAGTGGACGACAGATCACCAACGCTGAATCGGTATACATTCGTTCCGCCTTGCAATTCGCCGGCGACACTGATAGCTCCCTTGTTGGTCAAGTGGAGCGGCCCCAGGTTGATGACATTGCTAGTCGTAGAGAAGAACGGATCACCGTCGAACATTCCTGAATGGGCTTCACCGGTGAGAGGCGATGCGTATGGCAAGCCGAGCGTGTGCACGCCGTTGGTCGCATATCGAATATCTGCGTACTGGAGGGTGGAACCTGCGAATTCCTGCTGATCTCGCATCCGTACTTGGACGTTGTAGGCTCCGCTCGTCAGACCTGCGGAAGAGTTGTCAATATCGGTTCCCTTGCTGCGAATCCGGAAGAAGAAAGTGCTTTCGGCACCTCGCACGCCGGGCAGAACCATTCGCAGACCTGCTTCGCGAGGATTGGATGTGCCATCATCTTTGAGCAGGCCGGGTGCGCCAGGCAACTGCGGTTGGTGACGACGTGCAGAGCCTCGGGCTCGCTGAACGATCGGATTGACGGCCTCGGGCGCAACCGAAGGGTCGCGGACGATCAACGCTGGGTTGGTTTGTTCGTCGGTGCTATCGTCGCTTCGTGCGAGCACATCACCGTTGGCGTTGAGCACCTCGATGATACTGTCGAGCGACAATTCCGTTCCGTCGATGTCGAACCAGACCTCAGTGCCAGCAGTGCCGACAAAACTGTACAAATCTTGATCGGCAGGCTCGCTCAGCACGCCGTTAACGACCCAGCCGAGAACCAAGTTCTCATCGGAAGTGGATGGATTGGGAGCCAACTTTCCAAGGAACTGCGCGTTGATCGTCGAGTCATTGACTCCGGGGGCGCTGACATTGGGCCGTTCGGATTCCATCACCGCTTTGACGTTGCGATCGTTGCTGTACGAGTCAAACACCAAACTGCGCCAGTCGCCTGGGCGGGGAACGGTCGCGATTCCGTCGTTATTGGTATCGGTCTGCGGTCGTCCATCGGGTTGTGTTCCTGCCCCGACGGTGTCGTCCCGGAAACTGGTGAACACAACTGGGAAGCCCGGCATGCCGAGAACCTGGATCGCTCCGCCGACCCGATCGGTGATACTGCTATATCGTCCGGTTGCTGTAAAGCCGGAGCCGCGTTCATGGTCGAAGTTCGAACCTTGTCCCTCAAGCTTGATCACCAGCGACTCATTGACGGCACTTTGCAACCGCAACCCACCCACGTGCTGCACGTTGCTAACCACGACCGAATCAAACAACACGTGAACGATGTCGGTATCATCCCATACGCTCTCCGTCGTGAGAATATTTCGATCCAAATCCCGAACCGATAGCGCGGTTTCGGAACGGTTGCTGGAAGCGGCGTCGGCGCGGATTTCTAAACCGTTCACCCCATTGTTGAATAAACGATTGCCTCGGAACAGCGGACCTCGATTGGCATCGAGGGTGAGGTTCCTGTCTACCAAACTCGTCTGCCGTCCACCGTCTCCTCGCACTTTCGCATCCATCGAATTGACATCGATGGTGATGGCGACTCCTGCGTTGTTCTGGAAGACATTATTCAAAAAGGTCGGTTGCGAACCGCGGACAAAAACCGTTGCCCCGCGGCTGCGATTGTTGACAAACGGATACGTTGCATCGTCAGGAGGGCCATCGGGATAGTTTTCATTGGCGGGACGACCGTACCGATCAACCGGACCTTGGCCCCCCATCCCGTTAGCGTTTCCTTCGAAGATCGAATTCGCAATGCGAGCATCAGCCTGTTGGACTTCGATGGGGCTGAAGGCTTTGAAGGTACCTTCAATTCGGGAAATACCGCCGGAGCTTGCAATGACTACATGGTCAAAGCTGATGTTCGAACCCGGAGACGCGTAGATACCGCTCCAGTCTCCTGGACGGGTATCAACCGCACCGCGCAGACCGTTGTTATTGGTGTCAAATGTTCCACCCGCTCCAAAGCGATCGTCTCCGCGGCTGGTCATGACAATACGGCTGCCGTCGATCCCTTCAGCCAGCAACTGAGAACTGTGGCCCAATTCGATTCTGGCACCTTCGAGTTTGATAATCATTCCCGGATCGATCGCGAGCGATGCATCGAGCCGAGGACGTATGTTGCCCGAGGTTTCTACACTGAGCGTTCCGCCCAAAGCCGCAAAACCATTGTCGGTGAACGTGTTGCTGGACAATCTCGCTCCTTGAGCGATCTGAAAGGAACTGGACAAGTTCCCGCTCAGAGTCAATACATTTCCTGAGATCGCATTGATGGTAAAGACTTCCGGTGGACTGTCATTGTCCGTCAACGTCACCGTATCGCCGACTACAAAGCCAGTGGAGTTTGTAACGGTGACTCGGTTCTGACCGGCAGCAGCGTCTATCCCCAGGCTGGCAGGGTTTTCCGCGACAAGCGTGTAGCCAAGTGAGCCACTCCGATAAATTCGCCGCGTAACGTAACCGGGTTGAACGACAGGAAGATTGGTCAGTCGGATGGAACCTGTTGGAGGAGTCGCCAAGGGTTGCGTGGTCGCGGAGAGTGTTGGGTTCGATGCCAAGCTCTCTTGCCCCGACGCATCAACCATGACGATTCGGTAGTTGAACGTACCGTTGAGAACACCACCCGCGACTGCTGCAACGCCTACTCCCGAAACATCCGGCCGATCCCGCAACAATGATCCCAGGGGAGAGCCATCTGCCAAGACAGCACCACGATCGAAAAATGTACTGGTAATGCCATCGAGTTCCGCAACGAGGCGATACGGTCCTGTCGCACTATCGCTCCGATAGAGACGGCGAGCAACATATCCACTGCTCACTCCAGGTAGACCTGCAATTCGTATTGCTGAGTTACCGCCTGCTAAAGTATGTGGCGTGGATGGCTCAGATGGCGGTGTCTCATAACCATTGCTGTCCACCAAAGTCAGCTTGTACCGATAGGTTGTTCCGCCCACCAGGGTTCCGCCACTTGCACCTTGGAACGCAATCAAATTGGAAGGAATGACAAACGTGTCGAGCAATCCACCTCCGGGATTCCCCTGAACAATGATGTTTTCGGTGATGACATGCACGATGTCGGAATCATCGAATCGACCCGCGACCGTCAATTGCTTTGTGGTTCCGCCTGCGGGGGTTGAAACCTTAATGAATAGACCGTTGATCGAGTTGCTGACCAATTGGTTGTCATGGATCTTGGGACCGACTCGATCGTAGTCCGGGGTAAAGGGACCTTTTCGCTGATAACGCGGATCGCTGAAGAGAGTCTCCTCGAAGCTGTCCGGGGCCGCGCTCATGGCGGAATCGGCACCGAACCGGATGCGATTGAAGGTGACGGTTGGCCGCATGTCGCTGATCTGAACCGAATTGACCGTCTGCTGGACGGAGTCGATGACCACTGCGCTGGAGCCGCCGTACTTAATGTCTGCAAAATTTACGTACTGGCGGAAAACACCCTCGTCCTCGAGATCAAATCGCCCGACGGAACGATCCAAATCGCGTTTGAAGAAAATCCCACCCCAATCCCCAGGGGCGGGCACAGTTCTAGTCGGGAAGTTGTCAAAGCCTGTCGCTTCATCGAGCCAAGAAGTGAAGAATACGTGTCCAGTCGCCAGACTACCATCGGCATTGCGGAGTGGATTGCCCGACACGTTGAGCAGCTTCGGTGTTCCGAGCACCTGCAAGGCGCCACCGCTTCGATCGATCCCTATGGTCGAGCTTCCAACGCCGATCCGTGCACGTCGCAGCTTAAATACCGCGCCAGCGTCGACCATGACCGTAACCCCTTTGGGAACGTCCATGGTTTGACCATCGGACAACACGTTGCCATTCTGCGCGGTTCCGATTTCGTATGCGAAGTTATCGTTGTTTGTCTGCAGTTGTCCGTCGTTGCCGTTATTGCCAACGATGCGAACGATGTCTCCGGGCATCGCGGCCGCGAACGCGTTCGGCACACCGATACCGGAAATGTTATTGAATGGTCGCTCTTGAGATCCGTCCGCGTTCGGATTCGCTGTCTTGTCGACAAAAATCGTCTTGCCTTCGATGTCGATGACACTCAAGCTGGACGACAGTTGGACCAGTCGTTCTCCCGAGAGTGTTACTTTCGATCCGTTACGAGTTGCTGTGACTCGCAGAGAACTGTTTTGCCCGTTGATTGCAGCAGCTAATTTATCCGCCAAATTCAACGCATCGTCGGTATTGCTGAATGTTACGGGGATATTCCCATTGCCGAAGCCTCCTCCGTTGTCGAACTCAAAGCGTCTGATCACTCCGTTGAAGCCCGTGATCGTTACCGTTTGTCGATCGAGAGCACTCGAACCGCCAGCATTGAAGCTAAGGACTCGGTTGAGGGGGCGAGTATCGAACCAGAAGTTGTAAACTCCGCCCGGAACTCCATCGGCATCGCCGTCGAATGGAACAGCAGGATCGCTGGAATCATTGGAGGCGTCCCGAATCGTTTTGTCTCCATCGGTCTGTGCGCGGAACGTCAGGCGGAGATCATATCGACCTTGGGTGCGACCGCCAAATCCAGTGTTGGGAATCGTCGCGTCGTAGCTGTCGTTACCCGAGGCAGACACTCCGACGTAATAACGACCGGAACTCAGGTTCAAACGAATCAGGGAATCCTTGCTGAAATAATCGTCGTTCTGAGAAATCAGATCGATGCTGCCACCGCGTAGTACGATCGGCGAGTAGGTGATGACACGATTTCCCAAGACCGCGGATGGAATGCCCGATTTCAAATTGACTTTCACCAACGACGAGGCGCCAGCATGGCTCGACATCGCATCGATGAAATCCTGGAGTGTCGAGACCGTTGAACTGTTCGTATTCAGCTCGATAATAACCATGTTGCGAGGCACATCGGTCGTCGTTGGATCGGCCGGGTCGTAAGTTCTCACCAATGGCTTCGCGCCTATTCCAAGGTCGCTTTGCCTAACAACGATCTGGAGGTTATTCCCGAGTTTGCCGGGAGCGACCGCAGTGAACTCGACCTGAACTCCGCCCCCCAAGCCTAGATTGGAGATCGCGGTGGCCTGAGCCTGCTTAAAGAGCGCCAGACGCGTATCAAGAGGGCTGCTGGAAGCTTGTCGCTCCGCGAGGGTTTCAGCGACAAATACGCCCTGCCTGGAAGCACCGTCAGGACCAAAATCGATGTCGAATCGATAAAGATCGATGTCGCTGCTCTCGGGTCGGTGCAGGAAGCTGGCTCTCAACACGTCCAAATTTCCTGGGAAGATCGGCTCGAAATTGCGATCCGTTCCATTTATAAAACTCGTGCTGAATTGCATCATGGTCGACGGGTCGGAATCGCCAGCATAGGCCAACCCTAGGAGCAGCCCGATGCTCGCCATCGCAGTCCGGGTGAAATCCTCACCGTAGTTGTCATTCCATGTGTTGTCAGCGGAGAAAACAGCCAACGGAGGGTTAGAAACCGATTCGAAAGTCGGGTCGATTCGGACACCGAAGAAGTTGTTCGTTCGAACAATTGTGTTCGAGCCAGTTACCGCACCCAGTGAGCCAACCGCCATTGTCAAGCCGCTATTGGGCGTCTCGATAAACTGGACACCGATGCGGTCTGACCACAATGAGAAGGCTTCGCGGATTCTTTCCTTCTGCTTCTCCGAGATCGCATTGGTCTGCGTTACCGTGCCGACCCGACCATAATCCGAGCGGAAGTTGTAATAGATGGTGTCGATACCGGCGAAACGATCGCCGCTGAAGTTGGGGTTGAGGTAGTTTTCAAAAGCCTCAGGCACCCGTCTGGTACCTGGGTCATCGTTGCTGCCGATCAGGTCGAGCAGATGCACCTCGGGATCGATTTGGCCCGAGAGAATAAGACTCGTCTGCGAAACTGTCCCAGAGCCGATCACTCCGAGGGACTCGGCTGCATCGAAAGTGGAACCTCGTTCCGTCACCCGCATGCGAACAGGAATAGCAGGAATACTTTCGCCCGTTCCGATGCGCAATCGGAAGGTACTATTGGTTCCTGGTGTTTTCAGATCGTTGAGATCACTGCTGAACTTTAGGGTAACCGTGTTCGCCGATGCATTGTAGGTGGCCGAGATTGGATTGATCGCAACGTCATCGGTATTGCGAACCGTATCTTTTGTTTCGATGAGTTGATAAAAGCTTCGGTCCTCGACACTACCGGCTTTAGGTTTACCCAAGGAATCGTTTTCGATGAGCATCTTCTCATCGTCAAAATAGACAACGATGGTATCCCGCGCTTGTTGCAATTGCCCCGAGCCATTTCGGGTTATCGGCTGCGGAACCACACCGGTGACCTTCGCGCCCAAGTCGAGACGAAACTCAATTGTGTCTTGGCGAGTGTCTGGGGCGCTTGGAATGAACAATCCACCATCGATGTTCCTCAAACCGACCACGTTGCTGGTCGCATCATCGAAGCCGAAGATCTCCAGACGGTACATGTCGTCGGGCAAGTTCTCCGCGAATCGCAGGGTCACTTCATTCTCGTTCGGAGTGTCGCCGATGATGACAGCTCCGGGGACGATGCGTTGATCGTTGTTGTTGATTAGCCTGATAGGCGAGGCGGGAACTGCCACTCCGAGATCAGCATTGCGAAGGCCGCCATTGATGCGGGCTACGAGCTTACTAGCCACCGGAGAACCTGGGGCATTGATCGCGTTGACCAAGCTTTCGGCGGTAACCCGGGCAGCACCCGAGTTGAGCACAATCGATATTTTCGAACCAG
The DNA here is from genome assembly GCA_044370255.1 of Pirellula sp. Classification (GTDB taxonomy): domain Bacteria; phylum Planctomycetota; class Planctomycetia; order Pirellulales; family Pirellulaceae; genus JBKCUI01. The sequence continues at coordinate 14,350 of JBILVV010000056.1, forward strand.
ACAGGCTGAGCAGAGGCAGAGTCGCAGCTCCGCGATCCGCCAAAGTGATTTCGACTTCAAGAGACTCCGATGCAACTTTCGAAGTCAACTGAATATCGACGCGTCCGTTGGAACCAAAGTCCGATGACATGCTGGGAAGACCAAAGCTTCCATCTCCACCGGCTCGGGTGACGCGGATGCCTTGAGCGGTCGCCGGATCGATAATCTGCCTGTCATCGAATCGGAAGGTCAACTCTCGCGGTGCAACGGTTCGCACTGCCCCATTCTCGATCAGTTCACTGTTGTTGGGCTGAATACCGATCAAAATGGGGCCGGGCGACGCAATCTTATCCTCGACGACGCTGTCGACGTTCTCAACCGCCTTGAACACGTCCAGCCGAGCACCCGTGACCGTCCGACCGGCAAGTGACGGGGTGGGGGCAGCACTATCCAAAATAACCTGTCGGATCGATGCTGCACTTGTTCCTACAGGCTGTGTTGACGCATACAGAGCAATCGCACCTGCTACGTGAGGCGCTGCCATCGAAGTTCCATCGTAGCTACTGTAAGTGCTCGATGGGACCGTCGACCAAACACCTTGCCCCGGTGCTCCAATGTCGACCGATGTGGGACCGAAGTTAGAGAAACCGGTGATGTCCCCAGTACTGTTGATCGCGGCCACGGAGATCACGGCGTCGTAGCTAGCCGCTACTTGGTTTGGCGTTCCGACAGTCGTGTCTAGGCTGGCAGGATAGCTTGGCGTTTGGTCGTTATTATCCCCAACACCATCGGCTCCACCATTTCCTGCGGAGGCTACGACGAGAATGTTGCTCAGAGCGCTTCGAATAACCGCTTCATGCAACCCTTGGGAATATCCAAGACCACCCCAAGAGTTGTTCGTGGCGACGAGATTGATACCGTGCCGCGTCTTCAGGTCGGTGGCGTAATCGATCGCCCGGATCGCGTTGGAAACAGGGCCTCCAGGCCCTTGGAAGATCTTCAACGGGATCATCGACACATCCCAATTGACACCGACTACCCCGGTCCCATTGCCACCAGTGCCTCCGATGGTCCCGGCAACGTGAGTTCCGTGATCGTCCGCAACGCCATCGTAGACGCTGTTATCATTGTTTGCGAAATCCCATCCGTTGATATCGTCTACGAAACCGTTGCCGTCATCATCGACTCCGTTGCCTGCAATTTCAAACGGATTGGTCCAGATGTTGTCTGCCAAATCGGGGTGTGCTATCTGAACTCCATTGTCTACCACTCCGATGATGACATTGGAGCTACCTGTGATATTCCGGTCCCATGCCTTCTCTGCTTGACTACCAAATTGATTGGTGGTCCCGCTTGGGCCGACGGCCGATGGGGTATCGTCGCTGAACATGCCCCACAATCTGCCGTCCACATAAAGCGAATCGTTGCTCACAACCGAAGTGCGATAAACGTAATTGGGCTCGACAAAAAGAACATTTGCGTTGTTGCTGAAAGCCTGTATGGCTGCCCTCATGTCGGCGCCGGCATTGAGCCGAACTCGCTCTATCACTCCGGAACCGTTGGCTTGCATAGCCTTGGTGTGAATGCTCTCGGCGATCACCGCTTGGTTTGCAATGGCGACGGAGCCGCGGTCGGCAGGTGTTGCGTTGGGTGAAAATTGCACCAAGAGCTCGCCACGAACTGCCTCCTTACCCTCGAAATAGAAAGGGTTGGACAGATCGGATGTGAACAGGTTGCGCGTTTCCAAATGCTCGACCTGCATTGCCCGTCGCAAGCGATTTCTACGACCCTTGAGACGCGACAGACTGCGGTTTTTCAACCTGTTTTCATCAATTCCCATTGCGACGAACCTTAGAACCAATTGGATTGGCGGGTCATAATGGCGGGTTAAGTGCCGTTCAAACAACGACGATTCGCCCGCGAAACACTTGAATTCGAGTATAATTGGACCGATTCGGGATGCAAATTTGTGCCGATCAGGCGAGACGAATCGATTGACGATCTGCCTCAGATCCGATGAGCATCCTGACTCTTCCCTTGCCATAACCGTCACAAAACATCTGTTTTTGCGGTTTATGACGTCGATTTTGATGCCGCTAACCGGGATTAGTTCCCCTAAGCCAGTCTGAAAGGAAAGTTAGAAAATTTTGCAGGGGGCTCTTTTTCGATTCGTGGTCCTTCACCATACCGGGTGGATTTCAAGTAAACGAGGGAATCATTGGGACTGGATGCTTGAACCGCCCGAGCGGAAAACCAAAGGCCTGATCACGTTCGCCAGCATTCGTAATCCCCGATCTGGATGGGACGGGGAACTACTCGACGAACTCCCACCCCACCGCTCCGTGTACCTGGACTACGAAGGGCCCATTTCCGGGGATCGCGGCCAAGTGCAACGGGTAGCGACGGGACGGTTTCGATGGATGGAGCTCTCGACGGAGAAATTGACGCTGGAACTGGTCAGCATGGATTTTTCGGAGACACCTTTCACTCCCTGGCCAACAGGCCGATACTGCTTGACCCGCGAAACCCCTTTTGCCTCCTCAATCAGTTGGCGACTGATTCATGTGGCAAATGAGGGTGGCAAAGGCCCCGTAAAACGGCCCCGTGATCAGGAATAACCCATGAGCCAATCCCCGATGATGCGACAATACGAAGAGGCCAAGGCCGCCAGCGGCGATGCCATCCTCTTGTTTCGCATGGGGGATTTCTACGAACTGTTTCACGAAGATGCCAAGACCGCCGCGCGCGTACTAGGCCTGACGCTCACCAGTCGTGACAAAGGAGAGAATCCAATCCCGATGGCGGGGTTTCCTCATCATCAATTGGATGGCTACCTGGCCAAGCTGGTTCGTCAGGGTTTCCGTGTCGCGGTGTGCGAACAAGTCGAGGACCCCGCGACCGCCAAAGGTCTCGTGCGGCGCGAGGTT
>JBILVV010000367.1:0-5051 GCA_044370255.1 Pirellula sp.
GCCACAAATTGTTTATTTCCCTTCTTAATTTCCTGTCCCTTTCTTGACGAGCTCTGTATTTCGCGAGCGCTGTGGGATCCTTGTCAACGGAGCAACCTGCGGTCCACAGGCAGAGCATGGCAAGAAGAAAGCAAGCAAAAGGTTTCGTGCGAAACATTTCTTGAAGGACCAGAAATTAGGTTTTTCGAAAATCGAAACGCTCGCAGGGGTTTTGTATCAGAATACGTCTCCGAGGTACAAGACGGGAAAACAAGGACAGGCATTGCGTTGTTGCGTTGGGATCTTACACCAGATACGGATACGCCTTCCCTTCCCGCACAATCACCACCGAACCTAATCTGACAAAAGATGGTTGGCGAAAAATAGAACTAAGAACCAGGAGTCAGTCTTCAGGAGTCAGTCCTCAGGTTTCAGATTTCAGGCGCCAGACTTCAGACACCAAGGACGAAGCACCACGAACGAGGCACCACGAACCAAGCACGGCTGTTTCCTTTTAACCCTCAACCATCAACTGCCCTCTGCGTCTCTGCGTCTCTGCGAGAGCCTTGCCTTTTGTATCGCAATGGCGTCTGCGAATAATCCGCACTACCGACACGACCGAACCGAAAAATAGCCGGAAGCAGTCGGCAAAAAAACAAGCGAGCTGAGTTCCTGGAAACAAAACCTAGCCTTCACTGCGTTGGCTTATTTCACAGGGGGGCTCGTGCCACGTAGTCCACCACTCCTGTTCAAAGTCGTGTTGGGAAATTTCGCGTGTCGCTGTCTCAACCAACTCAAAACCTGTTGCGTTCGCTCAGTGAAGCGTCGAATGAAGTTTTCACGAAGGTACCTTCGCTAGACCATTCGCGGATAGTCAACCTCCAGAAGAAAGATCTACAGCTAGCTGACCTTACGGGACGGCGCTTGAACCAGTATCTGCTCGGACGACAGATCGGCCGTGGTGGAATGGGCCAGGTCTTCGAAGCCACCCATGCCCAACTTGGGAAGAAATTTGCGATCAAGTTTCTGCATCCAGACTTGGTCGACTCGACCGAAGCGGTCCAACGTTTTCATCGCGAGATTTGCTCCATCGGTCAACTCGATCACCCCAATCTGCTGCAAGCGGTTGATGCAGGTGAGTACTCGGGGATTCCTTTCTTCGTCAGCGAGTTGCTATGTGGCCATGACGCTGCGAGCTGGGTTGTTCAATCAGGCCGAATGAACCCAGCTGCCGCTTGCGAAATTGCTCGCCAAGCCGCGTTGGGTCTCGCCCTCGTCCACGAACACGGATTCGTTCATCGGGATATCAAACCCAGCAACCTGTTTGTTGAAAACGACGGCACAGTCAAAGTTCTCGATTTCGGTTTAGCGGGAGGAGTGCACGGCGCGGTTTCGCAGACCATGGCAGGCCAGTTTCTGGGAACCGCAGATTTTATAGCCCCGGAGCAGGCAAGTGACTCGCGGCAAGCGACTCCACACAGTGATCTTTACAGTCTTGGCGCCACATTGATCTACTTGCTTAGCGGTCAGCCGCCGTTCCCCGATCACTCGCATCCCGACCTTGTCAGCAAGCTCAAGGCCGCCGCCATGGAGCGCCCGGCGTGGCTCGCATCCCCCGATCGGCCTCTCGCACCTGAACTAGCCACGCTGTTGGATGGGCTAACCTCCAAAGATATCGCGCGACGCCCCAGGTCTGCTCAGCAGGTCGCTTGCCAACTCCAGTCCTGTGCCAGCCTCGCTGCGTTACGAGAATGGCTCGCTGCAACAACTCCAACTGTGCCGGTAAGGATTGGCTTGGCCAATGGCAATGCAAGTTCACCTTCTTACCCTACCTGGCTACCGAGGGCGAAGTGGCTGGCGATTCCGGTCGTGGGCCTTGCGGCGGCCGCGGTAGTCAAGCTGTCGAGTTTCGACGCGCCTTCGAGTCAACACTCACCTGCAACGACGCCTCGTTCTGAACGATTGCCCGAGGTCGCTACGCCTTTGACTCAGAACCAACCGGAGACCTTGCACATTCGCTCTGAAAGAACTCGAAGTGCTGGCGCGATCGGATCGCAGCGGGAGGAGAATTCTCAGACTAACCCGAAGATCCGAGGAGAGAGAGGATGAACCTGCTGGCCACTCGCATTTCTAACTCCTTTGGCATCGTTCTGCCCGCATCCTCGGTCTCAGGCGTGCTGATTCGGATCTATCCTGCGGCAGGGATAGGAGAGCCGATCGAACTCACAAGCGACACCTTCTCGATCGGCCGCGACCCCGAATCGTCTCTCCACATCGAAGACGATTCGGTTTCGCGACAGCATGCAGTGATCCAACGGGATGGGCCGGTCCATTCAGTTCTCGATCTGGGGAGTACCAATGGGAGTTTTGTTAACGAGATTCGCATTGAACAGCATGCACTAGCGTCCGGCGACCGAGTCCGTTTTGGCAAGCAGATTTTCAAGTACCTCAAGTCCGAAGAAATCGAAGCGCAGTATCACGAAGTCGTCTTCAAGCTGATGACGACAGACGGCCTCACGCAGGTCTACAACAAGCGATATTTTTTGGAAACACTGGACCGAGAGTTACTTCTCTCTTCCCATTCGCGATCCAGGCCATGTGTGCTACTGATGGACCTCGATCACTTCAAATCGGTCAACGACACGTACGGTCACCTTGTAGGCGATGCTGTATTGGCCGAATTTTGCCGCCGCGCCACTTCCCAGTTGCGTAGCGGCCAATTGTTGGCACGCTTTGGCGGAGAAGAGTTCGCCGTGCTGTGTACTCACGGCAGCCTGGACGATGCCCTTGAAACCGCCGAACGTATCCGACAAGCAACCTGTGCTGCCCCTGTTTCGTTCGAAGGCCGTGTCGTTGCTGTTTCGGTCAGTATTGGGGTCGCGACAGCTGCAGATGATTCGGCCGTCTCCTCCAACGAGCTGCTTGAAAGCGCTGATCGGCTACTGTACCTGGCCAAAGCCTCGGGAAGAAATCAGGTAACCGCCCAGGGCAACGTGACCTAATCGAATCGTGACGCCGATCGTTTGCCTCAACCAACTGTTCAATCCGCAACTTCAATTCAGAGTAGAAAAAGAAAGTTTTGTTATGAGAAATTGCTTCGTCTGGGCTTTCGCATTGTTCGGTAGCGCTTTGGGAATCGCTTCTCCTCTCGTCGCGCAAGTCACGCCCATTACTGGCTGGGAAAATCAACTCTTTCCCTCGTATCTGATTTCCACGGCAACGTTGAAAGTAGGTGAACCAACAGCCGACCAGCATTTGCTCGGTGATCCAGTCGGAGTACTCGGCGTCGAAGTGGAAGCTCCCGCGGAAAACACCCCGGTCAAAGTAACCATTAGCTGCGACGAATATCTTGAGCCGAGCGAATTTTCGGGCGTGCTTCCCACTCAAGGCGACAAGTACACGATACTGCCCAAAGTCAAGTTCCGTTTTGAAAAACTCAGCCAATCCCGCCAAGCGACACCAACAACGGTTACTTTCCGAGTGCAACTGGGTTCAGGTCCGGTGACCGAAACCAGTCAGACGCTGACGATTCGCTCGATCAATGACTGCGCCTTTCATCTCCAGCGGGAACAACAACCCATCGATATGTCATTGAACTTTACGGCGTATGTCAACGAACAACACCCTTTCGTTGACAAGCTACTCCGTGAGGCGTTAGACCTTGGGGTTGTCGATTCGTTTATTGGCTATCAAGGAAATTCAACGGAGTCCGTGATCCGCCAGGTATATGCACTCTGGGATCTGATGGTCGCTCGAGACCTGCGGTACAGCAGTATTACCGCGACCGCCGCCACGTCCCATTCCGTTGCTAGCCAGCACGTACGAATGCTGGAAGAGACCATCAACAACACCCAGGCTAATTGCGTCGACGGTTCCGTACTGTTTGCATCGTTGCTCCGAAAGATCGGCATCGACTCGACTCTCATCATGCAACCCGATCATTGCTACATGGGATTCTGGGCCGACGAGCAGCACACGGTTTTTTTGGCGTTGGAGACAACGTTGCTAGGGGTTACTGCAGAGACGCCCGACGAAGTCCCCGAGGAATTAGAAGATGCGATCGACGAAGAACTCCGCCGCGACAAGTCCTGGCCTAGCTTCGTTCATGCCATTCTGGGTGGAACTTCGAAATTTATCAACGACGGCGAGAAATTTAAGACGGAACCTGATTACCAGATGATCGATATCGCTCTGGCTCGTCAGGCCGGCTTTCTGCCGATTCCCTATCACAGCGCAGAGGAATTTGTGGCCTTCGACTTTTCGGACTACTTGGAAGCAAATGGCGTTCATGATCTTTCCGGTTCCGATGCCTCGCATGAGTTGGCCTTGGAAACCGAAATGGAAGACAGCGACGAAGACGAAGCAGATGACGAAGAAGAAGATGATGATGACCAAATAGCTGGTGTAGAAAACGAGTAGCCAATAACCTGGTCCATCCGGTAGGACTGTGGATCGCTATTATCAGCCGCTTTGGCGTTAGCCGCGGTTGCCTATTCCCGCACAATCACAGCCGAACCTAATCTGTCAAAAGATGGTTGTCGAAAGATGGAACCAGGAACCAGTCTTCAGGTATCAGTCTTCAGGTTTCAGGCGCCAGACTTCAGGCACCAAGAACCCCACTGCTTGGCAGCAGTAGCTAGTGCGCCTGTGAAGGCGATTGAATAGTCAGGTGAAAATCCTGATCGGGGAAACCGTTACCGCCCCTAGCCGCAAAGCATCCTGATGGCTTGTAAAGACGCCGAGACCACAGAGATGGCGCCCCGACAGGGGTAGGGAGAACGCATTGGGTTGCGTCTCATCGACCCCGCTTCGATAGGCTTACGTTTGCTCCATGCGAATAAACCTCTTCCTGACACGATTGCGTTTGCGGATGGGCGGAGTACACATACACTTGGCCCTGGCCGACAACCTCAGCCGTGGCATCTCGGACAATCAAAGCGGTCGCCTCGTCGATCCCGATTCCCATCAATTGGGGATAAGTCTGCACTAATGTGCGCAGATCCTGCTGACGATTACGCTGGGAGAAATGCTGGTCGATCGCAACTCCGCGAAGAAAACCGAGTCCCCCTCGC
>JBILVV010000368.1:0-5050 GCA_044370255.1 Pirellula sp.
AGACTGTCCCGCGAACTGTGTTTGCAAAACGTCCATCGTTGTTTGAGGATCCGATCCTCGTACGGTGTGGCTGCGCACCATCGCTTGTTCGGCGGTTGCAGAAGTTGTTTTGGCATCTTCCGGCTCGACGTCGATTTGCGTCACGATATCCCGTAGCTTCTGGAGCTTGTCGGGCGAGCCTGTCGCAAATAGTTTGGCCCCAAATGCATCAGTCGAAATGCTGAGATCCTCGGAGACGTTGGTGGCGTCTTTTAGGCCCAAGAGAGGGCGAGCGATACCGAGGAGTTCTTCGGAGCTCATGTGCTTAAGTGTCAGCACGAGTATCTTGGACATTCGGCCTGCCTCGGGCATCTCAGAGAGCTGAATCGTTTCACGAATCAAGCGAAGCTTGCCACCTGTTTCGGTGATGAGCAATTGATTGGAATTGGTCAGCGGCAGGATCGAGCCGTGAGGGCCGAGAAGCTGCTTGACTTCTTTCTCGGCTTCTTCAACGCTCAATCGTTGAAGCGTGAACACGGTTTTGCAAATTTCATACTCGCCACGCTGATCGAGTTGTGTCGCGGGAACCAATTCGACCATCTCACGAATCAAACCGCGAGTGATTTCGGCATTCTCACCCGAGCCAAGATCGATGCAGATGAGCGCCCGTTGGTAGCGGATCAAACTGTAGCCTTTTCCGAGCAGGACACTATTCATGATGTCCATCGCTTGCGGCACTGAGTAAGTCCGATAGGGATCGCGATAGGTGAACGTACCCGGCGGATAGAAGTCGGTCTGCAAACTGAGATCCGCTTCTTTCGAGAGCCACTTTAGCACATCACTCCATGGAACGCTGTTGAAGTTCAGTGTCAAACCGCCTTGGCCCGGCGGGATCATCTTGGTGATCGTTTCGGCATCCATCGGCATGTTCGCTCGATCCGATGGGCTCGCTGGCGCGTCAGAGCCTACGATAGTGTTGGCTCCTGGGGTTGAAGGTTCGCTTGAGGAGTTAGTCGATGCTCCATCTCCTTCGGATTTCGCCGAGGCTACCGCACCGATCATTTCGGTCCACTTGGCGGTTTGCGATTCATCGAAGATCTCCCCGAGTTGTCGTCGCCATTCCGCGTCCCCTTTTTCCGGGCCTAATTCCCGAAGCATGGCACGTTTGCCCTCTACCAAGGTCTGTACCTTTGCGATTTGCTCTTCGGTCGCTGTCATCGCTTGGGCGATTTCAGGCTCCAAAACCGCGGCCAAGCCGACTTGCTGGAGACGTAATTGTTCCGCCCTCGCCCGTTGTTTCTCGTTTAGCAAAACCATCGCCCCGTTTTCCAGGGACCTGAGAATTTCCTTCGCCTTCACCCGTCGCTCGCCGGGCTCCAGATTTCGGAGCTGGCTGGCGATCTCGAGAGCTTTCGACTCCTGTTGCTTGACCATGCCACGGAGCTTTTCCAACTGGTCGTCCGAAAGCCCCAGATCCGCAGCGGTCTGATTATCGGTCAGGATGGATAGCACACCGACGATGTCCGGATTGCCGTCCGCCAGCACCATTCCTGTACCGCCGGTGAACGCCAGGAATGTTCCAAAACTGGCGTTTCGGAGTAGCCTCGACAGGAAACGGATACGAATCACGGAGAAATCATTCATAGGATGGAGGCCGAAAAGCTTAGGTGGGATTGTCCGGACGAATCGAAACCTAGTCTCTGACTGTAGTTAGAGGTCAACGTTTCGCCAGTGAAACCGCTCCGGCGAGAGCCCTTTTCATTCGTCACCGCGTGCAAGTTATTGATTTTGCAACCCGGGAAAAAAGGGATTTTCGGAAAAGTAATCTCTGACTCCCCCTGCAAACCCGATGCCGAAGACAATGTTTCGCCAGCTTTTCAGAATGCCTGCGGTTCGCACATCTTCACCGATTCGCGACTCGGCATGCTTTTGGGGGGGCAGGTCAGTGGCCTCGCGCCGCGGCAAGCCAAGCTTCATCGCTACCAAGGGACTGAAACCAAAACCGCGGGGTATTGCACTACAACGGACTTCCTAGTCATCTTGCCCGTACGATGGACTTCCTAGTCCGTCGTCTGTCACCACCACGGACTCGGAAGTCCGTGCTAACCTTGAATTCCTCCCCATAAGCATTAGTGATGGTGATCGTGATCATGTCCGCCGAACGCGGCATGCTTCTTGTCACCACCCGCCAATACGTAACCGACCAGATCGAGGATTTCCTCCCGGGTAAGCCGGTTGAGTAGCCCCTGGGGCATCGTGGAGATCGCGGAAGTCTTTTCTCCTTCGATCTCGGATTTTTCGAGGATGGTTGGTTCTCCCTTAGCTAGCGGGTCGACCATGACATGAATGCTTTGGTCATCTTCTTTTGTCACCATGCCGGTCACGATGGCTCCCGAACTCATCTGAAAAATGCGCGAGCGATATTTGTCCTCGATATCTGCTGATGGTTCGATGATCGCTTTGAGGATCGCTTCTGCGGTTTGTTTCTTCGGTTCGAGTTTTGCTAGATCGGGTCCGAACGCTTTGCCTTCGCCACCGAGTTGATGGCAACCGACACAGTTGGCTGCACGGAACAGACTGCGACCGACTTCATACGATCTGTCTGTCTCCGCTTGCTTGATGTCGGCTACCAAGTCACTGACCTTCCATTCCGTGTTGCGACCGATCGAGTTGAGGAGTTCATCGCGCACGGTGAGCGGGTTGGCCGCGAGATATGCGTCGGGATTGGCTTGGTAGCTTTCGATGTCCTTGACAACGACCAGCACACCGAACATACGTCGCCAGTGACCTGGGTACGTACAGACGTAGGGATACATGCCAGGCTCCGATGGCACATCCAATACCAACGACTGCGTTTCTCCGGGCCCCAGCAGTTTGCTTGCCAGCAGGATCTTGTCCGAGGCAGGAACAAATTGTCGATCGCGAGCATCTGCATCTTGTGCTGTGCGCTCGGCTTCTAATCCCACTTCCTCGAGTGCGCCTGGTTTTACGAACACTAGGTTGTGAGGCATGTTGTCGAGATTCGAGAATCGAAACTCAACGGGCTTGCCCGCCGCGACAGCGATCTTCTCTTTGTCGTAGTTCATTCGTTCCACCACCGTACCGATTGCGATGACACGCACATCGAGATTTTGCAATCGTTCACGGATGCTGGCGGCTTGATCCGGCGGTAGCTTTGCTGCGAGAGCCTGAATCAGTTCGATGGTCTCTACGGCGGAGCCAGAGGTTCGCAGTCGCGCAGGAATGCTGCTGACGAAGCCGACGAGATTATCGACCAAGCCCGGAACTTCACGGGGGTCCCATGCCGACTGGGGCAAGGCTTTCAAGGCTTGGACTGCGGTCGAACGATGTCGATCGGCTTTGATCAACGATACCCAATCGGCGAATTTCTCTTTTTCAAAACCGGGGATACTGGCAACCGCGCGAATCGCGAGATCATGGATGGTTTCTTCGCCACCCACACTGAGCATCTCGGTGGCGATTTCCTGTTTCTTGAAACCTGGACCGCTCCATGCGACCTGCAAACCATCTCCTCCACCGTTATCGAAATAGGTGACCGCAATGCGATGTAAGCCTGCCGTGAGTTCGATTGCGGCTTGCTTTTCACTCATGCCATGCAAGCCATCGTTGTCGATCACCAATCGATCATCGATGTACACTCGCGATCCGTCATCGGATGCGATGAAGAATGTGTACTTGCCCGATTGAGCTATGGTCAGGTTGCCATTGAACTTCAGCGCGAAATCATCCGCTTCCGTTTTCTGCGGCACATTCATCACCATCTTGGGAACGATGCCACTGGCTTTAGGCGTCAGCGGCGCCAAAGTTTCCAGAGCAACATTGTCGGGTGCAGGGTAGAAATAATCGACATGGATACCAGGTTGCGACAGAACGGCCGCGCCCGGCTCCGATGCGAGCGATGGTGGCAGTTCGAACATCCAACCTCGTACCGATGGGAACAGCGATCGCTGCAATCCATCCTGCTTCAGATCTCGAAACGCGAGAAGCAGATCGCGGAGCAGTTCCTTGTTCGTAGACGCCGTTGCGAACGGTGCATCTCCGTTCCCTTCAGCAACGATCCAAGCGGCGAACCCCAATTGACGGGTCGCAGGCTGTTTCGATTGCGTTGCCAATTGCTGCAGCAATCCCCGCCCCTTGCGGAGTTCCGAAGGCGATTGCTGGACGAGGAGATCCCTCAGGCTAGGCAAGGCATCGACATCTCCCTGGGCATCGCGTTCCTGAGCCCAAGCGAGAATCAGAGGAACCATGCTTGTCTTTCGCATGCTGGATAGGCCTTCCAAGGCGCGACGCAGAATATCGCTCGGCACTTTCGAACGGCGCAAGACCGCCTCAAGCACTTCCTCGGTTTGCGGCAACTTCATGAGGTCTTCTGGAGGTGCGAACGCGAGCGCGTATCGCGTTGCAGCATGAGACAATGTCTGCTTCTGGCTGATCAGTTGTTGAAGTTTTTCATTGGTGCGCAGTCGATCCTTGGCATACGCCAGAACCGTATTCATTTCAGGATCGATCGGCAGGACAGCGGCTTGCATCACGGCTTCATTGGCCGCTTCTCCACCGAACTCGACCGCTGCCTTAACCGCTTCGGCACGCACCAAGGCCGATTCATCGCGGGATGCAGTGGAGAGCAGATCCTCCCAGTCTTTCACCTTGCCTGCCCAGTGGCCGAGAGTCCGGATGGCCGCTGCACGAACGCGAGGCTCCCGAGCAGCAAAGGTTTTCTCAATCCAGGCCATATTGGGTACGCGATGTTCTTCAAGAACCCAAAGGCCCTCCAAGAGAGCTTGGGCATCGTCGGGACGTGCAGGATCGAGCGATGTGTTCCACTGCGTCAGTGCAGCGATGACATCCTTGGTATCGCGGCCACTGAGTTCGATACGAGCGCGATAGCGGGAGCCGTTCTCCTTTGCGAAAAACGCTTTGAGTACTTCTGAGATCGGTTTGCCTCGTAGCTTCACCGGCGCGACCAGAGGTCGTCCTGTTGCCGTGACGCGATAGACGCGACCATGATCGCGATCCCGATTCGGATCACGCATGTTGTGCTGCATGTGGC
>JBILVV010000369.1:0-5046 GCA_044370255.1 Pirellula sp.
CTTGATCGGACACGGATCGCCAACCTTTTGCGGGATGATCGAATCGTTCGAATCGGGGGCCTTCGAAAGCAGTTCATCCGAGTAGGGGCAATTGTTGTACACCTGGGCTGTGTATTTCGCGAGTTGCGCTTCGTCTGGCACATCGACAATCGACAGCGCACCCTTCATCGTTGTGCCGATGTAGGGATAGGGCAGCATCTTGCGGATGACTTTCTCGAGCTCTGTTGATTTTGTCTCGTCGTCGGACTCCTTATACAATGGGTTCGGCTTCGATTGGTTCCCCTTGCCCACTCCCACGAGCAAACGTTTTCCATCCGGTGTAATGGACAGTGCGGTCGGATACCAGCCGGTGGGAATGAACCCTTTCACTTGGCTACGGTTCGGGGACGAGATATCAATCACCGCAACACAGTTGTTATCGGCGTTTGCGACAAATAGGGTGGTGCCGTCCGGCGACACGGTCACTGCATCTGGAGTGCTTCCTTCGGGAGCGCGAGGGAACAAACCTGTCATGATCGTTTCGGTAACGGTTCCACGACGCGTGTCGATTACCCAAACGCCATTCGAAGATGCGCATGGCACAAACATTCGGTCGTCGGTCGGGTGAAAGACAATTTGATTGGGATGTTCACCGACGGGAATTCGTGCGATTACCCGCATCCCCTCCGGATCGACCACCGTTATCCGACGCTCCGACCAGTCGCTCACGTACAACAATTGATTTTTTGGCGACAGTTGAACATCGTAGGGTCGGCCTCCCAAGTCCACTTCGGAGATCAACGATTCATCGGGGGCGAGGGCGAGCAGTTTCCCTTGGTTGATATTGAGAGTGTAGATCCTCTGCTTGGACTCATCCCACATCATGCCGCTCTTGAACGCTTTCTCCTTCTGCAGTTTTGCTCGGAGCGCCATCAATTCGGCTCGACTCAGTTCCAAAACATTCGGTTCCTTTTCGCTGACTTGCGTCAACTGATTCGATTCGAGTTGAAAACGATGAAGGCGTCCGAGTCCTCCGCCGGACCACCAAAGCTGAGACTCGTTCTTCGACATCGCCAATCCAAACCAGCTTTGGTGCACCATTTCCTTGTCCAGCACTTCGCCCGACTGCAAGTCAATGAGCGAGAGATTGTGTTCGTTAAAACCGCTGGTCGCGATGATCGCGCGCTGGCTGTCTTGTAGCGGCAAAATATTAAGCAACAGGTCATTGGTTTCGATATGCCGACCGGCGGGTGTTAAGTGCCATCCGTTGGGTAGCAAGAATCCGGTATCGGTGGGACCTGCGTATCGGGTTTTTGCCACAGACGGAGTGGCGGCGTTTTCGTCCGGTCCCGTTTTTTCTTGCGCCCAAGCCGCACCGCTGATCGTCACAATCGCGGACGTGACTAAGATCCGCGAGAAGCCAGTTGCGTTGCGAAGCGACAAACGGAGCGATGTGATATGTTTGGAGAAGTGCATGCTTTGGGAGTCCTGTGCGATGACATGGATACGATCAAAACGCCAGCGAATTCCGGAAAGTGTACTCGATGTCGTCATACAACTCGTTGCTTGGAATGTTTAGTTTCGGTGAAATGATCAACGATTCCCCTCGTCGCAATAATGATATGATCGAGACGAAAGAGGGAGACCTCGCCATGGTGCGTGCGACCGATCTGATACCACTTGAGTCCGTTGCGGTGCAGCGTTTGAGAACAGGTCTTTCCTTGGCTCTGATGTTCGTCGGATGCTTGGTGGCATCGGTGTCGGCCCAAGAAAATTCCCGCATTCCAACGGGGCTCCGGCCTCCGATGCATGCGGGAGTCTATGTTGTCGCACATCGGGGAGTACACGATTCCATCCCAGAGAACACGTTGGCCGCCTACGAGCGCGCCATCGACTTGGGTTGCGATTTCGTGGAGATCGACGTACGTACCACCAAGGATGGTCATTTGGTGTCGATCCATGATTCCACGATCGATCGCTACTCATCTCGAGGGGAGACTGGCAAAGTCGCGGAGATGACGCTTGAGGAATTGCGCGGCATCGACATCGGAAGTCGCGTCGATCCGAAATGGTCGCAGGAACGGGTACCGACGGTCAAGGAGGTTTTGCATTTGTGCCGCGGACGAATCGGAATCTACCTGGATGTGAAATCAGCATCGATCGAGCAGTTGTTGGGACTGGTTCGCGAGTTTGAGATGGAACGCGAAACCCTTTGGTACATACCGAGCAGCAAAGTGGCGGAGCTTCGCCAGCGGAGCGATCTCACGTGGCCGATGCCCGATCCTGGACCCGAGAAGTTTCTCTCGGAGCTGTTAGCGGTCCATCACCCCCGCATCGTGGCATCGATGGCAAAGTATTTTTCCGAATCATTCGCAAACCTCTGCCACGAAAAGAACGCGATTGTCATCGTAGATGAAAAGGATCCAACCAGCTGGGTGCCGCTCTTGGAAGCAGGGGCTGATGGCATCCAAACCGACCATCCCAAAGAACTGATTGAGTTTCTCCATTCGCGTCGCGCGATGAGCGATTCGAAATCCAAAGAAAGGAAATGAGGGGAAAAGGACGAAAGGGACAGAAAGGACATAAGCGACAGAAAGGACTTGCTGGCAATGCGGTGCGACGAACGACAGCGAAGCGTGTTTCGTTATTGAGAGTTGCTCTCCTTGGTGAAAACTAGAGCGGATCGATCCGTTTCGGTATGCTGATGTGGGAATACGCATGCAATCCATTCGTTAAGGTGACAGAGAATGACTTCAAGCCCGAGTGAACCGTCCCCCGCAGATCCGCAGAAATCCGAGTCAGTGGATGAACTGGAAACTGTTCTACATGGTGATTCATCACCGAGAATTCAAAGGGCTCCATCCGACAGCGTTACGATTGGTGCGTATCGCCTGCTGCAGAAAATCGGCGAAGGTGGGATGGGGGAGGTCTGGATGGCGGAGCAGAAGGAACCCGTCCGCCGCAGAGTAGCACTCAAATTGATCCGAGGCAACGCGACGGGATCTCGCGAAGTCATCGCGCGATTTGAAGCCGAGCGACAAGCCTTGGCGCTCATGAATCATCCGAATATCGCTCGGATTCTCGATGCAGGAGCCACGGTCGATGGTCATCCGTTCTTCGTGATGGAGCTCGTCACAGGGAAATCCCTCACACAGTATTGCGATCATCACAAACTTTCCATCGAGGATCGTTTGCGGCTCTTTCGCGATGTATGCAGCGCGGTCCAGCATGCTCATCAAAAAGGGATCATCCACCGCGATTTGAAACCGAGCAACATTCTCGTCAGCGAAATCGATGGCAAGCCGCTTGTTAAGATCATCGACTTCGGACTGGCGAAAGCGTTGGAGAGCGCGTCGCGATTGACCGACCAGTCCCTCTACACGGGCATCGGTCAGATTCTGGGAACACTCAAGTACATGAGCCCCGAACAAGCCAGCCTCGACTTCGTCGACATCGACACACGCACCGATATCTATTCGCTCGGCGTGATCCTTTACGAACTGCTGACAGGTACAACTCCGATCGACGACGACACGATCCGAAAACGAGCCATGCTCAAGACACTCGAAGTGATTCGAGAACAGGAGTCCCCCCGCCCGAGCAGCAAACTGAGCAACAGCAACGCCGATCTTCTCCAGGCAGTTGCACAACAGCGGCGCATTGACACTGGAAAGCTCAGTCGCATTCTTGCACGAGACCTCGATTGGGTCGTCATGAAAGCGATCGAAAAGGAACGTGCACGCCGATACGAAACCGCATCAGGGCTCGGGGCCGAAATCGAACGTTATTTGGCTGGGGAACCTGTTGTCGCAAGGCCTCCATCCATCGCATACCGCTGCCGAAAGTTTCTGCGAAAACATGTTGTGGGCGTGCTCATCACCAGTCTGATCGTATTGATCGCACTGCTTATCGGGTCGATCAGTTTTGGGGCTTGGATCAATGCTGAACGCTCCAAGGCCCTCAGACAGGAGAAAATTGCGAAGGAACAGGAAGGAATCGCGAAGGCCAATGAGGAAAAAGCGGTCGCTAACTTTGAAGAAGCAGAAAAGCAACGCATGATTGCGAAATCCAACGAGGAAAAAGCGGTCGCTAACTTTGAAGAAGCAGAAAAGCAACGCATGATTGCTAACGAGAAGACTAAAGAAGCTATCAGCGAAAGAGCCCGCGCGGCAGAACTTCTGCAGCAAGCCAATCAAGCTCGTCTTGCGTTTGAGGTCCTAGCCGCCGCTATTCTTCCCGCTGAAGACGACTGGCCAACGATTCCACCCTTCGAGTTGGCCGCGAAGTTAGATTTGGTCGGAAGTTGTCGACTGGATCTCGAGCAATACATGGCGGCGGAGGAATTGTTGCTGAAAGCTCTCGAAATACGTCAGCGCGAAACGCCTGAAGCGTGGGAGACTTTTCAAACACGATCGTTGCTCGGTGAAGCACTGTTCCGTCAGGACAGGTTTGCGGATGCGGAGCCGCACCTTGTGGCGGGCTATGAAGGACTTGCAACACGTCAGGATACGATTCCGCCCAATGTCGGTACGCCGATCGCCGATGCGCTCGACCGATTGATCGCGCTCTACGAGCGATTGGGACAAACTGCAGAAGTGCAACGATACCGATCGCTTCGCGGGAAATAGCGTTAAATACAAAACACCAAAAAATGACAGCAAAGGACGAAAGGGACGGAAGGGACTTAAAGGACAGGTGGGAGGGAATAGAAAGTAGAAGGCAAGAGACAGGTAGGGCGGGTTTTTTCGTGGGGCCTACTGGAGCGGGATCGGGATGTTGTTTATTTTGAACCGATTGGATCCGCATTCATAACAAAGGAGTGAATCATGCCCGACGATAAAGACCCAAGGACGAAGAAAACCGTGGAGCACGGGACCGACGACGGGTTCATTCCGCCTCATGGAGGTTATGAGAAGCTTCTATCCTTCCAGAAAGCACGCATCGTCTACGATGGCACCGTGCACTTTTGCGATCGTTGGATCGACAAGCGATCGCGCACCCATGATCAGATGGTCCAGGCAGCTCGTTCCGGCAAACAGAACATCACCGAAGGGAGCCAAGCGAGCG
>JBILVV010000370.1:0-5045 GCA_044370255.1 Pirellula sp.
CGGCTGGTGCACGTACAACGCCGACCACATGTCGATGTACAACGTGAATTGCTCGGTTCCCAAGACGATGGTCCGATTTTTGGTCCGGTATGTCGCTGAGCAATTTGCGGAAGGAGAGTTGCGGAGGGTTCTCTTGCAGATCGTCGATACGCCGATCACTCCCGAACTGTTGCCGTTAGGTAGCGATCAATCGATCCAACAGGAGACCGAAGGAACGATCGGTCCCTATGAGTTGCATGATTTCTTTCTCTATCATTTTGTTCGGGGGGGAGCATCGCCCGCGAAGATACTCCTACTGGCCAGTCAGGCGTCGTTTGATCGCCAATACACACGACAAGAGATCGCGGAGGTGTTGAAGACCTTCATTCGTCGATTCTTCGCAGCGCAATTCAAGCGGAGTTGCGTTCCAGATGGTCCGAAGGTCGGAACCGTGTCGCTGTCGCCGCGCGGGGATTGGCGCATGCCAAGCGATGCGGAGTGCGAAGCCTGGCTCGCCGATCTTCAGAGAGCCATCGAGCCAAAGATTATTGAATGAAAAAATCAAAGGGTCTCCCCAAACGAGTTCGATTCCCCAAACAATCCATCAAAGAGGCCTGACCCGTTTGATTTTCTTCGTGGAACACCGAGAAGAGAACCGAAAAACGTTTGGTACCCCATCGGGCTCGGGAGCCCCGTGGGACGCAGCGGATCATGGAGGACTCACGGGAAAATAATTGTTTTCTACAACTCCCGAACTAGCATCAGAATCATTCGAAATACCCGCTTCAAAATCTTCGCGAGGCTCGAAACTCGAATGAAACGAGGACGACGACTGCTCTTCGAAAACCTGGAAACTCGGCTACCTCGAGCCGGCGGGCTGAGTGTATTTGTCGAAGCTCAGGGCCAACAACTTGGAGGAGCAATCGAGCCTCAATTTTCAGTGGACTCCGAATTGAGTATCGACATCCGAGTTCTCAACGAGTCCCAACGC
Source organism: Pirellula sp. (assembly GCA_044370255.1). Taxonomy (GTDB): domain Bacteria; phylum Planctomycetota; class Planctomycetia; order Pirellulales; family Pirellulaceae; genus JBKCUI01. Next base: position 971 of record JBILVV010000370.1, read on the forward strand.
AGTTACGATTCGGCGGAGGTCAAGCTAGAGCTTGGCGATGGTCTCCAAACGACCGCGAGTCCGCGAATGGTCCAAGTCGTTCCGGTAAACGCCAGGCAGGCGACGTTTTCGATGGGCGCTCTGCGCTTTCTGGCGCATCCCGATCAACCATTCGTTTTTGCGACGATTCCCTCGACCAACAGTTTGGCTATTTTCAACTCAAAGACTCTTCAACTCGAAGCCAATTTTTTTATAGGGTCCCGCCCTTACGGTCTCGCCCTCTCGAACGATGGCAATACGCTGTACATCGCGAACTCGACATCCAAATATATCGCCGTCGTCGATTGGAAAGCTCGTCGCGTCACGAGCCGACTCCACATTTCTCAGGTGCCTTATGATATTGAAGTTGGAAAAGATGGTCGCTTATTTGTCCTCGCGAACCAGAGTCTGATGCAAATTGATCCAAGGACTGGACGCGAGGTCGGCCCGAGGTTTCCTTGCTCTGTCTATTCCGGCGAACTCGCGATCAGCCGCAATCAAGATCGACTGTACTACGGAGATTTTGGTCTCTCGCCAGCTTCTCTCTACCAGTTTGACATCACGACGAACACGCCAAAACTCTTGTGGGAAAGCGATCATGGCGAAACCAGCGGATCGAACGGTCAAGCGGTTGCCATGAGCGCGGACGGCTCCTTTGTGAGCTACGCAGCGGGATACGGGCAATTGGGCTATCGCATTGCGAAGTACAACACCACCAATATGGCCATTGATGGAACTTTTGATACGGGGCCATACCCAAGAGAAATCACCTATAGCCCCGACGGCAAGACGGCGTTTGCAATGCACTCGCCAGAAGAAATCGATGTGTTTGATACCACCACGTTTTTACGAAAATCATCGATAAGGACCAACTTCGAATCCAACATACCTCAATGGGATACCATCGTCGATGCAACCGGTCAAAAGATCTTTGCGTCGGATGGACGAGAAATTGCGGTTTTTGAAACCGTGCAAGAATTGCGATTCGTCAACGCTGGCGACAGCAACCAAAATGGCAAGATAGACCCTGGGGAAGCTTGGGTATTCTCAGCGACGACCCAAGCGAGTCCAGCAAAGCAAACGATTCGCACGTTCGGTTCGGTTCAAACCCAGGAGGGGCTGGGGATCTCAGCACACGCTCTGGGGACTTATATCGGAATCGCTTCACCAAGTTTCTCCGCGGGCTTCACAAAAATTCAAGGCGTCAACCCGGTGATCTTGTCTGGGGAACCGATCCAATACACCTTTTCTGTCGTCAACACCAAGTCCGTGTACTTTGGAGAAGTTCTCGTTTCCATGAATAATGGGACTCCGAACGATCGCTCGGATGATTCCGTCGCTCGCCTGGTTTCTGGCGATACCGACCGCAATGGACTGTTAAGCCCTGGAGAGACATGGGTGTTAACAGTCACGGGTGGCGCTCGTCGAGGTGGCATCCAAGTTGAGACTTCGCTGACGGCGGATCTAACGGATCGATCCGGAAACAAACTCTTTGGGCAGATCCCAGCGAATCAGATTGTGCATCTCACGTACTTCGGTGCTGCTCCGGAAACCAAAATCTCTTTGTTGGTGGACGGGACCGACGTATCCACCACGGAAATGCTGTTCGCGGAGGCAGGACGGGAGATGGTGACGAAAGTATCTGCCACCAATACGGGCAACGTCGCTTTGACGAATGTCCGCATCGAAGATTATTCCAGCTCAGACGACCCGTTGGTTTTCGAACAGGTTTCAGGATCTTCGACCCAACGAGGCGACTTGCTCAAGACCATTCCAGAACTCGGGGGAAGAGTAGAGTTCCTGGCAGACACCTCGCGGAACCTTGTCTATGTATCAGTGTTTGAAAAAAAATTCGTTGCAGTCTTGGATCTCGACACGCTACGGATCATAGATCGTATCGCTGTGGGGGCCGGACCGACGCAGATGGCTTTGTCGCGGGACAGTCAAACGCTCTATGTTGCAAGCTCCGCAGCACAGCAAATCAGCCGCATCGATTTGCGAAGTCGTACCATGTTGTCCCCCTTCGTATTCGATAAATGGATCGTGGACGTCGAGGTTGGCTCCGATCGACTCTATGTTTTGACGATCGATACCCTGTTTGCAATCCATCAGAACACCGGTCAACCCATGGGACCGGCCGTTTCAAGGTTTCAAAGCAGCGAGATGGTTATCAGTCCCGACTTGAGTTCTTTGTTTGTGTCAAACTACGGCTCTCCAGCCAGTCTGTCAAAGTATACTCTCCATGGAGATCAGATTTCGTTCGTGGAGTCCCGCAGCGATGACGCATCGAATGCGCAAAATCTAGCCGTAAGCCGAAACGGGAAATTCGTCGCGCTGGCAGCGGGAGCAGGCCAGAATGGTTACAAGATCGCACAGTACAACACGGCGGACATGAGGATCGTCGGAAGCTTTGATACGGGGCCCTATCCCCGCGAAATCGTTTACGGAATGGACGATCGGGTCGCTTTCACGGTTGCCGACACTCCCCATAACCCTCCGCGGATCCAAGCTTGGGATACAACGAGCTTCAGTCCGCTGTTTTCAATCAACACTCCTTTGGTTACCAACAAGGTCATCGTGAGTTCAGACTCCCAAGTCCTCGTGGCTTCATTTGATGATTCGCTGCGAATCTACGACTTGGACAAACGGCTTCGTTACAATATTGGAGACAGCGATCGCAACGAGCAACTGGATGTGGGTGAAACCTGGCAGTTCATCGATCGGAGTAGCGTGAAGCCGGGAGTCCATACCCATACCACGACGGTTTCGTCCACCTACGAAAAACTGGGAGTTCAAAATCTTTCGTCAATACGATGGGATTATCATGGCGTTGAGGGCGCAGCGATTGTATCGGAAAACGTCAAGGGAGCACGGGTGCAATCGCTACCGCAGAATCCCAGCGCCATCCATGATCAACGATTGGTGTACCGGGATGGCTCCATCTACTTGAAGGATGAAGCTTCCTTGCGCCACAGTCGAGATTCCCTTCAATTCCGAGTGACCTTTGCGGATCAATCTCAAATGGTCATGTCGATTTACGTGCGGAGCAATTCTAGCCCGTGGCACAACACGATTATGAGTAGCGACGTCGATCAGGATGCGGCCGTTACACCGCTGGATGTACTGCTGTTGATTAACGAACTGAACGCCAGTGGAGGTCGGAGGCTCGGTGTGCGCCAGGAAAGTGACTCGACGCTCTTCGACGTCGATGCGGATGGATCATTGTCGCCGCTCGATGTCTTGTTCGTCATCAACGAGATCAATCGACGGGGGCAAGGTTCAGGAGAGGGTGAAGGTGAATCCGCGTCTAGACGCGATTTCTGGTTGGATTGCGAGGCGGTCGATCCGGCCAAGCGAAGAACCAAGTCGTCAGAGTATCCTCGTTGAATCTCGGTTGGTTTCCGTGTGGCGATGTCGCTCTCCGAAAGAAACGAGAAATATTCAGCGGTTTTCGGCGAATAGGGTCAGCGACCTTGAGCTGGTGAGCCACTGCAGAATTGGCATCAGTTGGTTTCGTCGCCTGCGGGCTTCGAGATGCTCTTCGTGGCAGAAAAATAACCGACTAGGCCGCCGGCGATCGCGCTGGTCAAGTGGCCGTGCCAGGATACATGCTCGCCGACGGTTGGTAAGACGCCTAACAAGAACGTGCCACCGTACAAAAAAAAAACCGCGAGTGCTGCCAACGCACGTCCGAACCGACCTTGGCGGAATCCAGCGGTCATCAAGTAAGCGATCAGACCATAGATCAAACCGCTTGCGCCCACATGCATTGCGGATCTCCCAAAGGTCCACAGCAACAACCCTCCCAAAAGGACGATCTGCACGACGATCCACCATCCCTCGCGCTGCGTGACCAAGAGGATAGCCAGAAGGATCATCGGTGGAATGAAATTGCTCACAAGGTGCCCGAGATCCGCGAGTAGAAAGGGCGAAAAAAGAATCCCCCAAATCCCATCGAGTCGCCGAGGGACGATCCCCCACCGGTTGAAATCTCCAGGCAACAGCCAGTCGGCGATGAACACAAGCGAAAGCGACGCTCCAAAGACAACCCAGCCTT
>JBILVV010000057.1:0-17111 GCA_044370255.1 Pirellula sp.
GGCGGTTCCAGGGGAGGCGGATTCGGAGGTGGGTTTGGGGGCGGCTCAAGCAGTGGCGGTGGATTTAGAGGCGGTTCTTCCTCATCCGATAACTCGAGCGGGTTCAGTCGATCGGGATGGTAACAGATACGTTTTCGATACGTCTTCTATTTCGTTCGGCATTTGCTCGCAACCGAACATGCAACGCATCCCCCCGATGTACCGCAACCCGATTTGGACTCGGTGCCGCAACCAGGACCGCACCCGGTCTCAACGCGTTGGGCGAATGGAGAAGCCGCGACACTCTGGCGATAAACCTCTGCTAATTCGGCCATTCGATCGCTGGCCTGCTGAGATGGATCCCCCAGGAAATTGAAATAGAGGGTTCTGCCATCGAGCATCGGATCGACATCGAGCAACACGTCATCCAAACCCTGCTGCCGCAAATGCCGTTGGCATGACTCGGCCGCGTCGCAACTCAATTCCAAAAGCTTGCTCCAAAGCAGTTCATCGTTGGCATCGGCAGGCCTGATGAATCGACCAGCATCGGAAAGTTGCTCGGTCGTGGACTCACACAGCACCGTCCCAATCTCGATCCCCCGCTTCGTCCGGCAGACAACACGCACACCACGGTTCAATTGATATGCACCGGATTGAATCGTCACGGTGTCGCCACCGGAGCCTATTCGCACATGATAGATTGCATAGGTCGTTTCGGTGGACACGTCGAGATAAAACCTTTCGTTCGATGCGCGCCGTTGCGATCCGCTCAGTGAGTGTGGCTGGTGCTCGAAGGGCTACTTTGGTTTTGGTTTACGAGAGCCTGTTCATGGATCTCTCGAAGCATCCCAACGGCTTTCTCCATCGCCTGATTATCGACCTCGTGCACCGAGACGGCCGAGCCAACTCCGCGCAGCATGGTCAGTGTGAGCCGTCCTCCGAGGTGTTGCCGGAACTCCTCGAGACCATCAAAGATCAGGCGGGATTCGAGATACGGGTCGTAGATTGGCAGTCCCAATGCGAGGAGTGCCTGAACCGCGTTCATTGCATCGGTTCGATCCAAACCGAGGACGAGATGGGAATACAAAGTATCGAGTGCTACGCCGATCGATACCGCTTCGCCATGCCGCAGGCTGTATTGGGTAAGTTGTTCGAGTTTATGCGCGGACCAATGTCCGAAATCGAGCGGCCGCGCCTCTTGCATCTCAAAGGGGTCTCCGCCGTGCGTGATGTGATGCAAATGCATCAACACGCTGGAACGAATCGCTGGCATCACCGCAGTCCAATCTCGCTGCGCGATGTCGCTTGCGTGTTGGCAAAGAAACCGGAATGCGGAGGGACTCTTGAGCAATGCGACCTTCACAGCTTCCGAGAAGCCCGCTCGAAAATCCCGATCGGGAAGATGAGCGATCAAGCCTTGATCGTTGACGACCCCCCAGGGTACTGCGAAGGTTCCCTTCCAGTTCTTCTTGCCGAAGGCATTGATGGCGTTTTTCACACCGACTCCCGAATCGGCTTGAGCCAACGTCGTTGTCGGAAATCGGATCAACCGGATACCGCGATGCGATATCGCTGCCGCATAACCAACGGCATCGAGCAGGGCACCACCTCCGACGACCACGATATAGGATCTCCGATCCAGTCCATCGCGGTCGATCGATCGAAAGATATGGTTGACGGTCTCTTCATCGTTTTTGGCTTGCTCGCCACCGTCGATGCATTGAATGGGTGAGACCAACTCCAAGTGAGTGCGATGTTCTTCGAGTCTGGCGTGAAGATTAGGAAGCAATTGAGTATTGGCAGTTGCGACCGCGCGGTCGATCCAGATCTGAATGCGAGCCGCACCGGTATCGCTTCGAAACCATGGTACGATTTGATCCCAGTCGGCTCCGAAACAATCGCGTGTGAAGCGAAGTCGCAGCACTTGTGGGACGCTGAAGTTGACGTCGTAGGAGTCCTCGGAGATAGACCAGGGAATAGACGACATAGGAGAGGATACTTGGGAAGGAACAGGAGGGTGGAGTTCGCTTCATGGAGGCGGGTAAGACGATTTCGTTAGTGTAACCCGTCCAACGCTGCCTAGCAAAGGATCTTGAAAAGCTTGGAGCCCGGGTTTTTCCCAGGCTCCAAGTGCGTCCTCCGTGAATGTGCGGAAGCTGACTGCTCCGCGATCCTGTTGGCTTAGCTACAACCGAGGCTATTGCCGCAATTATGGCACAGGTAGCAATTTCCGTTGCGGACCGTCACGGAACCGCAACTGTCGCAGGCTGGCGCGTCTCCTTGGAACTTGGCGAACTGTGCATCCCGGGAATCCTCTCGGATCGGTGTCGTGGTTACATTCCAAACCGGCGGAGCATCCGACAAGCCGACGAATTTCGCTTTCGTGTAGTTGGCAACGGTGTTGGTCTCGGCACCATTTCCATTGACTGGGGTTGTGGTGACGTTCCCCTTGGGAGCGGGGCTCGCAGCGACTTCGCTAGTTGAATTGGCCAGGAGTTCCGCTTTGGCGCGATGCTCTTCTCGGTAACTGGCCAAGAAGGTCAAACCCAACCAACGGAAGATATAGTCGACCACGCTCTTGGCGAATCGAATTTCCGGGTTGTTGGTATGACCCATGGGTTCGAACCGAGTGTGGCTGAACTTGTTGACCAGGACTTCCAACGGCACACCGTACTGCAATGCAATGGAGATGGCTGTTCCGAACGAATCCATCAAGCCGCCGATGGTGCTTCCTTCTTTGGCCATGGTGATGAACACTTCGCCAGGTCGACCATCGGGATAGAGGCCGACATTGATGTAGCCTTCGTGTCCAGCGATGCTGAACTTGTGAGTGACCGAGTTGCGGGTATCGGGCAATCGCTCGCGACGGGGCTTGACCACCACGTTTTGAGCCGCAGCCTCTTCGGCCTTCTTCCCTTCGGACTTGGTCGACAGCGGTTGGCTTTGCTTGGATCCATCCCGATAGATCGCGATCGCCTTGAGGCCGAGCTTCCATCCCCAGAAGTAGGCATCGGCAATATCCTTGACGGTCGTATCTTTTGGCATATTGACCGTCTTGCTGATGGCTCCCGAGAGGAATGGCTGTGCTGCAGCCATCATTTCCACGTGAGCTTCCCAGCGAATGCTGCGAGTGCCATTGGCGGGGGTGAATGCACAATCAAAGACACCGAGGTGTTCGTCTTTGAGGTGAGGAGCTCCCTCGATGGTATCTCGTTCATTGATGTACTTTTCAATGTCGACTAGCTGCTCTGGACTGTAGCCCAGGTTTCGCAATCCCAAGGGAACCGAGGTGTTGACAATCTTGAGCATACCGCCGCCAGCCAGTTGCTTGTACTTGACCAGCGCGATGTCGGGCTCGATGCCTGTCGTATCGCAATCCATCATGAAGCTGATCGTGCCGGTGGGTGCGAGCACGGTTGCTTGTGCATTGCGGAATCCGTTTCTGCGTCCCAGATCGAGGACTCGATCCCAAACTTCGCGCGCCGCATCCTTCAAGTATTGCGGACTGGAGTTATCGATTTGCTCGACTGCGTTGCGATGCATTTGCATGACTCGCATCATCGGCTCCGCATTTTCTTCGTAAGCTGCAAAGGTGCCTACGACTCCAGCCATTTCGGCGCTGGTCAAATTTGCGGCTCCATGCAACAACGCCGTCAACGATCCGCAAATGCCATGGGCAGTCGCGGAATCGTAAGGAACGCCAGCCGTCATGATCAGCGATCCGAGGTTGGAGTATCCGAGCCCGAGCGGACGGAACAGGTGGCTGTTGTGCGCGATCCGATCGGTGGGATAGGCGGCATGATCGACCAAGATCTCCTGAGCGATAAAGAACAATCGGCAGGCTGCCATGAAGCCCTGATAATCGAACGAACCATCTTCGCGACGGAACTTCATCAGGTTGATCGATGCCAGGTTGCAAGCCGTGTTGTCCAGGAACATGTATTCCGAGCACGGGTTGCTTGCGTTGATGCGTCCGCTGTTGGGGCAGGTGTGCCACTTGTTGATGGTGGTGTCGTACTGGACCCCCGGGTCGCCGCAATGCCATGCGCAATCGGCCATCCGGTTGAGTACATCGCGAGCGCGATAAGTCGGCGGTTCGGCGGTGCACTTCTCGGATATCCAGCGGGTCTTCCACTGCTTGTCCTCGGAGACCGCTTCCATAAAGTCGTCGGTTACTCGCACCGAAAGATTCGCGTTTTGGAACATGACCGACGAATAAGCTTCGCCATTGAAGTTCGATTCGTAGCCTTCGCGAATCAGCGCGTGCGCCTTTTGCTCTTCTTTCCACTTGCACTCGATGAACTCCATGACATCTGGGTGCCAGACTTTGATCGACTGCATCTTGGCCGCGCGTCGCGTCTTGCCACCCGACTTCACGACCGCTGCAATCTGGTCGTAAACTCGCATGAAGGACAAAGGACCGCTCGGCTTGCCGCCACCGGAAAGCTTCTCACGGCACGAACGGATCGTCGACAAGTCGGTGCCGGTGCCCGAACCGAACTTGAAGAGCATCGCCTCGCTCGTCGCCAATCGCATGATGTCTTCCATGTTGTCACCCACGCTCTGGATGAAACATGCCGACGCTTGCGGATACTCGTAGGGATTCTCAGGCTGTTCCAGTTCGCCCGTGCTCACGTTGTAATGCCAATTGCACTTGGTCCCAACGACGCCGTACTGATGGTACAGACCGACATTGAACCATACGGGGGAATTAAACGACCCATACTGATGGAGGCACAACCATGTCAGGTCTCGATAAAATCGCTCACCATCTTCCGGAGTATCGAAATAACCGTCGGCTACACCCCAGTCGGCGATCGTTCGCGTCACGCGATGAATCAACTGACGAACCGAATTCTCACGCTCCTTGGCGTTGTTGGGATCCCCATAAAAATACTTGCTGACCACAACGTTGGTCGCCAGTTGGCTCCATGAAGCGGGGATCTCACAGTTGGTTTGCTCGAAAAGGGCCTTGCCATTCTCGTCCTTGATCGCCGCACTCCGCAACTCCCATTCCGTGGTATCGAAGGGGCTCGCAACTTGGCTCGGACAGAATCGAGTTTCGATTCTCAGCCCGCTGCGGTTCCCTCTTGCTTCGTGCGTCGTTGGTGTCCGAGTCCGACGCTCACGTCCCAATTCAACTGTTGCCATACGCTCGTGCGACTCCATGCGTTAGTGGAAAATGGTGGCATGCAGATTACAAAGCAGTAATCATCCAGTCAGTTCGGATGAAGACCCCTGTGTGCTGCACCTCAATGAAAAAGTGGAAAAGAGTCCTTGCGACCTGCGGGGTGATTACCCCTGTCCAATCAGCATCCGACGCTGCTCGCTAGCATTTCCACCCGGTCGCCGGGGTGGCGCTTGTCGAGGAACTCACGAACACAGTCTTTATCGACCATTACTACTACCTATAGTAGTTAATTCTCGAAGACTGCACTACATGTTGCGTCAGTGGGTGAGCAGTGTAGCGAATCCATCCTCCATGTCAAATTTTTGTTTTGCCTGCGCGTAACACTCGTTCAGGTCAGGATTTGGGATCAAGGGAAGGAATCCGCATATTCGGATTTTGCCCCCAGTCGATGATCCTTAACCCTCGGTCGTTCTTATGGTTAAGGAAATATGAATAGGGTCGTGGACACCTTTGGTCACCGGTCCGAAATTTCCAAAAAAAGTTTCCCGACCCTCAAACAAGTCGGGGGGGCAGGGAACGATTCGGAATCAGGTCTTGAGTATGTCTCGCACCACCGTGCCATGGACATCGGTCAATCGAAAGTCTCGGCCACCGTAGCGATAGGTGAGCCGTTCGTGATCGATCCCTAGCAAATGCAGAAGTGTTGCGTGCAGGTCATGAACGTGGACTTTTTCCTGCTGCGCGTAAAATCCGAAATCGTCCGACGCGCCGTAGCTGATCCCTGGTCGCACTCCAGCACCTGCAAACCACCATGTGAATGCATGCGGATTGTGATCGCGACCGTTGTCTCCTTGCGCGGTGGGTGTCCTTCCGAACTCCCCGCCCCACATCACGAGTGTTTCTTCGAGCAAGCCACGACGAGCCAGATCGCTTAGGAGACCTGCGATAGGTCGATCGACTTGCGCGGCGAGTTCTTTGTGCTTCTCCTTCAACTCAGCGTGTTGATCCCAATAGGCATGCGATACCTGTACGAATCGCACCCCGGCTTCGCTGAGTCGCCTGGCGAGCAAACACTGTCGACCGAAACCATCGGTGGTTCCACCGTTGATTCCATAAAGAGCAAGGGTCTCTTGTGTTTCGTCTTCGGTTCGAAAGCGTTCGATGGCTTCACTCTGCATGCGAAACGCGAGTTCAAATGTCTGCTGCCTCGACTCGATCGCAGCAACTGCCGCATCCTCATCTGTCGTCTTCTGTTGATGATGCCGATCGATATCGCGCAACCAATCGAGTTGCAATCGCTGGGTCTGCGAGGAGACTGTTGGCACAAGATTTTCGATCTTCGACTGCCCGCCGCTGCCAGCGATGCGGGTTCCTTGGTGGATCGGCGGCAAGAATGCGGACCCGAAATTGCGGACACCTCCATGTCCGAGCGTGGGGTTGATCGTTACGAAGCTCGGAAGATTTTCGTTCTCGGTTCCGAGTCCATAGCTGATCCATGCTCCCATGCTCGGCCGGACAAAGGTATCGCTACCTGTGTGAATCTTGAGGAGTGCTCCGCCATGCGCTTCATTGGAGCCATGCAGCGACTTGATGAAGGTCAATCGATCGACATGCTGGGCCACTTCGGGGAACAGATCGCTGACCCACGCACCGCACTCCCCGTACTGTCGAAATCCCCATGGGCTTTGCATGAGATTGCCGGTTTGAGCGAATTGAATGCGAGGCTTGGGGATGGGTAGCGGTTGACCATGCAGCCGTGCCAACTCGGGTTTGTAATCGAATGTATCGATATGGGACGGACCGCCATGCATGAACAAGAAGATGACTCGCTTGACCCGAGGAGGCAGATGTGGCTCGGCGAGGATACCGTGCATGCCAGATCCGTGCATGCCAGATCCCCCCTCTTGTTGTGCGTACGCAGGGAGCGTGCCTGCGATCATTTCGCTCAAGGCGATGCCGGACAATCCCCGACAAATGCTCTGCATCCAGACTCGTCGGCTTGGGGGATGGTGAATATCGTTGTTCATGCAGTCCTCTGTTCCGCGTGTCGGAGTCACTCGATGCTCACGAATGCGCGGGTAGTGATCAGGCCGCGAATCAGTGCGGACAGGGGGCCTTCGGGGCGTTTGTCCTCAACGCCGACCTGTTCGATGAGCAATACCGATCGCGTACGCTCGAACTCGCTTGCGTGCCTTCCAAGCATCAGAACAAAGGCGCGATCGATCTGGCTGGCTCGATCCTGCGAATGGTTCATCAGCTCGCGCGCGATCGCGTCGCTGGACCGCTGTACCAACTCGCTATTCATCAGAAACAACGCCTGGCTGGGAACCTGCGTGACCGGTCGTTGTTCGATGTGACTAGCGGGATCAACGTAATCGAAGACGGAAAACATATCGGCCAGAGCCGCGCGGTTGATGCCTAAGTAAATGGTTCGTTTGTTGCTGGATACACCCTGCCCCGGGCCACCCAACCGCAAATCGAGTAAACCACTGGCAGCCAAGATCGCATCGCGCAGGGCCTCGAATTCGAGACGGCGCGAGGGGAAATGGGCGAGCCAACGGTTCTCGGGATCCGAGGAAGATCCGGCTGCGTGATTGGTTTGGGTTCGGTAGGTCTCGGACAACATGATCTCACGATGCAGCCACTTCATCGACCATCCTTGCTCCACCCAAGCTCGCGACAGGTTGTCGAGAAGTTCAGGATGACTGGGTGACTCCCCTCGAAGGCCGAAGTTCGACGGAGAGGCTACCAGTCCCTGTCCAAAATGCCACGCCCACACGCGGTTGACCATCACGCGCGCGAGCAACGGATGCTTGGGATCGGTGAGCCAGCGAGCCAATTGCAATCGACCGCTGGAATTCTCGGGAATAGACTCGATGCCGTAATGACGAATCAATATTTTTGGAACCCCGCGAGGAATCGGAGCCTCGCCGGTTCGAAGATGATTGCCGCGAATGTGAATCGGCAGATTGGTTGCCTTCCCCTCTTCCACCGCCATCGCCATGTCGTGCGAAGGCATGGCCTTTTTGAGGGCCTCGACTTCTTTGGTGAGTTCGTCGATGGCTTGCTTCTGCTCGGCCGTGGGTTCGGTATCCGCAGGGACGGCCGCTTGGGCTTGCTTGAGACGACCCTGCGCTTCATCGATCTTGGCCTGATGCTCTGATCGCCTGCCGTCAACAGCGATGGAGGGAAGAGGTCGCTCCATCCATCGCGATACGAAGTCTTCATTGGCCATCGCGCGGGTGCTCATCAAAAGCCCCGCCACTGCGTAGTAGTCTTCCTGTGTGAATGGATCGAATTTGTGATCGTGGCATCGCGCGCACGACAAAGTAAGTCCTAACAGCCCGCGCGAGAATGTATCGATCTGCTCGTCGACGATATCGATGCGCATCTTTGCCTTGTCCTGTTCGGCCAGCATCTTCGGGCCCAGGACCCAATAGCCGGTGGCCGTCAACAATCGTCGGCGTTCCTCTTCATCGGTCGGCTCTGGCAAGAGATCACCCGCCACTTGATGCACCACGAAACGATCGAATGACAAGTCGTCATTAAAAGCCGACACCACCCAATCGCGATATCGCCAAGCATTGGGCATGTCGTGATTCTCGTCAGCGCCGTTGCTGTCGGCATAGCGCACTGTGTCGAGCCAATGCCTTCCCCAACGGACTCCATACTGAGGCGATGCCAAAAGGCGATCGATCCATCGTTCGTAGCGATCGGGGGAAGCATCCGCGAGATAGGCATCGATCTCCTCGGGCGTCGGAGGCAATCCTGTCAGGTCCAGTGTGGCTCGCCTGAGCAACACAAGCGGATCGGCAACAGGCGATCGAGCGAGCCCCTGCTGCTGCAGTTTTTGAGCAATCCAGTAATCGATCGATTGAACGGCCGAGTTGGACGAGTCGTTTGCTTGCGAACCGAACAATGGCTGAAAGGCCCAGTGGCTATCGACGTGAGCGGGATCGATCCACGATTCCTTGGGCCGATCCTCGTCACGTCGCGGGTCGATCGCACCATCAGCAATCCATCGTTCGAAATCTGCAATGATGGCATCGTTCAATTTTCCCTTGGGGGGCATCTGCGACGATTCGTAGCGAAGGGATTGCAGGAGCAGACTCTCCGATGGCTTGCCTGGGACAATCGCTGGACCGGAATCGCCGCCAGCGAGCAACGCATCGCGTGTCGTCAATCGAATATTCCCTTGCGCGATTTTGGCCTCCGGTCCATGGCATTCATAGCAATGTTCGATCAACACAGGCCGAATACGAGACTCGAAGAAATCGAGCTTTTCCTGAGTGGTCGGGGACTGAAAACCGAGAACGGGACCATCGACCCACCCGCAAAGGGTCAGCAACCAAAGGGCAAGCAACGATCGAGATCGCAACGCTTCCAGCTCGAGGGGTGGGTAAGGGTGGGAGTCAGGCAGGCGGGGAGCCTTTGTAGGAGGGGTCCCTTGATTGTACTCCTGATGTTCCCGGCTGAAAAACGGTTTCGTCTCCTCTGCCCATGGATTACTTCAAGCTTGTCCGAAAAAACTCGGTCATCATCCGATATTGATGGTAAACCTGCATCGGATCGGTGATCCCATGGCGATTGCTGGGATATATCATCAGATCGAATTGCTTGCCTGCCTTTTGCAGGGCATGCACCATCTGCAACGTATTGGCCATATGAACATTATCATCGATCTCGCCATGGATCAGCATCAGTCGCCCGTGCAGATTCGCGGCGGCTTCGACCACGGAACTCGACTTGTAGCCGTCGGGATTTGCCTGTGGCGTGTCCATGTAGCGTTCGGTGTAGATCGAATCGTAGTTGCGCCAATCGGTGACCGGAGCCCCTGCAATGCCCGCCTTGAATAACTTGGAATGGGTCAACGCATAGGCTGTGAAGTAGCCTCCGTAGCTCCAACCCCACAGCCCGATCCGTTCAGGATCCGCCCACGATTGCTGTGCGAGCCAGCGAGCGGCATCTTCGAGGTCCATCAACTCGATTGCTCCCAGGTCTCGATAGATCTTCCACGTATCGGAGTTCCCTTTGCCCAGCGCCGAACGATTGTCGCACAGCAAGACCGCGATCCCTTGATCCGCGAGATACCGATGCCACAGATCGCTTCGCTTGGTCCAGGTGTTTTCCACGGTAGGTGCCGATGGTCCGCCATAAACATGCACGACGACCGGAACGCGTCCGGTGGCAGAGGCTGCCACAGCGTGTGGAGAGGGTGGATAGAGCAAGGCTTGCAAAGGCTGACCATCACGCGCCGGAATCTGCATCAACTGCGGGGCACTGGTTTCCACGTAATCAAAACGATCGCTTCGATATCCGCCCGTAAACCGCATCGAGGTTCCATCAGCACCTCGCAACCACAACTGAGCCGGACTGTTGAGATCGCTCCACGAGTCGAAATAGTATTGCCCAGTAGGATGCACCGAGATGCGGTGCGAACCGAGTTGAGTCGATACGAGTTGGATCTCTCCCGATTCGAGTTGCAGTCGAAGCACATCGGAATTAGTCGGCGCGGAACGATGGCCGATGAACCAAACCGACTTGCCATCTTGAGCGACACTGCTGATTTCCTTGACATCCCAGTCACCGCTCGTCAATTGCCTTCGATCTCCCGAAGGACTGATACGGCTGATGTGGCGTCGGCCTTGGGCATCGTCATGCAGCCAAAGGAAGCTGCCGTCGGGCAACCAGCGGGGCATATCGATGACATCGATCCATGCTTTGGATTCTTCATGAGCTAGCGTGCGCGACTGGCCGCTTGAAACATCGTATTGAATGAGATCGAGTTTACTTTGAATCCGGTTTTGCACTTGAAAGACCAAATCCGTTGGAGCATTCGGCTTCCATCCTACCCGAACGATCAATCGGTCCGTAGGTGGATAAGCGTCGAGCGGTACTTCGGTGATCTTTCCGCTATCGATGTCGACAACATGCAGTGAGGCCAGCGGATTGTTCTGACCTGCCTTCGGATAACGCATGTTTTCGATCCTCTGCGCGAATGCCAGAGAGTCATCGATCACAAAATTCGGGACCGGTGATTCATCGAGCCGCAGAAACGCGAGCCGCGTGCCATCATGGTTCCACCAAAACGCCTTGAACTGTCCTCGACCGTATACTTCTTCCTGATAGACCCAATCGAGTTTGCCGTTGAGGATTTCGCCACCGCCATCGCTCGTCAATGATTTGGCTTCGCGAGTCTTGCAATCGACCACCCACAGGTTTTGATCCCGCACGAATGCGACATGTTTGCGAGAGGGGCTGAGTTCTGCAAACTCCTCTTCGATGTCGGGTGTTTCCGTCAACTTGCTCGCTGTGTTGCTGTCGACATCGTAGAGGATGAGCTCCTTTTTGTGCTGGATCAATGCCGTTTTGAACTTGTCATCAAACACGTTGATTTGCCGACCGTATGGCGCTGCTTGACCATCGCCCAGTCCGGGGATTTTGCCGAGTGCTTCCACCAACTTGCTGGGCAGGGTAAACGGTTTCATCGAACCGTGGATGGCATCGACTTCGACCCAGCGATTGTCCCGCTGTATGAGATAGCTTTCGCTGTCGGGAATCCACTTCGGTATGGCGGTGGGCATGCTCGAGTAAGAGACTCGCTGCTGCGGATCGAAAAGCTTTTCGAGGGTGAGTCGCTCCCCCCGAATATCGCTCGGAACGAGCATTCCGATTCCGAGATTAGGGAGGGGTTTCGCATCGCCAAGGTCAGGCTGTGAATCCAATCGGAGGATCGGATAGATCGCGCCATCTCGCAACATCGGATCAAAGAACCCCCAACTCGCCAGCGATTCATTGGAATGGGGTTCGAGGATGTAGGTCGCAAGAGTTCCCAGCGGATGATCGGTCGGGACCATCCATCCCTTCCCCAGTTCGATGGAATCGGATTCGAGCTCGACTTCGTAATGGCTCATCTTGCGAAACTGAAACTCATTGAGTTCCTTATGAGTACGAATCCGATATCGCTCGACACTCGCTTTTATTCCACCTGCAAACGGGATCATCGGGACACCGTGCAGCCGCAATCGACTCGCCGCCCAAGAACTGCTCTCGGGCACGAAGTAGAACTTCGGTGCATCGATTTGTAATGAAGCAACACCGCGATTGACGAGCGTCACGGGGTAGTCCTTGGGAACGAGTTCATCGACGCGATCTCGGTCTTTTGGTGATGGGAAGGGAGCGTCCGGTTTGGGTTCGGGCCACGCATAACCTGCGACACTCGCGGGTGCATCATCCGCCACAACGCTTCCTTGGATCGGAACTTTGCGAGGGGAGGGGAACGAACGGGGGTTGAGCATCGGTTTGAGCAAGTCCGAGTTCTGCGTCAGGGACTTGAGACACTCCTCGATGAAGGCATACGAGACTTCGATGCGACGCTCGTAGGATGCGTAGGAATACGATTCGACGAGGATCCCCATCTTGCCCCGGAGCCCCATGTACTCTGTGCTGTAGCGTGGTTCGAAACCGTACGATTCCCAGACCGTATGTTCTCGATTGAAATTGCCGTAGTAGAAGATGGGAGCCCCACGGTCGCTCATGGCTTTGGAGACAGCGGGCATCATCTTTTGGCGCATCCATGCGATCATCTCTGCGTTCGCCGCTGGATTGTGCGGTACGTCATAGGTCATGTCGTAGCGATGGAGCGATCCGTTGGTCGTGTGAGCATCGAGCAGCACGTCGGCGTTCCAGGCATCGAGCAATCGGACCAGCGATCGGACTTCGGGGGAATCGAGTTTCACGAAGTCTCGGTTCAGATCGTGCCCGATCGCGTTCTCGCGCGTTCCCATCCCGAGCGCCGGTCCTTCCTGACCAGGGCGATGCATCACGCCGACCCGTTCATTGCCATCGGCATTGAAGTTGGGGGCCACAACCAGGACAGCCTTTTCGAGAAAAGGATGCGAGTCCGACTGGGCGATATCGCGAGCAAGGGCCAACAGCGCCTCTTTGCCATCGCACTCGCCACTATGGATGTTTCCGATCATGACAATGAGTAGGCGAGGATCATCGGCTGGCAATGGCAAGGAGACTTCTTCCTCGCGAGACAGGACGAGTGCCAACAAAGGACGATTCTCAGTCGTTCGCCCGTACTCGACCATCTTTGCTTTCGAGCTCGACTTGTCGACCGATTCCAGAAAGCTTCGAATGTCAAGCTCGCGCGAGGTCGCAGTGTAATTCGATCTCTCGGCGATGGTTGACGGGGAAGGAATCGCGCGAGATTTACCCTCCTCTTCGGCCCATAGGATCGGTTTTGGGCTGGCCAGGCATCCTAGGACGAAAACGATAAATGGCAGGATTCGGGTTTCGAGAGCGAAGAGTTGTCGAAGTCGGATCATGGATTGGGTAAAACCCCCTTTTCCAAACAGTGCAATCAAAGGATAACCATGGGTGATAGTCTACTCCAAAGCCAGATCGAATTTACGCTCGCTGAAAGCAGGGAGAATTTGAAAATGAAAACTAAAGTGTCACCGGTTGTTCGAGGGTTGCTCTCCTCGATCGTCATAGCGGTTTGTTTCCTGTCGAACAGTCTAGTCGCCAAGGCAGAGAATCCTCGAGTTGTCCTCGAGACTTCGATGGGGGAAATCGAGATTGAGCTCTTTGAGAAAGATGCCCCCATTACTGTAGAGAATTTCGTGAAGTATGTGAAAAAAGGGCACTACGATGGGACGATCTTCCATCGAATCATCCCCGACTTCGTCGTTCAGGGGGGCGGGCTCGAAGAGAACATGAAGGAAAGGGAAACGGAAGCTCCCATCGTCAATGAAGCGAGCAATGGACTCAAAAATGACAAGATGACATTGTCGATGGCTCGTACCCGGGATCCTGATAGTGCCACCTCGCAGTTTTACATCAATCTGAAATACAACCGGGGACTCGACCAACAATACTGCGCCGATGGATATGGTTACTGTGTGTTTGGCAAAGTGGTCAAAGGGGAAGATATTGTTGAAAAGATGGCCAAGGTAAAAACCATCACACTTGGTCGCAACGAAGATGTTCCAGCCCAGCCGATCAAATTGATCAAGGCGAGAATCCTCAACGATGAAAAGAACTAAGTTATGAAAACATTCTTCGACAGACGTACTTTTGGCATCGCTGCAAGTGCAGCCGTTGTTGCTGCCTATTCGCTTCAAGCCGCGGGCCAGGATCCACCCCCTGGCCCGAAGGAAGCAGCCTTTGAACGAGACTACGACCCGCCTTCGTTCAAGCCATCTTGGAAGAAAGAGCAAATCAACCGGACGCTGGCACAAGACTTCGTGATCTATGCCCACTCCGATTTGGAGATGACCAAGAAGTTGCTCGAACGGGAACCGGGCCTCCTCAACGCAGCGATCGACTGGGGAGGCGGAGACTGGGAAACCGCTCTCGGTGGAGCCTCCCACATGGGGCGTCGCGATATCGTCGATCTGCTCCTGAGTAGCGGCGCTCGAAGCGATCTGTTCTGCGCGGCGATGCTGGGACAAACCGACATCGTGCGGGCTCTGCTCACACTCCAGCCCACCCTCATCGATGCCAAGGGGCCTCACGGATTCTCGCTCCATTTTCATGCCCAGGTCGGCGGCGATGGAGCCAAGGATACCCTCGACTACCTCCAGTCGATCAAGCAGGTGGAACTCAAGCCGATCCCGTTCCTGAATCAAAAACCACCCAAAACGTGATTGCTTTCAGACTTGACGGTCGCCGGACAATAACGACGATCTGTCGCAGATAACTTACTCTTTAGACACCAATTACTTTTTGGAGAGATGACACCATGGCCGTTCTGGTCACCAAGCCTGCCCCGGATTTCAAAGCTCAAGCGGTTCTCAAGGACGGATCGTTCGCCGAGCTGAGCCTCAGCCAATTCAAGGGCAAGTATGTCCTGCTGTTCTTCTATCCACTCGATTTCACGTTCGTTTGCCCGACAGAAATCATCGCTTTCTCGGACCGAGTCAAGGAATTCGAATCTTTGGGGGTGCAGGTCATCGGCGTATCGGTCGACAGCCATTATTCGCACTTGGCATGGCGGAACACCCCTCGAAACCAAGGGGGGATCGGCCAAATCGACTATCCGATCGTCGCCGATTTGAACAAGCAAATCGCTCGCGATTACGACGTCTTGCTCAACGATGCTGTCGCCCTCCGCGGGCTGTTCCTGATCGACAAAAACGGCACCGTCCGACACCAAGTGGTCAACGATCTCCCCCTCGGCCGATCGGTCGATGAGGCCCTCCGGATGGTTCAAGCCCTCCAGTTCTTCGAAGCCAATGGCGAGGTTTGCCCAGCGGATTGGAAGGAAGGAAAGCGTTCGATCAAGCCGAATGTATCGGGCAGCAAAGAGTTTTTCGACGCCGAATACTCCGCAAAGGCTTAATTCGCTCCATTGCGGCGGTGAAATGCTTCTTCCAAGCGAATGTTTCGCCTGGAATGGTCCCAACCCGAAGCGTGAGATTTCTTTGGAACGCACTACTTCAAAAGTTACATTTTCAGTAGTTTCTTCGGTACTCCATTTGATATGAGCAATCCGAGCAGGGATCCGGCGGGGCAACTCAATCACCTCGATGCGGACGGAAACGCCCGCATGGTCGATGTGGGGGACAAGCCTGCGACATCTCGAACGGCCCAGGCGGCCAGTCGGATTGCGATGTCGGTGGAGGCAGCCGAAGCGATCCGCCGCAATGGTCTCGCAAAGGGAGATGCCATTGCGGTAGCCCGCATCGCGGCAATCTCTGCGGTGAAACAAACCAGCCAACTGATTCCTCTTTGTCACCTCATCCTAATCGATGGCGTGAATGTGGATTTTGAATGGCTGGGGCCGCAGACCCTGGAATGCCGTGTGTCGGTCCGCTCTATCGGAAAGACGGGAGTCGAAATGGAAGCATTGACGGCAGCCAGCGTGGCAGCCCTAGCCATTTACGACATGTGCAAAGCGATCGACCGATCGATGGAGATTCAAAGCGTTCGGCTCTTGGAGAAGACCGGTGGCCAACGCGGAGACTTTCATCGGTCTGAGTAGGGTACCATGGAAACAACCGAAACTTCCCCCCACAGGATGTTTGCGGGATCATCTGGAACAACGATTACCGACCCGATGCGCGATGCGGATGCCTATCGCCTCGCCTTCTACAGTGCCATTGATTGCATCGCCCCTGGCATGCAACGTGTAGAGGACCGCATCCGATCCGAACTGACCAGCAGCGACCCTCTCGTTTGCGAGATGTTGCAGTATGTTGCACTTCTCGGTGGCAAGCGGTTGCGACCTGCACTGACACTTCTATCTGCCCGATGGCTTGGCAAGATTACTGACGAGACGATTCGTCTTGCGACGGTGGTTGAGATGGTTCATACGGCAACACTCGTCCACGACGACATCCTGGATCATGCTTCTCTCCGCCGTCACAAACCAACCGTGCATGTTCGTTGGAATGTTCCCTCGAGCGTGCTGATTGGAGACTGGTTGTTCACGCACGCTTATCGCTTGGCGAATGAAGGGGACTCGACGTTGCCTGGCCGATGGGTTGCGATCGCATCCGAGCGAGTTTGCGAGGGAGAGATTCGGCAAGGAAACAGCGTAGCCGACTGGGGGATCTCCGAAACCGAGTACTGCCGAATGCTGGCAGACAAGACCGGCGCTCTGTGTGGCGTCAGCACAGCCCTTGGTGCTTGGTCAGCAGGCGCCCCGCTTGAAGTGTGCCGCGAGTTGGAACAGTTCGGTATCGAACTCGGCACAGCATTTCAAGTGTACGATGATTGGCTCGATGTTTGGGGCAATAGCCACAAGTCGGGAAAAACTCTGGGGACCGATTTGTCGCAACTGAAGCCAACCCTTCCGATACTGAGGACTCTTCAGCAGTTGAGTCCCGATGCTAGAGACGCATGGATTTCATGTGTTGAACATGATTCGCCTCATGCGATCGATCAAATGCGAAGTTATCTGGAGCAGTATGACGCTTCGATATACACACTCGAGTTTGCAAAGGAACTGGTTCGTACCGCGACCTCTCGGTTGGAGGGGATTGCGTCG
>JBILVV010000372.1:0-5006 GCA_044370255.1 Pirellula sp.
AAAGACAATGACCCCGAGAGCCTCTTGCGGTACTCTCAGGATTCCTCCCAACCTTCTATAGGCGACCGGGATTTCAACATGTCGTTCACCGACTATTGGTGAAAGCGTCTTCGGCATGGGTGGATCTCCTTGATAATGCTTCGTTGCAACGCAGATCAAACCGACATTGAAAAAACCGCCATCCGCTCCACGTTAAGCCGTGCAGGTTTTCCGGTCCGTGTGCAGCGGATGGCGGGACTTCTCGTTGGAGGCTTCTCGGATGGAATCGTGTTGCCGTACTTGTGCATCCATGATCGCCTCGAACAAGATAGTTCCAAAAGTGCACGGCCAAGCCATGCTAATCTTGCGGTGATTAGGGATTCTTCACCTCAATCTTCTTGCCCTGTCCCTCCGCGGTCTTCGGAATCGTGACCGTCAAAACACCCTTTTGATAATTGGCTTCGATCTTGTCGGCGTCGACTCCTGGCGGAAGCAACATCGACTCGTAATACCTTCGCTCTTCTCGGGCCCCTCCTTCCTTCTCCTTGGTTTCGCTCTTGCGGTTTGCTCGGAGGACTAGTCGCTCTCCGTGAACTCGCAGATCGAAATCGCTCGGTTCAAAGCCAGGAGTTTCTGCACGCAAGACGATGGAGTCTTCCTTGTCATCGACATCCAATCCCCAAACTCCATCGCGGTTGAATTCCGCCATCGATGTGGGCCATTTTTTTGCCAATCGCTCGAACAATCCGTCAAACTCGCTCTGCATGGTCCTTATCAGCGTCGGGAAATTCGGTGTTTTTGCGAGCGAACTGCCCGAATCCGAGACTTCATTTTTATTTTGCTTCTTTTCGATTGTTCCTGACATTTTTCTGTTCCTCTCCAACTATTGATTAATAAGTAATGAGCTTGCTGTACCGAGCAACCTCATGCATTCCAAACAGCACGTTCCAAATCCAACTTGGCGCTCTCAACAAATGATGTTTCTTTCCCTTTTCCATGGCATGTTTCATCTTCGCCAAGGATCGCCAGAAACTTCAATCGGCTAGCCAAGTCATCGAATCCCAACGGTCGACGAGCGGTCGATATCACCATCGGATGGCGACGCAATCCTGAATCGCATCCCTCTGCTTGCATAAGGAGTACGGGCATATTGCAGAGCTTCCGATCCTTCTGCATCACCGATAGCACTCCTTCGCTACCACCCCAAAGCAGATTGCTACTGATTGCCAGAACGTCTGGCTCATCATCGCGAAGGGCGTTTAAACAGGACAAGCCATCGCTGGCCGTCGTTGCCTCATGTCCTCGGGCTTGGAGAAACAATCGGAATGGTTCCGAGAAGGAAACATCCGGGTCTGCCACTACAATACGCATCGTATGTGCTCCTATGAAAATCAGAGAATTCACTAGGATCCCAAATCGCACCATCGCGATCCCTCATGCACGTAATTATCCAGCTCAACGCTTTCGGACCAATCAAGACGATTGCCATTCTCCCCTGGCGGATTCCGCCATACGCGCCAGGCATTGCAGTGTTAAGCTTGCTAAAATCGCGTGCGGGAAATTGAGATTTTCGATGTCGAGAGATCAGTGATGAATCAAACTCCTGAAAGCATGCTGCTGGAAAGTGCCTTGAAATCCGAGGAACTATCCCGTCGCTCAAGTCGCCATCCGGATTACGAGGGTGAAAATCGAGCTCTCACCGATTTGAATGACGCGATGGCTAACGCCCCAGAGACTTTGCTGCAACGCCTAGTTGATACAGCCCTAACACTCTGTCGAGCGGACTCCGCAGGGATCAGCATTCTGGAACGGGGAGACGATGCGGGAAAGTTCCGATGGCAAGCCGTCGCGGGGGCTCTATCCCGAAATAGAGGATGCGCAATACCCCGCGAAGGAAGTATATGCAGTATCGTGCTCGATCATGATAAACCTCTGTTGTTCAATTATCCCGAACGGTATTTCGATTTCGTATCGAATACAGAACTTCCTCTGGCCGAGATTTTACTTGTCCCATTTCATGTTTCAGGAATACCGATCGGTACGGTCTGGGTAGTTGCCCATGACCCAAATCGCAAATTCGATCTTGAAGACCAACGACTATTGACCAGTCTATCGCGAGTAGCAGCCGCAGCTCACAAAGTCACTACTGCTCTGTGTAAGCTAGGCACCGAGGTAGATGCAATCACACGCCTTCACGATTTGAGCGCGCTACTTGTCCAAGAACACGATGTGGAGCGATTGCTAGAGGAGATCCTCGCCACTGCGATTGCTGTCGGCAGCGCGGACTTTGGGACGATTCAGTTGTTGGAACCCGTCTCAAGTAAACTGAAGATCGTCGCTCATCGAGGCCTTCCGCAATGGTGGCTCGATTTTTGGGAGTCTGTCGCAGACGGCCACGGCAGTTGCGGGACCGCTATGATGCACGGCAAGAGGATCATTGTCGAAGATGTTGAGAAGAGCGAAGTCTATAAAGAAGGCTCAAAACTTGACGTTCAGCTACGTGCTGGCGTGCGAGCCGTCCAGTCGACACCACTGATTAGTCGCTCCGGCAAGCTATTGGGCGTATTCTCCACCCACTATAGGACCCCGAGACAGTTTGATGAATGGACATTAAGGATGCTTGATTTACTGGCATGGCAAGCGGCGGAGTTGCTGGACCGCACTCAGACGGAGATCGCTATGCAAAGGATCGAAGATCGTTTCCGTCTTCTCGTCGAAACGAGTAGCGCAGTGACATGGACCAGCCAGGCGTCTGGTCTCCATGCTGAGCCTAAGCCATCCTGGATAGAGTTCACTGGTCAGTCAGACAAAGAAATGATGGCAGACAACTGGACGAACACAGTGCATCCCGATGACTTGCCGGAGGCCTTGCGAAAATGGAACGAATCCGTAGAGCATGGCAGACCCTACTTAAATGAGCATCGAATCCTTCGCCCCGATGGTCAATGGTGCTGGATGAGCGTACATGCGGTTCCCGTTCGAGGCTCAGATGGCGAAATCAAGGAATGGATCGGGATGAATCTAGATATCTCTGATCGCAAACAAGCCGAAAAGGAACTCTACGACCGCGAAGCCACACTCCAAGCTATTCTGAAGACGGCAACCGATGCCATCATCTCCATCGATGAGACAGGCACGATCATCAATGCTAATCCCGCCACCGAACAGATGTTCGGATATACGAGAGCCGAATTGATCGGCAACAACATCAAGATGCTGATGCCTAATCCGTTTCGCAAGGAGCACGATGGGTATTTGCGACGATACATTCATACTGGCGAGCGCAGGATTATTGGTCGCAGTCGCGAAGCCTCGGGCCGACGCCGTGACGGAACGATCTTTCCTATCGAACTCTCGGTTGCTGAAATCGACCACGAGCGGAAATTTACAGGTTTCATTCGAGATGTCACGGAACGGAAAAAGCTCCAAAGACACCTGCTCAACATCGTCGCCGAAGAACAACAGCGTATCAGTTGCGAACTGCACGATGGTATCCAACAAGAATTGACAGGATTATCCCTGTTTGCGGGTGTATTAAGACAAACCACCCAAGATCTCGCGAATGCCAACGCTGCAAATGCGGAACAACCTTCCGACCCGAAGGCAACAAGTCTCGCGAAGAAGAAAAATTCGGATGCATTGCGACTCCTGCAGGATGCATCGGATCGATTGACACGCGGACTTGCGGACGTTCACCGCCATGTCCAGGAGTTAGCCCATGGAATCATGCCAGTCCCGATCGACGCGGAAGGATTGAGGAGTTCGCTGGATTCGCTGGCCAAAGGTGTGGGACCCAGTATCGATTGCCGATTCGAACACTGCGGAGATGTATCCATCGAGGATAACAGCACGGCATCGCATGTCTTTCGGATTGCCCAGGAGGCGTTGACCAACGCCATCCGTCACGGCGGCGCTACATCGATCCTGATCAAGCTGAGGGATGTCGATGGCAAATTCATTCTCGAAATCGAAGACAATGGTTGCGGGTTTGATCCGTTTCACACCACGCATGGCATGGGGCTACGAACCATGGAATACCGAGCGAGCATCATCGGCGGGATGCTGCAACTCGACCGTGGAGTCGAACGTGGAATGATAATCCGATGTATTTTTCCGCGTCATCTGGGACCAACGAACCACGATCCGTTACCGGACCCCCTGGCCCCCGTTTCAGGAAAGGAAGGGTAATAAGGGAGAAACCATGAAGCGAACCAAAATCATCATCGTGGACGACCACCCCCTCGTTCGGCAAGGATTGGCTTTCAGTCTCGCTGCTCATGATCGGTTTGATGTATGCGGCGAAGCAGAGACTGAATGCGAAGCACTGGCGCTGGTCGACGACAAGAAACCCCATCTCATGATCGTTGACATATCGCTCAAGAGCGGCAACGGAATCGACCTGATCAAGCAAATCAAAGAGCGACATCCGAATATCAAAATTCTCGTCATGTCCGCTTTTCAAGAGTCGCTCTATGGAGAGCGGGCCCTTCGTGCAGGAGCTCTGGGTTTTCTCAATAAACAAGAAACCCAGTCAAAACTCATGGAAGCCATTGATGTGGTGTTGCAAGGGGACCGATACGTCAGTCCGGAACTGTCTCGCCGCCTCATCTCGCAGGCATTAACGAAATCAGGCCAAGGGAAAGAACCAGCGGAATCACTTTCCAATCGTGAACTGGAGGTTTTCCGAATGATCGGCCAAGGGATGACCAGCGGAGCGATCGCGAACCAGCTGCATCTCAGCCGCCATACGATTGACACGCATCGAGAGAAAATCAAACGCAAGCTTGGAGCCCGTGATGCAGGCGAACTGAATCGGCAAGCGGTCCAGTGGCTACTCGAAAACGGTTAGTCAATGCGTATTACATGCTAAAAATCACGCAGCTCCTCTGCTACTCCCTTCTTTTACGTGCCACCCACCTATTTGCCATTTCCTCTCTTTTCTGCTACCCTGTTCTTCCGAGGAGAATCACTATGCCTAGACCCCTGCGGTCCGAACTGTTCGATCCCAACGAAGTCTGTATCGTGCA
>JBILVV010000058.1:0-16987 GCA_044370255.1 Pirellula sp.
GGTTCTTGGCATGGGGGCCCGACTGGCCCCACTCGTTGCCTGGCTGTGCATGCTGACCATCCAACATCGGGCTCCATGGTTATCCATGCCCGGTGAAATCCTGCTCACCGCGGGTTTGTTCTATCTTCTTATTGACACGGGACGAACCACTTGGACGGTTCGCCCGGGTTTCGACGACTCTACCCAACGCATCAGCGCAAATCTGGCCGTTCGGTGTGGTCAAGTCCATCTGCTGATGTGGATGGTCTTCAGCGCCATCAGCATGTTTCAGTACAACGTATGGTGGAACGGTAGCGCAGTCTCGGTTCTTTCGCAACAAATCAATGGTTGGCTTGGCGAAATATCCAGCGACAGTCACTTTGGCCAATTCTGTACGATGGCAATTCCAGGATTGCAACTTGCGGGAGCATTTTTTCTGGCGCGGCGCAGCACAATCGCTTTGGGGCTAGTGTGTCTGGCCACTTTTGCTACTGCGGTCGCACTCTTGGCTGGAGACTGGCTTTACAGCTTGGCACTCATCGCCATGGGTACCGTTTTCATTTCTGCACCTAGTTCCACACCTTGTTCTACCGCTGAGCGAACGTCAACATGATGAACAACTCATCCGAAGATACCCAGTCCGATCGTAATCGCCGGAACTTCTTAGTCCGTAGTTCAGCAACCGTCATCGGTTTAGGAGCTTTAGGAGGCTCAGCACAGGCTGTCGCCTCATCAAATCGTGCGGCTCTCAAATACTGCCTGAACACCAGCACCATTCATGGTGAAGTGATCCCTCTGTTGGATCAGATTTATATCGCCCAGCGGGCTGGCTATGACTCGATGGAGTTATGGCTTCGAGACATCGACAAGTATTTGAACGGAGGCGGGACACTCGGCGAGTTGAAGAAGAGGATCGCCGATGCCGGGCTCACCATCGAGAGCGCCATCGCCTTTGCCCCTTGGATTGTCGCTGACGACGCAACGCACAAGAAAGCTCTCGAACAAGCCAAACGGGAGATGGGGATGCTCGTCGCGATTGGTGGTACGCGAATCGCCGCACCTCCCGTGGGTGCCGTCGATACCGCAAAGCTGGATCTCGATCTGGCTGGAGATCGCTACCGTGCTCTGCTCGAAGTCGGTCGTGAAGTTGGCTGTATCCCGCAGCTTGAAGTGTGGGGGTTTTCCAAGAACCTTTCCAAACTGTCCGAAGTCCTCTACGTTGCTGCTGCATCGCAACATCCCGATGCTTGCGTCCTGCCCGATGTTTATCACTTGTACAAGGGAGGTTCCAACTTTGAAGATCTCGCCCTTCTAGCCGGAACCAAGGTGCATGTGTTTCATATCAACGATTACCCAGATATTCCTCGCGACAAAATCACGGACGCCGACCGAGTCTATCCTGGAGACGGAATTGCACCGATCGCCAAGGTATTCAAGACCGTCATGTCGAGCGGTTTCAGCGGTGTGATCTCGCTCGAGTTGTTCAACCGCAAATACTGGGAGCGGGATCCCTTGGAGAATGCTACCGAAGGCTTGAGAAAGACCAAGGCAGCGATGGCCGCCGTCGTAAACTAATCATCTTGCCTACCCAGTCCAGCGGCTTCGGTGATGCGGTTAAATGCGGCTCGGTAAGCAGCGTAGTTGATGGTTTGAGTCACTGCTTTTGGACCGGCCAACTTGACGGCATCGGCGACTTCCTTGTCGGTCAGCACAATCGGCGAGGCGCACAGTTTTTGAGCGACATTGAGCAGGGCTCGATCTCGATCATCCATTCCTGGAATCGGTGAGCCTAGGTTTCGATCCAGATTGTCGATCTGTAGATCGGTTATGCCGTGGGTCTTCAATGAATCCATCGCAAGCGAGGCCGCGTACCATGCACGATCCTGTCTCGCAACGACCCAATCGATTTGAGATTGCAAAGATGGAGAGAGCATGTCGGAGGTGGATGCGGCCCGCATGCCATCCGCGAATCGTTTTCCTGCAACAGGGAAATGAGCCAGCAGACGATGCCATTGTTCAACGCGTCCATCGGCAATGGTGTCCCCCATGACTTCAGCAGCTCGCTGCGTATCAACCAGCGTCAACCGTGACTTTCGTGTTTGCACTTCTTTCAGTTTCGCGGCGACGAACTCTTTCGATTCCAGCGGCATGCGTTGAAACTTTGTGGGTGAAGCCTGCAAAAGCGAAGCATCTGACGGATCCAGAGCCACGATCTTGCTGCGGCGGGCTGCGAACTTGTCCGAGGTAGCGGTTAAGTAGGAATGCTCTTCAGTGCTGCTCGCACCGGCGTCGCGACTGCCGAACCCGCCACCGTTGCTCGATTGCGGGATGCCCGATCCTTCTTTCCAGCGATTGATGGCGTTATTGCCAGAAATCGAACCGATCATCTCGATGATCTGAGCATCGTTGTAGAAGGGGCGACAGCGGTCAATATCTGCATCGGAAATCAGATGGGGCTCCAGTGTTAAACGCTTTGCGAGTGCGAAGGCGGCTTGTTCCTTCTCGGGGAACAATTCCCATTCTGAATCCAGGGCTGCAATGTCATCCTCGCTCATTCCCGCTGCGAGAAGTTTGGATTCCTGATGCCCCAAGCAGTACTGACAATTGTTAGCCCTAGCTGCGATCCAGAACAATCGGACCTTGAACGCGTAGTCGAGGGTTAGCAAAGGCTCGGGTGGTCCCATGCGGCTAGCTGATTGACGGTTGTTGGGAGCGTAGCCGCTGAAGGGAAGGTAGCTGGAGGTTGGGCTTTCCGGAAGATACTGCTTGCGCAAGCGACCTTCGTAAGTGCCAGCTCGAGGATCTTCCAATGCCGCTTTCCTCTCTTCCTCAGTCATTTCGGCTAGAGGAATTCGAGGAGTGCGTTGCTTCAAGTCCTCCAAGTATTGCTTCATCACGGCGCGAGTTAGCGGAGTTGCTCGCGGTTGATCCAGAGCGTTGTTAGTAAGATTCGGCAGCGCTGCCGAGAGAGGGTCGGTTTTCGTGTCTTGAGCAAGTCCTTGAGACTGCATGCCAGCGCTGACCAATAACAGCGCTGCGATTCGCACTGAATCGGATCGCTTGAAAAGATTTTTGAAAAATTGCATAGCTAGTACCGATGCTGATGGGAAGAAGTATGAGAGAGCGGATGAAACAAATGCGACAGCGGAGGGATTCCTCCTTCCGCTATCGCCGATCGAGGATAGCTATTCCGCAATTCGGTTGGCGCCTTCCACTTCGCCTCCTTGTCGGGTTCCGATTGCACGCCACACAGCCATGTCAACCGTTGCGGCAACCGTGTGCGTCGAACCATCGCAGAAGGCGAGGTTCACGCTGCCCGTGTGCTGGGAGTTTGCAGTCGTCATGATACGGCCTGGTGGGAACATGCACGAGCGACCATTCGGAGTGTTGATATGGTAGTACTCCGTCGTCGAATGATACCCTCGTATCCAAGGGGCCCCGATATCGGAGAAGCCTTGCCTGCCAAGATCGTTCACGTTGACGGCCAAGCAATCCCGCAGAGCTTCATCGGCGGTGGTGATGTTCGTGCCAGGCTGGAACGTATCTGTAGCTGGGGTTGATCGCGTCTGCAAAAAGTCACCCGTCAATCTTTCTCCAATTCCTGCTGTGTTGCTCAACCCGTCCGTGATGGAAGCCAGTTTGAGAAAGGAATCTCGATAAAACACGCCGTTCCAGTCCGGAACTTGCGGAAGCGGACTGGCGCTAGAGCGAGACCACAATGGAATCGTTCCGGAATTGACATAGTAATTGTTAGGAGCCCCAATATTTGCGGGGATGTTAGTGGCTGGGTCAGATGGACAGCGGAATGAAGCGACCGGAGAGAGTCGAGCTGCATCATTTAGCGGATCATTGAAATCCACTCCAAAGTTGATCAACTGAAAAATCTGAGTTTGCTCCATGTAAGGAAGCAATCTGGCGTGAACCGAGATCGAACTTGCCGGCCCTAGACGATCTGCCGTTCGAGAGACACGGGACGCGGGCAAACGTTTGAAAGTCGATTCGTAGTTGACTGCAGCCAACATGACTTGACGCATGTTGTTGGTGCATTGCATCCGGCGAGCAGCCTCTCGGGCAGCTTGTACTGCCGGAAGCAACAAACCGACGAGAATACCAATGATCGCGATCACCACGAGAAGCTCTACGAGAGTGAAGGCACGACGACGAACGAATAATGATTGCATAATAAAATCTTCTATCTCTAGACCTGGATTATCTGGTTGAAAGTCGATGCCTACTTTTCGCCGGGATCGGCGATTTCAGGCTAGATCTTGGCCCGTTGATCTTGCGTCGTATCGCGACGCTCGAGATGGTTGCCAAGTTCACTTGCGGCTTCTGGGCTAGATGGACTAGCGACACCAGTGCAGAGACCAAAACTAGCTCGGTCACAAGCCGTTCGACAAGAGCGGTGAGGACTGCAAGAGCGCAGCACTACGCCGCGAACGAGAGAAGATTTTTCGGAGGTCTCTTAGCAACCTCGAGTTCTCGACTTCGAAGAAAATCGTTTGAGAGAACGATATCGTAGGGAGGTGGCGTATTTTGATCTGTCAGCG
This sequence comes from Pirellula sp., assembly GCA_044370255.1. Taxonomy (GTDB): domain Bacteria; phylum Planctomycetota; class Planctomycetia; order Pirellulales; family Pirellulaceae; genus JBKCUI01. Next base: position 4,530 of record JBILVV010000058.1, read on the forward strand.
AAGTTTGCGATCCGAAGACGACAGTCTGGCTATCAACTCGAACCACGGTTGCGGGTACTGGTTCCCCCTTTTTGTCGGCTGGACGCCCCCCGCAATGCGAGCATGGGTTTGTTTCTGGGTCCGAATGCGATTCGCCTAGCATCTCGCTTCCGAGAGATGGATCAGCCCACCACCGCCCATCCCAGTTTATTAATTCAGCAGTGCTCGCATACTTCCAAGCAGATCCGTTAACAGCTCTGCCGCATTTTCCATACGCCAGCTCCGTACCGAATCCCGAAAACAAAACGAATGCTGCTAAGAAACCAGCGATGGTGTTCCCGCAGAATCGGTTTGAGGGGGACGAGTCGCGCATAAACGAATCGATGTACAGAACGCGATGATGCGAGGAGGAAGAAGATCCACAAAAACCGGAATTACGCGTTATTATCCGCCGTAACCCTTTGAAGTCAACAAAAAATCTCTGGTCATCCCCTAGGGCGCTGGCATTTGGGGCAGAAAAACGTGCTGCGTTGAGCTTGGACGATCCGCTGAATCACCCCTTTTTTGCAGGTCGAACACTTCTCGCCCTCCCTCGCGTAGACCCGGTGATGATGCTGGTAGCCCCCTTCGCCATTGACAGCATTTCGGTAGGTACCGTCTTGGAGTGTGGACCCCTCGGCAGCGATCGCTTCGAGGAGTATTTCCTTAGCATTATTGAATAATCGAACCCATAGTCTCTTGGATATAGTGGAGCACGACTGGGCGGGATGGACGCGCGAGCGGTGAAGAATTTCGGAAGCATAGAGGTTGCCGATACCCGCCACCCGTTTTTGATCTAACAACGCAGGCTTGATGGGTCGATTCAAGTCGGAGAAACGGGAAATCCATTGACTGGGTTCGATGGCAAGAGCATCGGGGCCTAAATGATCCGGACCGAGATATTGGGAGCATTGTTCGGGCGTCCAGAGATGGACCGTCCCCAGACCTCGACGATCCCAATAGATAAATTGACTCGCGCTCGCACCTTGTACATGGACCACCATCCGAACGTGTTGCTGGCTGGGGGGGTGGGCGATGAGCGCGAGTCCCGCCATTTTGGGTTGCATGACGATACAGTCGCCGCTGTCCAAGCGAACCAATACCCGTTTTGCGATGCGTTCGACTGCAACGATCGTCCTGCCACGGGTTCTTTCGGAGAAGGCGTCTGCAGTCGGTGTTCGCTGAATCGGCCGATAAGGAATCTCGGGAAACTCGACGTGCTCGATGACGCCTCCGATGAGAGGCAGAAGACCGCGCCGCATGGTTTCGACTTCGGGTAGTTCTGGCACAGCGGTTTCAGATACGACTTTAGGTAGATTGCGAACGTGGGTAGAGACTCTCTGGGTCTACGAGCCGGGTTTGGTTCACGACCAATCCGTCGACGGTGCAGGTTCGAAAAAAACAGGATGCATAGCCTTCATGACAAGCGGCCCCCTGCTGCTCCACCAATAAAAGTACGGTATCAGCATCGCAATCGATCCGAATCTCTACCACCTTTTGTCGATGTCCGCTTTCCTCACCCTTTCGCCACAGCTTACCTCGCGATCGGCTGTAGTAGGTCGCTTGCCCGGTTCGGCAGGTCTCTTGAAAAGCTTCCCGATTCATCCAGGCGAGCATAAGGACTTGATGCGTGCGGGCATCTTGCGCAACAGCGGGCAAGAGCCCATTGCTACCGCGCGAAAAATCGGGCTCGCTGATTTCATTGGCAGGAGGATTCACTGGTAGGGTCGTTTGAGAATCTCTTGAGCGAGGATGGCGAGTCGTAGTGTCTGCGGATTGCGCAATTGATCTTTGAGGTCGCCCGAAGTGAGGCTTCTTTGCGTAGGAGTGATGCTGGCTGCGGTGGGTGCCGGAGCGGAACTGGGGCGCAGATTGCTCTTGCCGCTTCGCTGCAAGTCGCTGCTGAAGGCTTCCTCGAGATGCCCCTCCATACGTTCATCGGCGTATTCGAGGTCGCTTTCGACGTGACGTTGTTCGAGAGTGGTTCGAAGATTGCCGACGGTCGACCGAGTTTCCTTGACAACATCTGCGATGACGGGGCCTTTGTTGGTCCGTGCATTGGGGGAAGGAACCGAGTGTCGAGGCCTAACTTGCCCGGCGGTTGGTGCTGGCCGGACGGTTGTAGGCGGGGCGGCTAAAGGCGGAGGGGAGGCGTTCCGCTGAATGGGGCCGGAACTTCCCGATGGGGCGTTGGAAGAGCCTGTTTGGCCGCTACTTCCGCTTTTCTGTTGTTGCCGCTTGGCTCGCCGTTCAGCGGCTTGGCGGAGAAAATCATCGAGATTGTCGCTCATGGTTATCCGCTCTGGTAATTATTGAGCACCTTGACGCTGGGAGGCCGAAGGTCCGGTCGTGCTGGTACCAGCGATGCTTTGTCGCATTTCGGTATCGGCGGTGATATTTCGTAGTTTGTAATAGTCCATGATCTTCATTTTGCCTTGCTTCAGCGCATCGGCGATTGCGATCGGGACATTGGCTTCCGCAGCCACAACTTCCGCCCGACTCTCTTCGATTTTTGCGATCATTTCTTGTTCGATAGCGACGGCTTCGGCCCTTCGACTTTCAGCTTTGGCTCGAGCGACACGCGTATCGGCTTCGGCTCGGTCCGCTTGGAGTCGGGCGCCGATGTTTTCGCCAACATCTATATCTGCGATGTCGATCGAAACGATTTCAAAAGCCGTTTGATCATCGAGCCGGCTTTTGAGCACTTCTTTAGAAATCATGTCTGGATTTTCAAGCACGACTTTATGACTCTCGGCAGAACCGATCGCCGATACGATACCCTGACCGACTCGAGCGATGATCGTTTCCTCGGTAGCGCCACCGATCAATCGTTGCAAGTTTGCTCTTACCGTTACGCGTGCTTTGACCTTGAGTTGGATCCCATCTTTGGCAATCGCATCCAGGAATGCCGAGGATGCATTTCGGGGCGGGCAGTCGATGACTTTGGGATAAACGCTGGTTTGAACTGCATCGAGCACATCACGACCTGCGAGATCAATCGCTGCCGCCTCTCGGAACGAGAGGGTGATTTGTCGACTCTTGCGAGCGGCGACCAAGGCGCGGATCACTTGAGGGACATTGCCGCGGGCCAAGTAATGGGCCTCAAGTGCCTTGGAGGTCAAGTCTTCGTCTTGGATACCTGCCTGAACAGCCATGATCTTGCTTCGGACGATGGTCCTCGCGTCAACTCTTCTGAACAGCATGCCGATCAAATCGAAGATACCGACGCGAGCACCGGTTGTCACCGACTGGATCCACAACCAGAAGTAACGGTAGAAGATCGCCAGAAAGATCAGAAAGAAGACAAAGGCGAAGATCGCCACAACGCTTAGGATTACGGATATTGCTTGATTCATGCTGTTCAACGCGGGTAGGAGGCAGTGAAGCGGGCTCGACGCTTCGGCGCAACGACTTGTTAAGGTTTTCTTTCGCGGCGGGTTGTGCTTTCCTTACAGCCTCCCCTTAGCTGTACTGAGTGTAACAGACTGCGGCCCGAGATGCGATGGTTCCGCTGCTGTTACGACCTTCCGGAACCATGTTGGCTGGAGGAGGAAGCTTGCGAGAATCGTTGGATATTGAGGTGCCGGAGTGGCAGAGTTTCAGTAGTTCCAATCACTACCGAGGAAAAATTAACCCATAAATCCGTTACGACCTGCACCTTCGTTTCATTTTCTAGCCGTGGGCCCGGTTTTATGGGGTGGTATCGGGGGAACTTAGGCCCCGTTGTCTTTTCTGCGAGCAACGCTTGAAGGTTCGAGGATAGAGGAAAAACGTACGCCTTTTCCCTTTCCGTGATTGGAAAATACAGGACTTCATGAACGAGGCAACGAATTCCCTAATTGTCGAGCCTGAGACAACCCTCGCTGGCCCGCGAGCGGAACCTATGGTGCGAGCCGACTTTGAACCGGTCCAGCTATCGACCGCAGCAGCATTGCATGTCGCGCTCCGAGCCAAGCACGGGCCAGCCGCCGCGCATTCATTGCGAGTGGGCATGTACGCCACCGCTTGGGGGTATGCCTACCGACTTCGGGATACCCATGTGCACCTGTTCGAGATGACTGGCTTGCTGCACGAAATCGGCAAAATAGGGATCCCTGATCGCGTGCTGCAAAAACCGGACGGTTTGAGTGAGCAAGAACGGTCCATGATGGAGCTGCAACCCCAGGTTGGCATCGAGATACTCAAGGCAGCGGGTGCATCGCAGACCCTGCTCAACGCGATTGCAATCGTCGGCCAAGATTTCTCCGTCTTGCCGAATCCTCAAGCCACGGATTCCTGGTCGATGGCTGCCCGTTTGATCCGAGTCATCGATGCCTATGACTCGATGACCTCTCGGTCCGCTTATCGCGATCCCAAGAGCGTCGAGGAATCGGTTAGCGAACTGCTGAAAAACGCAGGATCTCAATTCGATCCTAAACTCGCTCGTTCCTTCGCCCAACTGGTTCTCAAGCCTCATTCGGAAATTGAAGACCGAGTGCAAGAACACTGGAATCAGATGTTCCCGCAGATCGCCACGAAGTTCCGTTTTCGTTTCGACATCAACGAGTTGCATGCTTCGTTTGATTCATCGAACTCGGTCAGCAACATGAACGACACGTTCTATCGGCACATGCTGAACAATGTCCAGCAAGGGTTGATTTTCATCGACAGCGAATTCCGAATCCTGCAGTGGAACAAAGCGACAGTGCAACTGACAGGACAAGTTGGCGAATCGGTCCTGCATCAATATTGGCGACCCTCCTTGGTGGGATTTTGCGATCGGCACGGTCAACCATTGCCCGACCACTCTTGTCCGTTCCTCGCGATGCTCTCCTCGGGGGAGCGATCGCAACAGAAGATGAAGATCCGTCGCGGGGATGGCACCTTTATCGATGTCAAAGTGGAGGTGGTTCCTTTCACGAATGATCGCGGCAAACTGACCGGCGGAGCAATCATTCTCAACGACATCAGCGAACAGCGAGTTCTCGAGCAGACGATCATCCATCTGAACGAGCGTGCTTCGCAAGATCAATTGACCAAGGTCGCCAATCGGGGCGAACTCAATCGCCAGTTGCCTGGGTTTATCAAGAATCATGCCGACAACGATCCACCCGGTGCAATCATCATCTGCGATATCGATTATTTCAAACGCATCAATGATCATTTCTCCCATCAAGCGGGGGACGAGGCGCTTAAGTCTTTCGCCGCACTTCTTCGGGACTCGTGCCGCTCCACAGATCTCGTTGCGCGCTATGGTGGTGAGGAATTTGTGATGCTTTGTCCGCAATGCGATCTTGCGGAGGCGATGGACTTAGCGGAAACGCTCCGAAGAAAAATCCAACGGACCTCGATTCCGGCACTGCGCGGAGCATCTATCACCGCCAGCTTTGGTGTGACTGTGGTCCGACCTGGCGATAGCGAGGAATCGGCCATGGCCCGAGCAGATCGAGGTTTGCTGAACGCCAAGGAGAATGGTCGCGACCGAGTTGTTTGCATCGCTAGCGACGAAGAGATGCCAGTACCCAAATCCGCCGCGCATCAAATCCATTGGCCGGAGATGAAGGATGAAACACCAAACAAACATCGAGTTCACAGCGAATTCCTTTCGTTTGTCCCCAAAGCCGTCGTCTACGACAAACTCCTAGGATTCGCTCGCGAATACTCCGCTGTCGTCACCGATACGCAGGAAAATTTCACTGTTTTTGAAGTCGATTGTCGAAACGCGCCGATTCCGCGCGAACCCAACGAGCGACCAGGAAAGCATCGATTCCATGTCAGCGTCAATGAAGTGGAATTGCGTGGGGGGCGAGACAAGTCGAAACTGCGGCAGGCAACGCTGATGCAAGTCGTGATTTCCCCTTTGAACTCCCGGGATCGTCGCGAAGAGGCTTACCATAATCAGTGCGTCCAGTTGATGAAATCGCTGCAGTCCTACCTTCTTGCAGAACCCTTTACCGAAGCTCTCCAAGCGGACTTAGTGCGGGTCATCAAGCCCGTAAAAGACTCCCGGTACTAAATTGCGGCGATATATAGCGGCATCCTCTGTGCCCGTGCCTCAGCTTGCCCGTGCCTCAGCTTGCCCGTGCCTCAGCTTGCCCGTGCCTCAGCCGCAATCCTTGCCGTAGCTCTATCCTTCCCATGAGACGCGCTGCTGTTAGGCGGCGCGTGCTTCGGCAAGACGAAACCAATGACAGGGGCCCTCAATAATGACCGATGGTTCTACCGTTCGCAAGGAATCCGAGTCGCGAGACAACACAACGATCGTATTGATCAACATTGTTTCGATCGCCGTAGCGGTCCTACTGGGGATTCGAACCAAGATAGACCTTGGTACCTGGACCAAGATGATCCCTCACGTAATCGGCGGCATCAATTCGCTTACCTCGATCCTCTTGATCATCGGCTTTGTCGCCGTCCGCAATCGGAAGATTCTCGTCCATCGCATCTGCATGACATCCGCAATTGGGCTCGGAGCCCTCTTCTTGGTTTGCTACGTCACATACCACTTGTCCAATCCATCCACGTCTTTTGGCGGGGTCGGAATGATCCGTTACGTTTACTATTTCATTTTAATCTCGCACATTGCCCTATCTTTGATTGTGCTGCCTTTGGTCCTGCGAGCCTTTGCCTTTGCATGGTGTGGCATGTTCGACTCCCATCGCCGCATCGCTCGATTCGCATTTCCAATCTGGCTGTATGTGTCCGTGACCGGAGTCCTGGCCTATCTGATGATCTCACCCTATTACGTGAAGTGAGCCCTATTGCGTGAAGTGAGCCCATGCAGGCCAGTAAAGAGGAAGAGTTGCAGACACATCGATCGATTTCTTGGTGGTTGGATGTTCAAGATTTAGGCGGCTGCAGTGAAGTGCTATTCCGTGCGGAAACGACTCTTGAGCCCCATAGAGTTTATCGCCGACAATCGGCCATCCCATGGCCGTCAACTGACATCGAATCTGATGCTTGCGACCGGTGACCAACACGATTTCCAGCAGACTCTTCCCCTCATGGCTGCGGAGCGTCCGATAATTCAAGATTGCTTGCAATGCATCGTGGTCAGTATCGAGGGCTAACCTCGTTTTCGTTGCCTCGGGTTTTCTTATTAACGTGTGCTCCAGTTTGCCCGATTGAGATTGAGGAATCCCCTCCACCATGGCGAGATAGACTTTACTCGGCTTGCGATCCCGGAATTGTTCGCTGAGCCGTGCGGCAGCTTTGCTCGTTCTTGCAAATGGGACGACGCCGGTCACCGGGCCGTCCAGTCGACTGACAACCCCCAAATACACAGCCCCCGGCTTATGATACTCGCTTCTAATGTACTCCTTTGCCGACTCGAGCAAACTCTGCTGGCCCGATTGAGCCCCCTGGACGATCCAATCGGCCGGCTTATCGACGATCAGAAGGTGATTGTCTTCGTAAAGAATCTGAGACGGACGCAACAAGGAACGGGCCCAACCTTTCAATCACCCTAGCATAACCGTTTCCACTCCCCGAGATCTCCTGATCGCAACACCCTGTGCGGCAGGAAACTTGGAAAAGCTACGGTAAGTTGGAAGCTCGAATGCGGGAATTGACCCGACTGACCGATTCGATTCGCACCCCGAGAAAACCGTGCGACGAATTGTCGCAAAACTGTAAGGTACCCTGAAAAACCAAGAGTTTGCTATGAATTCCGTCGATGCTCGTAAAGATGCACGTTCAATGTTTTCAGTGGCCGTCTTTTGCGTTTTTGCGGTTCCCATTACACTTCCTCAGCAAATCAGGGCATCCAGGCCGGATTCCAGAACGCGAGGTCGATGCTTCGCGAGGTGGACGTGGGAGGGAGTTTCCGCGCCGGATCCAGTAATCTTTCCAACCATTCGTCGTTAAAGACTCATGTCGCAACGTTTTCTATTTCCCCGATGGACCAATAAGTTTTTGGCCCTCCTTGGGGTGTTGATCCTCGGAGGCGGGGCCTACGCGAGCGTTCTGTTTCTTGGGGTCACCAGCCCCGAAACGCTCAATACCGGTTACAGGCCGCTACAGCCTGTTCCTTTCAGCCATGCTCTCCACGCTGGCGAATTGAAGATGGATTGCAAGTACTGCCACGCATCCGTGGACAAGTCTGCTCACTCGCAGATTCCTGCTACGCAAACCTGCGTCAATTGCCATTCGCCGCGAACCGTCTCTGGTTCGTCGAAATGGTCTGCCATCCACGCAGATTCTGCCAAACTCAAGCCGGTGCGAGAGAGTTGGAGGACGGGAGACTCCGTTGATTGGGTCCGCATTCACAGACTTCCTGACTACGTCTACTTCAATCACGCTGCCCACGTGAATCGTGGCGTGTCTTGCGTGACTTGCCACGGTCGTGTCGATCAAATGGAAATCGTTTACCAAGCGAAGAACCAGTCGATGGCCTGGTGCCTGGATTGCCACCGCAACCCCGAACCCCATCTGCGACCCGTCGAAGAAGTGACCAATCTCGCATGGTCAGCCGGCAGCGAAGAAGAACAACTGGCGTTGGGCAAGAAGCTTCGCGAAGAAAACAACATCCATCCTCAAGTTAATTGCGCGGTCTGCCACCGATGAACCAACCCGGTACCGAACCTAGAACGCGTTACTTCCGTAGTCTCGAAGATCTGCAGCGAACTCCCGAGTTCGAGCAATTCCTCGAAAGGGAGTTTCCCAAAGCAGCATCCGAGTTTCCAGAGGGGGTTTCCCGCCGCCGATGGCTTCAGTTGATGGGAGCTTCGCTGGCACTCGGCGGCCTTTCTGGATGCCGTTACAATCGCGAGGAAGTTGCCGCATTTGTGATGCGTCCAGAGGGGCGCGTTCCAGGTGTTCCCGAACACTTCGCGACCAACTTTGAATGGGCAGGACGAGTCGTCAATGCCCTGGTCACCAGTCTCGACGGCCGTCCTATTAAAGTCGACGGGAACGCAGATCATCCGGCCTATGCGCAGAGCCAACCCAAGGATTTCGCAGAGAACAAAAAGCTTGCATCCGCAGGGTCCGACCGCTTCACGCAAGCTTCGGTCCTCTCCTTGTATGACCAAGACCGGATAGCAACGGTCCTCAAGCGTATGACATCAGGAGCCGCCCCCGAGCTTGTGGACTCCGAGGATGCGGACACGCGGACACGATCTTGGACAGCTTTCAAGCAATTCGCGGCTGACAAAGCAGCTGAACTCGGTGATGGCAAAGGCTTGGCAATCCTTTACGAACCAACCGCAAGCCCATCGCTCAAGCGACTGATCGCTGCCACAGTGAAGAAGTTTCCTCAAACGACTCTGGTTCGTTACGAGTCCGTGTACTCGCAGAATGTCAACAAAGCGATCGATGCCGTCGGAGCGGGCGGATCGAATATGGTTTTCGAACTCGACTCGGCGAAAGTCATCTTCGCCCTCGACTCGGATCTGTTCGGAGGCGATCCGCTTGGGGTTCATTATGCTCGCCAATTCGCGAATCACCGTTCGCCCGATGGCACATGGATGAATCGATTGTATGTCGCGGAATCGCAGTACTCGATCACCGGCACCGCAGCCGACTTCCGATTGCCTATTCAATCGTCGCAAATCGGCGTCCTGCTTCGGGCCATAGAAAACGCGATCGATGCAGGAACAGCTTCGGACAACGACCAGGAGGAGGGCAAGCCGATCGATGAACTCGAACCGGCTGAACGAGTCACGCGCGTTGTGGATGCGATAGCAAGCGACTTGCTCAAGCACAAAGGGGAGTGCGTTCTCAGTGTCGGTGCCCATCAGCCTTTGGCCGTTCAAGTGGCTGCTCTTCGCATCAACCAAAAGCTCGGCAACATTGGGAAGACAGTCAAGTTGGTTCAAGTCCCCAACGAACTGTCCGGCTTGTCCAGCATGAAGCTCGACGACTTTGTTCGTCGAGCATCCGAGTTCTCAACCGCGTGGGTGTTGACTCCGAACCCAGTGTTCACGGTTGCAGGGGATGTGAATTTGGGAGAAGCGTTCAAGACGATTGGCGATGTGGTTTATTATTCGCAATACGATGATGAAACCGCAAAGTTCGCTCGCTACACCGTCCCAGCTACGCATCCCTTGGAAGCTTGGGGCGATGTCCGCTCGCCCGATGGCACCTACGGTGTATGCCAGCCGCTGATCGACCCATTGCTCGGTGGTATCAGTCCTCTGGAGTTTCTTGCGACATTAGCAGGGATGGAGATTACCAATTCACAGGAAATCGTTAAGGAAACGGCCAAGGAGATCGCTGGCGGTCAACTGAGCGAACGGGTCTGGAGAGAAACACTTCATGTTGGGTTCATGCCGGGATCTGCCAGCCCGCTTTTCGTTGGAACGATCAGTGCCGATGCACAGGAACTGAAGTCGAAAGAAGTCACCGCGCGGGTTTATGAATTGGATGAGGGAACCATCCGAACCGAGTTTGATCCCGCGAATTTGGAAGTCCTTGTTCTGCCGAGCGAGACGGTTTACGACGGTCGTTTGGGGAACAACGGTTGGCTTCAAGAGTGCCCGCAAGCCCTCACCAAGTTGACTTGGGATAACGCGGCGATCTGCAGTCCGACCACGGCGAACAAGCTCGGGCTCAAACAAGGCGAGGTGGCAGCGATCACTTTGGGAGAATCGAGGGTCAAGCTCCCCGTCTTCATCGTCCCCGGCCACGCGGCAGGATCGATCACCGTTCACTTTGGATACGGCCGTACAAAAGAGTCGGGCGGGTCGGTCGCAGGTGCTGTCGGCACCAACCTCGCAACCTTCCGACGATGGAATCAAGCTGCGATCTACACCGGCGTCTCTGTCGATCCGACCACCGAGCCTTACCGGCTGGCAACCACCCAGGATCACTTCGCCCTCGATGATCTCGGGATGGCAGAAACCGCCAAGCGGGCTCCGCAACTGGTGCGAGAAGGGACCCTCTTTGAATACAAGAGCAACCCTAAGTTTACGTCGCAGGTGGTGGATATCCACACCGGGGAATCCCTCTGGAAAGAACCCAAAGTTGACTTGAACCACAAGTGGGGCATGGCGATCGATCTGAACAAGTGCATCGGTTGCAACGCATGCGTCATCGCATGTCAAGCAGAGAACAATGTGCCGATCGTCGGCAAGGAACAAGTGATCCGCGGTCGTGAAATGCATTGGTTGCGGATCGATCGCTACTTCCAAGCCGACGTCACTGCCAAGAAGTCGAGAGATGCGATTCACAGCCCTGTGGATACCAAGGTGGTGATGCAACCGATGGCATGCGCCCATTGCGAGACCGCACCCTGCGAACAGGTCTGCCCCGTGGCTGCGACCGTTCACACCGAGGAAGGGATCAATGCGATGGCCTACAACCGTTGCATAGGAACTCGGTATTGTGCAAACAACTGCCCTTACAAGGTTCGTCGTTTCAACTACCTCAATTACAACGACGAATACGGCTACTATTACGGCTGGCAAGATTATCGCGAGAAGGCATCCAAGAAGCTTCAGTCTCTGGTGCTGAACCCTGAGGTTACGGTTCGAGGTCGCGGTGTGATGGAGAAGTGCACCTACTGCATCCAGCGGGTTCAGAACGGCAAGATCGCCGCTCGCACCAAGGGTGACGGAAAAGTACACGACGGTGATATCCGATCCGCATGCCAAGAGGCATGCCCAACGCACGCCATCGTATTCGGTGATTTGAACGACACGTCAAGCCGAGTTCATCAGATGCATCACGATCCTCGATCCTATGCGGTGCTCGAGGAATTGAATATTAAACCGCGAACCCTGTACTTGTCACGCATCCGAAACGTTCCGAAGCGATTGGCGACATCCACTCAGTTGCGTCCGGAACGATTCGAAGGTCATCATTCGCACGACGATCACGGATCAGGAAACCATGGCGACCATAGCTAGTTCATACAATCCCCGCGAGATCGACAACACAGCCGACATCCCCGGCCGTCGTGCACCGCTTATCACGGGCAACCAGACCTACAAGTCGGTTACCGAGATGGTCTGCCGTGTCGCAGAAGACCCACAGCCAAAGATTTGGTGGCTGCTGTTCGGTTTCTCCTCGCTGACGGCACTCATGTTCGTCAGCTTGATCGGCTTTCTGATTTACAAGGGGGTCGGTATCTGGGGGAACATGAACCCGGTCTTCTGGGCTTGGCCGATTGTGAACTTCGTTTTTTGGGTCGGTATCGGTCACGCGGGCACGCTCATCTCTGCGATTCTGTTTCTGTTCCGCCAAAACTGGCGAACAAGCATCAACCGTGCCGCCGAGGCGATGACGATCTTCGCTGTTATTTGTGCTGCGATTTATCCCGGGATCCACGTCGGGCGAGCGTGGCTGGCTTTCTGGTTGCTGCCCTATCCGAGCTTGAACTTGTGGATGTGGCCTCAATTCCGAAGCCCCCTCTTGTGGGACGTTTTCGCGGTTGGAACATACGCTTCGACTTCGCTCGTATTCTGGTACATGGGTATGATTCCCGACCTGGCGACCTATCGCGACCGAAGCAAGAGTTC
>JBILVV010000373.1:0-4978 GCA_044370255.1 Pirellula sp.
ATCGAGGGAATAATGCATGGGTGTATGATGCAGCTCTTGGGTATCAGTGTAGGCTGCTATCGTATACACCTGGAGGTGCTATGACCTATTCCAGACAGGCCGTGCCGACCAAGGAAGAAATTCGCCAAGAGTGCGGCGAACTCCGCAGGAACGGTTTGAGGTTCTGGATGGTTATGGATACGAATCGGTTTTGGGATCGAGGAGACGCCCAATGGTCGCCTGCCGATAACGTCCGTCATCTCATTCTATCCACGGTGCCGGTTGCTCGCGGGTTGCATATTCCGCGATGGGTGTTTCGCGTACTATTCGGCTTATCTCCGACTTCATCCCGCACTTGGGATGCCTTGCGCTCGACCTATCTTGACCGTCTTGCGAGCGGAGGGACGGCAGGGCGTTACGCACCAGCTCTAGTCGATGCGCCTCGATATCCGGAAACAGAACAAAAGCAACTCGTAGGACGATGCGAGTCCACGGTGCTCAGGTTGGAGAGAGCAGTCCAACGATGGCGGGATCTGGACTTAGATCGCTATCGGCTGCCCCATCCTCTGCTTGGACTGCTGACTGTACGCGAGATGGTCATGTTTACTGTATGTCATTTCGATCATCATCGCGAGCGCGTCGCGCGTCGACTCATGGAATCGGAAGGTCATTCAGCAAATCATTCCCAATGAACCTAGTAACGGCGATACAGTGGGTTTGAGTCGATGGTTTGCAGCGAGAAGAGAGGTGCCTAGGAGGAGTCCTATGAGGCGATGTCACTACTTTGGGCGAGGTTGTACGTTCATCGCGCCGGGAGCGGGTGGCATCGGGGTATTGGACAGGCTATTCATGACGCTGGAGCGTCGTGCCACGATAGCATTTTCTCTGTGATGCCAATCCGGAACTCGCACCGCTCCGCTATTCCTGAGTCTGGGCCTCAAAAAAACGTTACTATAACCGTTTTCCGACCGCAGAATCCGATTCTGAACATCCCGTTGCACCGAAGTTTATGGATACCCTAATTACGATCATCGACTAACGCCCCAGAAAATGGTTGCGACCTGAAGATCGGATTTGATGCGTTTGTCTATGTCGACACTTATCTTCCTCAAACAATTCCTGCTTCACCCTACGGAGATCGGCGCGATCGCCGCAAGTTCTCGTGGGCTTGTTGAGCTTATGATCGATGAGGCACGTGTTCGGGAATCGAAGACGATCGTAGAGTTCGGACCCGGAACTGGGGTTTGCACAAATCGCATTCTTGAGCAGATGCAGGAAGATGCGGATTTCTTCGCGATCGAGTTGAACTCTCGATTTGCGGAGGAGCTTTCCAAGAGGTATCCAGGCGTTGAGGTTTATTGCGATAGCGCTACGAACGCAAAGAAGTATCTCGATGCACACGGGCATGCTCACTGCGATTGTATTGTGTGCGGTCTTCCCTGGTCGGTCTTCGGAGAGAATTTGCAGGATCGGCTGATCGACTCGATTCTGGAGATACTCAGGCCAGGTGGTAGATTTGTTACGTTTGCGTATCTACAGGGACTGCTTTTGCCTGCAGGCCATGCGTTTAGCCGGAAACTGCAATCGCGATTTCGCAAGGTAAAGAAAACGCGAACCGTATGGCGGAATCTGCCGCCGGCGTTCGTTTACGTCGCGGAGAAGTAGCGAGGAATGTAGCTGGATCAAAATGAAATGTGACATTTGAGGTTGGGGGAACCTCGTAGGCTTGCATCCGATTGTGGTTTTTCATGTGGTGAACGAAAACGAGATGGAGGATTTTCAGTGCAGGGGAACACGACGCGGAGCGTTGTGCCACGAAAATCACAACGGCGGAGCGTTGTGCCACGATGGTGTACTCTGGAGGGGCCCCGATTTTGGCTCCTACCTACTCTTGGTAGAATCTGTGATGCCGTTACCGCTTCCTGATGTAACACCACTCGCTACCCATGAGCTTTGAAATGCGTATCCTTCCCCAGATCTTCATCGCGATGGCCTTGCTCGGATTTGGCAATGCACACGGTTTTTTTGACACCTCGGCGGATCGCGAAGTTCAACCGGGAGTGCCTCGCGGGAAGATCACCTCGGGTGAGTTCCTCGATAGCCAAATCTTCCCCGAGACCAAGCGGCAATATAGCGTCTACGTCCCCGCACAGTATGATCCAGCGACCCCCGCGAGTTTGTTGGTGTGCATGGATGGTTCCGCATACGCGCAAGCCGACGGCGCATTTCGCGTTCCCATCGTGCTCGACAATTTGATCCATCAGAAAGCGATGCCCGTAACGGTTGCTGTCTTCGTGAACCCTGGGACCGTTGTTGGTGGCAAGCCTGGTGCTGCGGATCGCAGCAATCGGTCCTTTGAATACGATTCGCTCGGAGACCGCTATTCCAAATTCCTGATCGACGAGTTCTTGCCGATCGCACTGAAGGATATCAACATCTCGACATCACCGAACGACCGAGCGGTGTGCGGGATTTCCTCAAGCGGTATCTGCGCGTTCACCGTGGCTTGGGAGCGTCCCGATCAGTTTGCCAAGGTCATCAGTCATATCGGAAGCTTCACGAACATCCGAGGTGGATGGTCTTATCCAGGGCTGATCCGTAAGACCAAAGGTCAGCCCAAGCCGATAAAGGTTTACTTGCAGGAAGGAAGAGAGGATCTCAGCAATCTCCACGGCAACTGGCCGCTTGGGAACGAGGACATGGCTGCGGCCTTGCAGTTCGCCGGATACAACTTCCAATTGGTGATGACCGATGGAGGGCACAGCGGAAAATGGGGGGGCGAAGAATTGCCCAACGCCCTCAGGTGGCTATGGGATAAGGACGCCAAGTCAACCGAAATCCCCCACGTAGAAACCAAACCCAAGTGGGAGCCTCATCCGGATGCGATTGCACAGGAATCGGTTCCCCACGGCCAAGTGATTTCGATGCCTCCATGGGAATCCAAGATCTTTGCCAACACCGTACGGGATTGGTCGATTTATGTGCCCGCTCAGTACAAAAAGGATGAGCCTGCAGCCCTGATGGTTTTTCAAGATGGCGAGCGGATGCGAGACGAAAAAGGGCGTTGGCGAGTCCCTGTTGTTTTCGACAACTTAATCGCTCGAGGCGAGATACCCGTGACGATCGCTGTCTTTATCAACCCGGGCCATGACCCATCGAAACCTCTTCAGAACCAACGCTATTCCAACCGCAGCTTGGAATACGACAGCCTCGGCGATCGCTACGTTCGATTCCTGCTCGAAGAAATCTTGCCCGAGGTGGAAAAGGAGTACCGTATTTCCAAAGATCCGGAGATGCGGGCCATCGGAGGCTCGAGTTCCGGAGCTATCTGTGCGTTCACGGCGGCGTGGGAACGACCGGATGCCTTCCGCAAAGTCTACTCCGACGTGGGTAGCTTCACGAATTTGCGCGGAGGCAATATTTATCCCGCATGGATCCGAAAGACCGAGGCCAAGCCACTTCGCGTTTACATGTCCGATACCAGCGGCGACCTCGATAATCCCTACGGTAGCTGGCCCATCGCCAATCGATTGATGCATTCCGCGTTGACCTACATGGGATACGATGTCCGCATGGATTGGGCCGAAGGATATGCACACAACTCCGATCACGGGAGCTCGATTTTCCCCGATGCCATGCGATGGCTGTGGAGAAACGAGGCCCATCAACCCACCTACGACACACGCGGCGATTTAGGTGGCGATTTGACCCTACTTCGTTTGCTTGCACCCGGGGAGTCCTGGAATGTAGTCGCGGATCAACTCGGATTTGCCGATGCGTTGTGCGTTGATAAGGAAGGCAATCTCTTCTATTGCGATATGAAGGCCGCAGAAATCGTTCGAATCGACGCAAAGGATGGAACGAGGAAAACGATCGCCAAGGAATCGGTGAGCGGTTTGGAATTTAGCCCCGACGGGAATCTCTTGTATGCCTGCCAAGGCTCCAAGGACCGAGTTCTTTCCATCTACCCACAGACCGGTGAGGTCAAGACGATCGCTACGGGAGTGAAGCCTAACGATTTAGCCGTCACCTCCGAGGGGATGGTACTGATCACGGAAACAGGTGCCAAGCAAGTCACGCGAATCGATCCCGCGACGGGCAGCGTGACGGCTGTGGACGTAGGCATCACGCTGCCGAATGGCATCGCGCTGTCCAACGACGGAGGCACCTTGGTCGTATCCGATTACGGCGGCGAGCATGCATGGATGTTTCGAGTGCATGTCGACGGAACGCTCGATGCCAAGATGCCCAGCATGACATTGCGGTTGCCGATCGATCCCAAAGGGGAATTTCGTTTCCATGAGCCTCCTCCCTACGTCAGTGCATCAAAAGGCGATGGTTTGGCAGTCGATCGAAAAGGACGCTATTACATCACCAGCGAATTGGGAGTGCAGATCTTCGATCCGACGGGGCGATTGTGCGGTGTGTTGCCGAAACCGCGGAAGGATCAACCGCTGACCACCTGCATTCTCGGCGGAAGTGACCACAACACCTTGTATATCGCGAACGGCACAACGATCTACAGTCGACGATTGACGGTGGATTAACATAGTGGCACGATGCTCCGCGTCGTGTCCTGGCACCTAGTAATACAACACCATGTTGGGAACGCATGAAGCTTGACGACGCGGAGCGTCGTCCCACGATAAATACAGTGCGAGTTTGTCGGAGATCACGACGCGGAGCGTCGTGCCACTTTGGAGAACCAGTATGCAAAGAATTTTGGTCGCGATCGTTTTGATAGTGGCGGTTAGCAATGGCTACTCGCAAGAGGCATCGATCGCGAGCAATCCAGTCGTGATCGAAAACCGACGGCCCGGGAGTAACGACTGGCAATTAACGCGAGTTCGCGTCGATGGCAGCCGCTATCGTTCGCCATGGATCGAAGGGTATTGCTCCAAGCAAAGTGTTCGAGCGGGCGAAACCATCGATATCAAGGTATCCACCAACCCGGTTCGTAGGTTTCGCTTGGAGATCTTCCGAACCGGTTATTACGGTG
>JBILVV010000001.1:0-46092 GCA_044370255.1 Pirellula sp.
TTCACCCCATCAATGTCCGTTCAATCAATCATGATGTCCACTCGAATCTCGACCCGTGCGTTTCTTGCCTTTACCCTGTCAGGATTGCTCATGCCGCAGGCCGAATCCGTCGCTCAATCCAATCTTGCCCAGCCATCGACGCCTCGAGCAATGCAGATCGGGGATTTGTTCCGTTACGACCGGCTTGCAGACCCGCGTCTGAGCCCTGATGGTCGCTCGCTGGTCTATCAGGCAACTCGATTCAACGACCCAGCCAAAAACGCCAAGGCGACCCAACTGTGGCTTGCCCCGTCCGAGGGTGGAGAAGCTCGGCAATTGACCTACTCCGGAAAGTCAGACACCCATCCTCGCTGGTCTCCCGATGGCTCCCAAATCCTTTTCGAGTCCAACCGAGATGGAACATCTCAGCTTTACATCCTGGATCTGGCCAAGGGGGGCGAACCACGTCGAGTGACCAGCATCGCGACCGGTGCCAATAACGGAACTTGGTCTCCCGACGGAAAGAGAATTGCCTTTGTCTCCACCGTGAATCCAGCCTTCAGCGAACTCCCCTTCGAGGAATCGGACGCCAAGAATCGGGAACAAGCCGATGCGGCGGAATCCAATCCTGTGAAAGCCAAGACTTTTACCCGGCTGTTCTATCGACATTGGGATTCCTATGTGGAGGACAAGCGCCAACACATCTTCGTTATCGATGTAGACGGCAAGAACTGTCGTGATGTGACCCCCGGAGATCGCGATGCCTATCCAACCAGCACGACCTTCAGCGCGAACGAGGACTTTTGTTTCACCCCGGATGGCAAAGCCTTGATCGTCACGGCTGTTCCTGAGAAGGGAGAAGCCTGGACCACCAATTACGATTTGTGCCGCATCGAGATCGACGAACCATCGACGCAATGGAAGTCGCTCACCGCAGGGAACCTAGCGGCCGATGGTTCGCCAAAATTCAGTCCTTCGGGAAAACGCTTCGCGTATCGCGCCCAGGCTAAACCCGGCTACGAGGCAGATAAATGGAATCTTTTGGTGGTCGATTGCAACGCCGATGGCTCTTGGTCGGGCAAACCCGCAACACTCACCGAAGGGCTCGATCGATCGCTGGGCGATTTTGTTTGGATCGACGACAACCATCTCGCATTCACAACGGAAGAACAAGGAGCCAGCGCAGTCTATAAAGTCGCTATCGGTGGCAAGCCAACCAAGGCTCCGATCGACTTTGGCGATGGCCGATTCGGTCAATTGACTGCGATCCACAACCATAACAACACTCTTGCGGTGGCTCGAGCAACGATGAATCGGCCAGCGGAGATCTTCACCATCTCGATGACTTCGTCGCCGACGACCAAGCAAGTGACGCATCAGAACGATGCCTTGGCCAAAGAGATCTTCGAGGTTCGTCCCGAGAGCATCCAGGTTCCGGTGGAGGGATCGACGTCGATGCAGATGTGGATTCTGAAGCCGCCCGCTTTCGATCCCTCGAAGAAATGGCCCGTTGCATACTTGATCCATGGTGGACCGCAGGGGGCATGGGAAGACGGCTGGAGCTTTCGATGGAACCCGCAACTGTGGGCCGCCCAGGGTTACGTCGTGGTGCTCCCCAACCCGCGTGGCTCGACCGGTTTCGGTCAGGCGTTTTGCGACGAAATCAGCGGCGACTGGGGGGGAAAATGTTACCGCGACCTGGTGGCCGGTCTCGCAGCGATCAAGAAGCTACCCTACGTCGACTCGCAACGCATTGGATCTGCAGGTGCCAGCTTCGGCGGCTACATGCAGGATTGGTTCGCAGTCAACGACATCGCCAAGGATCTTCGCTGCCTAATTTCGCATTGCAGCGTCTACAACTTTGAAAGCATGTGGGGCACGACCGAAGAACTATGGTTCGATGAATACGAACATGGCGGACTCCCGTGGGAAATCCCCGGCAAGTATCGAGAATTTAGCCCCCACACCCTGGCTGGCAATCTCGGCAAACACAAAACACCGATGCTCGTGATCCATAACGACCTCGACTTCCGTTGTCCGATCGGCCAAGGGCATGAACTCTTTCAAGCTCTACAGCGACAAGGAGTCCCCAGCCGATTCGTCAATTTTCCCGACGAAGGACACTGGGTTTCCAAATCCCACAACAGCATCCATTGGCATAGTGAAGTCTTCGCCTGGATGACCAAGTATTGCCCGCCGGGAGGTAAGTAAGCAGTGGCGGGCTCGCTGGCAGTTCCGATGAAAAAGTCGAATCGACTTACCCTCTACATCATCATCGCCATGGTTGCCGGGGCTGTCCTGGGGTACGTCGTTCATGTTAGCGCTAGTCAGGACTTCATCGCGGAGTTCTCGAAGAATATCAAACTGCTTACCACGATTTTCATCCGCCTCGTCCAGATGATCATCTCGCCACTCGTTTTTTGTACCTTGGTGGTAGGCATAGCGAAGCTCGGAGATGTCGTGTCGGTTGGTAGGGTCGGTGGCAAAGCTATGTTGTGGTTTGTTGCAGCATCGCTCACCAGTTTGCTGCTTGGGATGGTCTTGGTGAACCTGTTTCAACCAGGTGTCGGGTTTGAAGCCATTCAAGGGGACGCTGCTGAGGCGGAGAAACTGGCCAGCAATACGCAACAGTTCAATCTGCAAAAGTTTGTCGAGCATATCGTACCGCGCAGCGTCGTGGAAGCGATGGCCACCAATGAGATCTTGCAACTGGTCGTATTCAGCATCTTTTTTGGCGTAGCTACCGCGGCCATGGGAGAGAAAGCTAATTTGATCGTGGAGGGGCTGGACGCCTTGACCCACGTGATCTTAAAGATGGTTGGCTATGTGATGAACTTCGCGCCACTGGGGGTCTTCGGTGCCATCGCGGGCGTGATCGCCGCAAAAGGCTTAGGGGTCTTTCTCTTCTATGGCAAGTACCTGTTCTGCTTTCTTATCGGCATCTCATTGCTTTGGTTGATATTGCTCACTGTGGGCTACCTCATCCTAGGGAAAAGACTCTTCGAGCTTTTGAGGCACATTCTTTCTCCATTGATCATCGCCTTCAGCACGACCAGTAGCGAAGCCGTATTTCCGAAGCTGACCGAGGAATTAGAGCGATTCGGTTGCAAGGACAAAATCGTTTCTTTCATTCTGCCCCTAGGTTATTCGTTTAACCTCGATGGAAGCATGATGTACATGACCTTTGCCAGCATCGCTCTAGCGCAGGCCACTAACACCGAGCTGGATATGGGTACGCAATTGACGATGTTGCTGGTGTTGATGCTGACCAGCAAGGGGATCGCGGGCGTGCCACGCGCTTCTCTGGTAGTGGTGACAGCGACATGCGCGATGTTCAAGATACCGCCCGAGGCCATCGCCTTGATCCTGCCCATCGATCATTTCTGCGATATGTTTCGCACGGCGACGAATGTGTTGGGAAACACCTTAGCCACTGCTGTGGTGAGCAAGTGGGAAAATGAACTGGGCCCTGCTCAGACCTCTGCCGAATCCTAATGGTAAGCCCTCCGATCGCACGCCCAGAGGCTTTGCGATGGGCGTGGTTTTCCCGCTAATTCCCCGATGAGCCAACTCCATCGCGTATGGCACTCAGTCTCTCTCGCAGTTCCGACACCTTGGCTGGGTTTTCGCTGTATCGATTATGGTGTTGCCCGAGGTCGGATTCGAGATCGTACAACTCACCGGCTTGATCGTTCTTTGAGTACCCGTTCTCCGTATCGAACCATTCGGGAACCTTGCTCACTCCACCGGTGCGAGCCTGAATCAGAACCCAATTCCCTGCGCGGATCGCGTACCCGTTGGGTTGGGTGTTGTGCACCAATTCCTTCCTCGCACTTGGACCTGTGCCGAAGATCAGTGGCCGCTGGTCGAGACTGTCCTCAGCTTCTCCGATAGGAAGATCGGCACCGACGATCCCTGCTAACGTCGCAAACAGATCGATCTGGCTGAGTAAGCCATCGTTGACTTTTCCAGCGGGTACTTTGCCAGGCCAACGGATGATCATCGGTATGCGATGCCCCCCCTCCCACAGGTCGCGCTTGAGTCCTCGGAGAGGCCCCATGCTGCGATGACCATACCGTCGAATCCTCTCGTAGGCATAGGTCTCCGGACCGTTGTCCGAACTGAAGATGACCAGCGTTCGACGGCTATGTCCACCGGATTCCAAAGCTGCCAGGATTTCGCCCACGACTGCGTCGGTTTGAGCGACAAAATCTCCATAGCCTCCAGCTTGCGAAGCATTTCGAAACGAATCGGTTGGGACAATCGGTGCATGGGGCGACGTAAACGGAAAATACAAAAAGAACGGTTGGTCAGCGGTTTGTTTTCCAATCCAATCGACCGCCTTTTCAGTCAGACGAGGCGTCACCGCATAAAAATCCCATTCGGCAACGGCCGGTCCTGGCCGCGTTTCAAAGTTTCCCTCCGCTGTCTTGAGTTTGATTTGGAGCCTTTCCGTAGGAGGAGCAAGCAGTCGATCATTCTCGAACCATGTGTACGGCGGAAAGTTAGGGACATCATCGCCGAAATAATAATCGAAGCCGTGATCGAGCGGCCCGCCCGGCAGTGGTCGAGTCCAATCAAATGCATCAGGAGAATAACCCTCCTTCGGATCCGGTTTGGAATTCGGATCGCGCTGAATCGATTTCCAGTCCCACCCCAAATGCCATTTGCCAATGCAAGCGGTGCGATAGCCTTGGGACCGGAGTAACTCTGCCAGAGTGGTTCTTTCCGCATCCAAGACAGGGGGATCAAACGAATTGACGATTCCATGAAACTTGCGCCAATGATAGCGGCCCATCAGCATCGCGTAGCGACTCGGGGTGCAGACTCCAGACGAACTGTGGGCATCGGTGAATCGGGTACCCTCGGCAGCTAGGCGATCGAGATTCGGTGTCGGTATCTTCGATTCCGGATTCTGACAAGCCAGATCGCCATACCCCAGATCGTCCGCATATAAAATGACGATATTCGGACGTTCAATTTCCGCTCCGCAGGCGTTGAGATTGACTGACGCAAATTGTTGTAGTGTCGCAAGTCCAAATGATGTTGCGATCCAGATCCAGAGCATCGTGAAACCCCTTAGTAAAATGGGACATCGAGGCATGGCTTGACAGCGGTGACTAGGGGGAGAGCCATGCCCGCAAAGCATCGATGCGTTCATTGCGATCCCCTTGCGGCTGGTAGCCAAGATAATTTCGAGCTGCATCGATTCGAAAGTAATGATCGACTCCGAGTTGCAAGGCAACGAATCGGGTCATCGGTGGCTCAGATCGTATACCCAGGGTGCGATAGGTCCCTTCTAATATTGCCCCGATACGATACGCTCCCGCTAGCGAGATTGATTTCTTTGGCGGTCTCAGCCCTCCACAATCAAGAATCGTAGAGATCCAATCCCAACATTCCACAGGGTCACCATCGGTAATGAAATAAGATCTCCCCGAAGCTTGCTGATCCCCTGCCAGTAATTTCTCCAGAGCCAAGACGTGCGCAAGGGCAGCGTTTTCTACATGCACCGTGTCGATCAAATTCGTTCCGTCTCCGACTCTCCGGAGACGTCCAGCACGGCACCTGGCCAACACGCGAGGAACTAAATGCGGATCCCCGACTCCCCAAATCAAATGAGGTCGCAGCGCGCAGGTGAGTAGCGCTTTTGAACGATTCGCGGATAGTACCGATTGCTCCGAAATCGCTTTGGTGCGCGGGTAATCGCATAACCATCGCGTCGGATAAGGGGCCGACTCATCGATACCGCATTGTGGACTACCGTCGAACGTGACCGAAGGGGAACTGGTCAACACGAAAGCTCGAGCGTTCGTCCGGCGAGCCGCATCAAGAAGAAACTCGGTAGCCGAAATATTCGTGGCTTCATAGTCCCGACGGGGCCCCCAAACGCCTGCAAGTGCCGCTGTGTGAATGACCGCATCCACTCCTTGGGACACTTCGGAACAGTGATCTGGATCGGTGATCGAACCGCGCACGCAATCAACGCCGAGGTCATGCAGTGCAGGATAGTTTTGCCTCGCGACACCGCGGACGCGGAATCCACGGGCGAGAAGTTGACGACAGATCTCAGAACCTAGAAAACCACCATAACCGGTGACTAGAACAGTCGCACTCAATTACCAACCCAACACGGACCGAATCCAAGAAAATGGGGACGATGAACTCGTTGGTGACTCCGAATCTCGCAAAGAACGGATCACTTCACGGCGTTCATCCATCCACGACATAGTATCCGATTGGGCCTGGGATGCTACTGGATTCGCAGCTTTCTCTCGAATCGCTCGCTCGATCACGGGTCGATTCATCAGTTCTGGACCAGTGGACCATGGTCCCTCGTCGGACCGCGGTTCCAACCAAGGGTTGGGCAGAGCAGATTGCTTGAGGTCCAAGTCCTGGATTTCAGTCTTCCGCTCTTCATGGTTGACCGGATAACACAACTGCACCCGCTCCAAAAATGACTCTCGGCGACGCGGATCGAGCAAACGATAGGTCGCCACGGCGATCTCCGAGCGACGATGAATCAGCCCCTCGATCCCATGCTGCCCTTCGCAGTCCCCAATCGATCCCGACATAGTGCTCGCAGCAGAACGAATCGCCGATGGATCGCTCTCTCCCGGCCGTAGCCCCAAAAAATGGAAATGGGCCCCGTCCATTGGGTCTCGTTTTCCGACTGTTTTTCTCTTGCGCATGATTCCAAACCGATCCAACGGTGAACAAAAAACTGGCGAAGGATTCTATCGGCAGGTGAAGTCCCTGAGCCGTAGCTTCACCCGATTTTCAACCGAGTCCTACTAAGATGCTTAACACCCCAAAAAAGTTCACACACTCTCTCTTGGCAGAGATGAACGCCCTGAGTCGATCGCACGGCAAACACAGACGCCGTAGACCATTTCGCTCGAAACCGATAAACCTGGGGAATTTTTCGCTCGAACTCCCGCAAAGTCTAGGGATATCGTCAATTCCAGCCAAAGGATGCAGGGAGAGAATCCTCGACCGAGCCTGGACCGTTAGATATTTCCGGATCCAGTGAGATTTCCGTCTGCGTAACAATTCCCATCAAAAATCGATTGGCGGAGGCAAACATCTCGGCATCCAACGATTCGGACTTATCGGCCAGGCGATCCTGACTTGAGCCCATGGCTGTGTCCCGAAAACGAACAAAGCGATACGCCAAACCAGCCGCGTGAGCTAACTGCATCGCCTCCGCCACATCGTCATCGTTGCACCCGCTGGTTGGCTCCCCCTGCATATAGAGAACCGGCAACTGGCGAGCAGCCTTCCACCCCGACAGGGCACATCGGTGCTTGGGAAACACTCCCTGCATCGAAACCACCCCCGCAAAACGACCCGGATGCTTGAGCCCGATCCATTGCGCAACCGTCCCCGCGGATCCGATCCCCCCCAAAAAGATGCGATCGGTGTGTACCGGCAATCCCTCGAGTAAAGCGTCGACACATTCAAACACTAAGTTTTCGGCAAAGGCCAAATCAGTAAGGTGCGTGCCCCATCGAAACAATCGATTCGACTTCGGAGACGTGCGATGACCGCGAGGAGCGATCGCTAGATAGTTGCGAAGACTGATCGCCTCCATCACGACATCCAGCTCCCACTCGCTACTGTCATCGCTGTGCAACCATACGATCAACGGGTAGTCGTAACGCGGCTCAAAGTGCTCAGGCACGAATAGACGATGGGGTATCTCGAGCTGAGTGGAATCCATCGCGCCCAAGGCAACTGAGCCTTCGCCACTCAAACCCTTGTCGCTTGTCAAAACATCGCTCGCATCGAACCATGACTCATGACCCAAGCGACCTTCAAGCAACTGTTGCAATCGATTCATTCCATCCAGTCCTTTACGACGAGTGATATCGCGAGCGGGGCTTGCGAGTGTAACTGCGATGAGCAAACGCTCGACGGGTACCGTGAACGAGAGATGAATACCGGGGTGCGGTTTTAAGGGTACAGACGAGGTTGAGTCAATCCCGCCAAGATAAGAATCATCCAAGTTGAAATGCTAGCAACTGCGAAGTCATCGCTAGCATTTCTTGATGATCAACAACCGTTACGCTTTGAGAAGCGATTCCATGGATGCCACCAACGACTTGACGGCATCGACACTCTTTTGGAAAGCAGCTTTTTCGGAGTCGGTGAGAGAGAGTTGAATAATCTTTTCGATACCGCCGGAGCCGAGGACCACTGGGACACCGACATAGTAGCCACCGACACCGTATTCATCGCCGCACATCGCTGCGCAAGGGATCAATCGCTTCTTGTCTCGCACAACGGCTTCGACCATCTGAGCGGTCGCGGCTGCGGGTGCATAGTAGGCTGAGCCAGTCTTGAGGAGCGATACGATTTCAGCACCGCCATCGCGAGTGCGTTGCACGATCTCGGCCATCCTGGCATCTGAGATCAATTGCGAGACAGGGATGCCACCGACGCTGGTGCAGCTGGCGATGGGGACCATGGTATCGCCGTGGCCACCCATCAACATGGCGGAGACATCTTCGACGCTGACTCCGAGTTCCATCGCAATGAAGGTTCGAAAACGGGCGGTATCGAGTACGCCCGCTTGCCCCATGACTCGATTGGACGGGAAGCCAAGAACTTGGAAGGCGCGTTGTACCATCGCATCGAGCGGATTGCTGACAACGATCACGACTGCATTGGGGCTGGAGGTTTTGACTTGTTCGGCGACGTTGGTGACGATCTTGGCGTTGATGCTCAGAAGATCATCGCGGCTCATGCCTGGTTTGCGTGCGACACCTGCGGTGATGACGACGACATCGCTATTGGCGGTATCGTTGTAATCGGTGGTGCCGACAACGTTGCTGTCGAAGCCCATGATTGGCGAAGCTTGCATCAGATCGAGCGCTTTGCCGCGGGGCATATTCTCTGTTTGAGGAACATCCAAAAGGACGACATCGCCGAGTTCTCCGGCGGCACACCAATGGGCGCATGTGGCCCCAACGTTTCCAGCTCCGATGATGCTAATCTTTGCGCGGCGCATGATGGGTCAGATCTCCCGATGAAAAAATGATGGTTACATGACGGAAATCGGACTGGAAGTATCCAAAGGAATCCTCGATCGTCAATAACCAAGAGAGGTTCAGCGTCGGAATCCTTGGTTTCTTCAGGAAACTGCTGCTGAAAAACCGGCATCCTCGACCCTGGGTACGCGGCAAGCCCGCTATGATAGTAGCATGGTTTGGCATCATCGCACGTTGACCCTTCGCCCCTATCCTCGGGGATGTCATTTGATCACCCGATGGGTAGTGGATGCGATTCCTGAGCTTGCATCGGTCCGTGTCGGGTTGTTGCATGTTTTTATTCAACACACATCGGCCAGTCTGACCATCAACGAAAATGCAGATCCGGATGTGCGGGTCGATTTCGAAACCGCCCTGAACCATATCGTGCCGGAAGATCTCCCTTATGTTCACACGATCGAGGGACCGGACGACATGCCTGCCCATGTCAAGTCGTCGTTGATGGGAGCCGGCCTGACGATTCCGATCAAGGATGGGGAGTTGTGTATGGGAACTTGGCAGGGAATTTACCTTTGCGAGCATCGCGACCGAGCTTCATCGAGACACATCGTATTGACCTTGATGGGGGATTCCTAACGCTGGCTCCGCGCCTTGCATCGCACGGCTATTGATTCCACAATACCTCGAAACCGCAACGCATTCGTTTCCCCCAATCCGACCTAGTACGCCCACGGCGCCAGCTATTTCATGACCGAATCGACTGAAATCCCCAACCGTTTTGATTTCTCCGAAGCATCTCAGCGCATCTATCAGCAGTGGCTCGACGCAGGTTGTTTCGACGCGAATGTCGATACCGCCAAGAAACCGTTCACGATTGTGATTCCTCCTCCGAACGTGACCGGGGCGCTCCATCTTGGGCATGCGCTGAACAACACTCTTCAAGACATCCAAATTCGCAAGCACCGCATGATGGGTGAGGTTGCTCTTTGGATGCCAGGCACCGACCATGCAGGAATCGCGACCCAAGCGGTGGTGGAACGCCGTTTGAAAGAACTCGAAAACAAGACACGGCATGACCTGGGCCGCGAGCAACTCGTTCAGCGCATTTGGCAATGGAAGGATCAATATGAAACCCGCATCCTCGGCCAACTCAAGCGGATGGGATGCTCCTGCGATTGGCGACGGACCCGATTCACGCTCGATACGATGTGTGCTCGAGCTGTGCGCACCACATTCTTCGATTTGTTCTCAAAAGGCTTGATCTATCGGGGCAAGCGATTGGTCAATTGGGATACGTATCTTCAGACTGCGGTCAGCGACGACGAGGTATTCACCGAAAAGGTTGCAGGAAACTTCTGGCACTTCCGTTATCCGGTGATCAACCCTGGTCCAGGTCAGCCGACCTACGTAGTTGTCGCGACGACGCGTCCGGAGACGATGCTCGGTGACACCGCCGTTGCCGTCCATCCTGCGCCGCGGGCTGCTCTCGAAACCGCGAGACAAGCGTTGTTGCAACGCATTCAGGAGGCTGGTGTGAAAGACCGTCCCGCTCTGGAGACGCAGTTGGCCGATCTCGAAGCGAGGCAACGCGATAAACTCCCGGCCCTTGAGCAACTCGCGGCTATGGCACAGCAAGGGTGCATGATCCGTTTGCCGTTGGCCGACCGGGAGATCCCCTTAGTCGCCGACGAGTGGGCCAAACCGGAACTTGGATCGGGTTGCGTCAAGATCACACCTGCTCACGATCCGAACGACTACGACGTGGCAACGCGTTGCCAATTGCCACGGCTCAATATCATGAATCCGGATGGGACGATCAATGAGAATGGAGGGCGCTACGAAGGACTGACCATGGCCAAGGCTCGGACTCGCATCGTCGCCGACATCGATGCGCTCGGTCTGCTCGATCAAGTCGAAGATCGCGAAATCGATCTCAAGCACAGCGATCGGAGCAAGACCCCGATCGAACCCTATCTGGCCGACCAATGGTTCGTAGCGATGGCCGAGTTGGCCCAATCCGCAATCGATGCGGTCACTTCGCAACGCGTGAAGATCTATCCCGCTCGCTATACAAGCGGTTATGTCGATTGGTTGAGCGAAAAACGGGACTGGCCGGTCGGTCGCCAACTGTGGTGGGGACACCAAATACCGATCTGGAGCAAGACGTTCGAATCGAATACCCAGGCTCGTTCCATGAAGTTTCAGATCGAAGCGATGCCGCAACATACGATCGGCATGCTGGCGGTTTCCATCGAGGAACCTTCGACGCTCCACGTTTGCGTCAAAAACGAAGACCCGAATCTTGAGTCGACTCTCGAAGGGCTTGGCCTGGTTCGCCAACAGGACGTGCTCGATACCTGGTTCTCCTCGGCATTGTGGCCCCATTCGACCCTTGGGTGGCCAGAGTCGACACCGGAACTCAATTACTTCTATCCCACCAGCACGCTGATCACCTCGCGCGACATCATCACCCTTTGGGTGGCACGTATGGTGTTGATGGGACTCAATAACCTCGACGAAGTTCCGTTTCGCGAGGTCTATATCCACCCCAAGATCCTCGATGGATACGGGGAAACGATGTCCAAGAGCAAAGGGAACGGTGTTGATCCGATCGATGTGATCGACAAGTTCGGTGCCGATGCCCTTCGGTTCGGTCTCGCATGGCTCACGACCGAGACACAGGATGTCCGTATGCCGGTTCAGTATGAATGTCCTCACTGCCAAGCGTTGGTGCAGCAAACGAAAGAGAATCGCACCGCTCCGCGCGTTGCATGCGACAAGTGCAAAAAACCCTTCTCGACGCAATGGGCGGAAACCGAAGCCGACAAGGCATTGCCTCGCGCACCGGTGGTCAGCGAACGATTCGAGAACGCCCGCAACTTCGTCAATAAACTATGGAACGCTTCTCGATTCGTCATGATGAACTTAGATGGATACGCACCCGTAGCTGTCGATTGGGATCGACTGCCCCTGGAGGATCAATGGATTCTGTCTCGATTGGCGTCGGTGACGCAAACCGTCGATCAGGAACTCGATCGGTACGGATATGCCGAGGCGGCACGAGCCGCTTATGATTTTGCTTGGGACAATTTCTGCTCGTATTACGTCGAGATGGCCAAGCCGCGATTGCAGGATCCGAGTCTGCGACCCCAGGTGCAACGCATTCTCGCCCATTGCCTCGATCATATGCTCCGCTTGCTTCATCCAATGATGCCATTTGTCACCGAAGCGATCTGGCAGCAATTGGGTAAGATCGTTCCTCATCGCGACCTGTTCGACGATACACCTGCGCAGCAATGGCTGATGCTCGCACCCTGGCCGACCGCTCAAACGCGATTCCAACGCGCCGACGTCGAAGCACAGTTCTCTCACTTCGCTGCACTGATCGGCGCAATTCGGGAAATTCGTTCCCGACAAAATCTTCCACCCAAAGAGCGGGTTCCCTACTCCGTTCGCTGCCAAAAGGATATGGAGCAATTGCTTCGTCCCATGCAGCCGTTTCTCGAAAGTATGGCGGGAGCCGATGCAACGGCGTGGGGACCCGATGTTCCCGTGCCGAGCGTGCATGCTCATATCGCTATCGATCAAATGGATGTCTATGTCGACCTGAGCCAATTCATCGATGTCGCAGCGGAGATCTCACGCAACGAAAAACTCCTCTCGAACCTGATCAAACAGATCCAAGGCAAGGAGGGGCGTCTGTCCAACGAAGCTTTCGTCAGCAAGGCGCCTCCGGAAATCATCGAAAAGGAGCGGCAGGCCTTGAATGAACTGACCGCCCAGCGAACCGCAACGGAGCAGGCTCTCGAGCGTCTTCGACAGATGCCCTGATGCGATTAACCTGCGAGCCTATAACTACCCTCGAAATCCGCGCGTCCTAAAGGTTCATACACATACAAACAAAGTCCGACGGAATCGAATCGCCCTTTGGTCCACCAAACATTTTTGCGATGACCATCGAGTTGCGCGAGCCGTTTCCAATCGGAAGAGCTTTCCAGATACGGTCGAATCTTCTGCGCTTTGATCGATACGATCTTTCGATTCCTGCCACCCGGCTGCTCCCAATCATGCATGGCGAACAGGCAGCCCGGTTCGATCCAGGATTCCAAACTGCGAATGTCGGTCAATGCGAGATCCGGAATCTCCGGGCCGTCAAAGAATAAAAAGTCTGGCTTGCTCGCCTCATCCCGCATCTTTTCGATGAGCTGATCGGAACGAAGGGGGTGGTAGTGCAATGCACCCTGAAATCGATGGAGGAATGGTTCCGGGGGACGACGCAGGGGATCGCAAGTGTGCAACGCGCCACCGTTTTTCTGAAGCGCGCTTGAGATGTAGAAGGTCGAACCTCCCACTCCGGTCCCCACCTCGAGAACCCTCCTTGGACGATAAGTGATCATCCACTGATACAAACGAAGACGCTCCACGGGGAGCATCTCGCCGGGATAAGGATTCGCAGGGAGATATCTCGCCGTCACGAGCCGTGTCAACCATCTCTTAATCATGTCGGGATTCCCCTTGTAATCCGCCATCATTCCTGTGCTTGCAATTGCGGTAGAATGGTTAGCAAAAGACATCGGTTCGAGACAAGACAGGAAAACTGCGTAGAATTCATGCGGATGCTTTCGTTGGCAACGAAAATTCTCGACCAACGGCGGACAAATCAAAATCTCCTGGAAGCGAGCGATTATTTATGACGGATGCAAAGAACGTGTTGGGAACGACCCTAGAGTCCTGCTCGGTGAATCCGATGACCGGTTTCTTTCGGGACGGATGCTGTCGCAGCGGAGCTGAGGATCTGGGATTGCATCTGGTGTGCGCCCAGGTCACCGACGAGTTTCTTGCGTTCTCAAAACGCCGCGGCAACGATCTGATTACCCCGGTCCCTCAGTATCGATTTCCTGGACTCAAGGCGGGTGACCGTTGGTGTCTGTGCGTCTTGAGGTGGCGCGAAGCTTTGGAAGCCGGAGTTGCACCGCCGATTGTTTTGGAATCGACCCATATTTCGACTTTGGAATTCGTCGACCTGGAAGACCTGCGAGCCCATGCGGTAAGCTGAAAACATCTTTCGTCCTCCATTTTTCGTCAGCCCCGGCAGAGCCGACAGCCCGGCGGTATCATCCCCGAAGTGAACCTGCGTTGACGCGGACGTATAATGAGAACATGAAAACCGAACCGACTTGGCCACGTTTTATTCTTCGACTCGCTGCGATTTACAACCTGCTCTGGGGAGCCTGGGTGATCCTGTTTCCCAATCATCTGTTCGACTGGACGGGAATCGCTCGCCCCAACTATCCAGGCATCTGGCAATGCGTTGGAATGATCGTAGGTGTTTATGGGGTCGGTTATTGGTTTGCTGCATCTGATTTTCGCCGCCACTGGCCGATCGTGTTGGTCGGTTTTCTCGGAAAAGTCTTTGGACCTATCGGATTCATCCAATCGGCGATCACCGGTGCGCTCCCATGGTCTTGGGGTGCGACGATCCTCACCAACGATCTGATTTGGTGGGTCCCGTTCGGAGCGATGTTGTATCTGGCTTTCAAAGACAACACCGATCCGAAACGTCGATCCTCGCAGGTTTGGTCGCTCGATGAGGCGAATCAAAGGGCTTTGTCCTCCAACGGGCAAGGACTCGCCTCGATGAGTCGCGATCGGGATGTACTGGTCGTTTTCCTGCGCCATGCAGGTTGCACGTTCTGTCGCGAGACACTCGATGAATTGAGCAAACGCCGCGAAGAATGGACCTTGAAAAAGATTCAACCGGTCGTGGTTCACATGGGCAGCCCGGATGAAGGGAACGCGATGATGGCTCGATGGGGACTGTCTGACGTTCCCCACATCAGCGACCCCGAATGCCGACTGTTTCAAGCCTATGAGCTACCACGTGGCACTTTCAGCCAACTGTTCGGCCTGCGTGTATGGATCGAAGGCTTTCGCGCTGCGATTCTCAAAGGATACGGGTTTGGGAAACTGGTCGGAGACGGATTCCAGATGTCGGGCGCATACCTGATTCGCGACGGTCGCATTGTATCGGCGGCCCCGTCACGCGATGCCGCCGATAGTTGTCCGTGGAAGCCGATCCTGGCGACTCATTCGTGATGCCAAAACGCTCTCTCAGTAACTAGTACGTTTTGAGCATGACGTTCTTGAACTGAACTTTCATCGGGGGGCCAGCGTGGACTTGGAAGGCGATGATTCCTTCGGCGGTTGCCTTGGCCGATTCCTCATCGCGAGTCTCCGAGAAGAGGGTGTCGTTGATGTAGTGCTGGAGTACCGGTCCACGAGCGACGATGCGATAGTGATTCCAATCTTCCCACTTGATGCGCGATAGAAGCGCCTCGGGATCACCCGCACTGCCGACTTTGGATTTCTTGCCCTCGTTGTTGATGGCGATGATCTCGCCACGATCGGTCAAGATCCCGCGCCCTTGTTCTTCGTAATTGATCCCCATGTAGCGTTTGCCCGAATCGATGTCGGCTTGATAGCCACCGACGACGAACTTCTCTTTGTTGAGTAGCTTGCTGCGGTATTGGATGCCGGAGTTTCCTCCTTGGATTTTGAAATCGAGCTCCAATTCAAAGTCTTTGACCGGTTTGTCGTAAACCAGAAACGTGTTTTGCGGGATCGGTGCGGCAGCGGTATTTTCGCCGGTGATCGCCCCATCTTCGACCCGCCAATTGCCGGTCAATCCCGACCATCCGGCGAGCGACTTGCCGTCGAAGATCGCAACCGCTTTGGGATCTGCGGGTTTAGCGTCTTGAGCGTGGCTAGTCAGGGCAGATAGGCTGGCGATCAACGTCGCACTTAGGAACACAAGGTTGCGCAATCTCATGATTTAGTCCTTTATGGTTTGGAGAGTAAAACGTACTTTGGTGGCGCGATCGTCCGATACCGATAATACTTTGGCTGTAACTCCGGGCAACTCGATCACGTCGCCAGCGATCAATAATCGCTCTGCTTTATGGACAAGCAGGCCAGTCACCGTGTCGACATCCGCATCCTCGAACTTGACGCCTAGCCGATTCTCCACCGCTTCGACCGCCGTGGATCCGAGTACGACATAGGCACCCGGACCGTCGGGGACAATCTCGGGTTCCTCGACGTCGAACTCATCGGCAACGTCACCGATGATTTCTTCCATCACATTCTCGAGGGTAACGATGCCGATGATCATGCCATATTCATCGACAACAAACGCCATATGTTGATGCGTGCCCTGGAAGTGCCGGAGCAACTTGCTGATCGGCATGTTCTCAGGCACCTTCTTCGGTGGACGCATTACGGTGGTCCAGTCAAAACCTTTCTGGATATTCGCTCCCGTAATGTCTTTCACGTGGAGCACACCGAGTACCGAATCGAGCGAGCCATCGCATACGGGATAACGGGTATGCTTGGTGCGTCGAATCATCGCCATGATGACATCGGTCTCTTCGTTTTTATCGATAAAGTCGACATCGTTGCGAGGGACCATAATGCGACGGCAGACGAGGTCATCGAACTCAAACACGGCGTTGATCAGGCTGTGTTCGCTCCGCGTCAGATTGCCATGCACATGGGCTTCGCGAAGCAGAGCTCGAATCTCCTCTTCCGTGTAGGGAATCGAACTCTTGGTTTTATCTCCCGCTCCGAGGATGCGTAGCAACCAATCGGTGGAGATGCTCAAGATAACCATCAACGGGTAAGCGATGATGTAGAAAACAGA
Organism: Pirellula sp.; assembly: GCA_044370255.1. Taxonomy (GTDB): domain Bacteria; phylum Planctomycetota; class Planctomycetia; order Pirellulales; family Pirellulaceae; genus JBKCUI01. The sequence continues at coordinate 16,672 of JBILVV010000001.1, forward strand.
CAACGGAACCGCACAGGCCAATAGGAGTCCCTCAGGCTTCCGGATCGCGAATACTTTAGGGGCCTGTTCCCCGACCACGAGGTGCAATGCGGTCACCAAGGTGAACGAAAACGCAAACGCAACCCCGTGAACCACCGCAGGGGACTGAATTCCAAGCTTGCTGAGCATCGGCTCGATCAAATGCGCAAATGCAGGTTCGCCGATGGCTCCGAGAGCTAGCGAAGCCATGGTGATCCCGAGCTGGCAGGCCGAGAGGGAATGCTCCAGTCGCTGGGCGAGCCACCGAGCGGTTCGGGCGAATAGTCGCTTCTCGGCCACCATCTGCTCGATGCGGCTTAGACGGACCTTCACGAGCGCGAACTCGACCGCTACGAAAAAACCGTTTACGAAGACCAGGATCAGCGCCACAAGGATTTTTGCGAGATCCGGTAACCAGTCTGTCATTGTGTTTGGAAAAATATCTCCGCAGGGCAAGGCTCAGACGAATTTCGAAGTCTTCTATTGTATCTCATAGGAAGCGAGCCGTCCGCACCCCGGCAAATCCCCTACATGCGCCCATCCTTTCCCGATTGATCTGCAGCGTAATTATTCGGGAATTTATTGGTATTTCGGGACCGTGTGCCGAGAAATAGTTCGCTCGTCGGTGCCACACTTCTTCGGAGCAACCCGCACCCCGACTCCTACCTCTCCCAACCCCCGTCTGTCTCCTGGAGTTCTCCGAATGGCCAATTCGCCGCTGCTGTACCGACTGGACAAAGCGCTCAGAAACCACCCTCACCTCAATCGACAACCTGTTTTCGTCGAACGCCAAGAAGATCAGCTCATTGTCCGCGGTACAGTCCGATCCTTCTATCACAAGCAGGTGATCCAAGAAGCGATTCGCAAGGTCGACGGCGAAGCCGAAATCAAGAATCTCGTCGAGGTTCAGTAACGACGCGATCGTTATCGAAACAACCCTCGGCCAACGGCATTAACCAACTTAGCCAAGAGCAACGCCCCTGAGGCTATTTCTAGGGTCTTTGAACCGGCTCTTCCGATGGGATACCCAATGCGGGCCAGGGTTTCGGTTCTACCTCGAGCACTTGTTGCATTGCATGGATAAGCACCCCTTCCACAGCGGGAGCCACCAAGGTCGATCGGACCTCGGTCTCATAACCTCCTTGCTCGTATGCTATGGCGGTTCCGATGTAATTGGGTGCGTAATCGCCGTATGCTGCCATCGCCACAAACGTATCCGGGCACATCTGCTGGGCTGCGAGTTGATACTCGACGAATAGTTCGCCGGGCATGTGAAGGATCCTCGAAGCCCCCAGCCTTAGGCATTGAAGCGTGACGGGATCCTTGGCCTGGCAGCGTCGCATCCAGATCTCCTGTGTCGCCGCATAGATTCTTTCTTTCAGCGTCCGGGCCGGATCTCGAACTATCTTTTCGATATCCTCCAAGCGAAGCCGTTCGGTCACGGGCATGAGAACATCGGATGTCTTCCAGGAGACGTCGCTGGTCGATATGGGGAATCGCTTCTCCGATTCGGTTGCGAGCCGCATCCCGTCCTCGAGTCGCTTTGCAAGAACCGGCCGATTTTCTGGCGAACCATCGTTATACTTCCCCGCCCCGACATTCCCGCCTGCTCCGCAGAAATGGACATGAGGTACCCCGGTCGCCGCTTGCCTCGCGTTTCTCGCCATGCCGGGAAAGTCGGGATTCACGTCCCCCTTGCCGTAGTAACTCTGAGGATGGGTCGCGTAATACGTTAGCACAACGAGACGCTCATCCCCCCGAAAGAAACTGACCGATCGAACCATAGGATCGATCACCCCCTCGGGTTCGGCGCGAACTGCGGGATCTTTCGTCGCTGTCCATCGAACGGCTTTGACACGGCCGTCGGGCCCGAGAATGCGACGGTTGGAAGCCACCTGTTCCACCTGTCCCTGACCCAATGCAACATGGGTCACGCTCTGTGCATTGGCAACGGCGGAGCGGACCCCTTGTTCGGCTCGTTCCAAAACGATACGAGCAAACCCCGAATCGAAGATAATCCCGCTTGCTCCGTGCTCGCGAGCCAGCGTATCGGCCGAGAAATCACACCATGGCGCATCGTGCTGATGGAGCGTATGGACCGCGACATGATTGGAATCCGTTCCGGCCGCAGTCGCCAACCGCTCGCGAAATACCAAATTCGACTCATTGCCGATCCCGAGCCAGTCGACAGCGCACAGGACGATCGGACGATCGCTTCCAAGCAATACAATACCGCGGCATCGCAAGGTCTCCACAACGGACCGTGTTGGGCTATAGGCCAGCTGGCTCCCGATCGGCGGGGTTGCATCGACATCGAAGTAACCCACCTTGATTTTCGAACCTGATAGCCCGGCATCCGCTTGGCTATAACAAGTCGGTGCGCCGAAGTTGATGAGCGTTAACCAACCCATCACGAAACCGAAATGCGACATCCAGACTAGCCTGGTTTCGCGCTGTGCGCTTTCTTTGGTCGCGATCATCGTGTCACCTGCTTGTCTCAATGAAGTCGATGGTAATTCAGGGTTGTTGGTTACAAGAGTCGATCGAGTTCTTCCACTAGGCTGGCGAATCGCTTCAGCGCTGTCTGGACCGGTTCGGGTTGGGTCATATCCACCCCGGCGTCTCGCAGCAGATCGAGCGGATATTTCGAACAACCTCCTCGCAAGAACTGCAGGTACTGGTCCAATTCCTGCGCACCGCCATGCATCACTCGTTGCGAAAGAGCGATCGCTGCGGAGAGCCCGGTCGCATATTTGTAAACGTAGAAGGCGCGATAGAAATGAGGTATGCGGAAGCATTCCAGTTGCAACTGTTCATCGATATTGAACTTGGGGCCGAAGTAATCTCGCAGCAGTTCGCTGTAGACTTCTTTGAAGGAAGCCACGGTGAGGGGCTCTCCGGCTTCGGCCATGGCATGAGTCTTCTTCTCGAACTCTGCGAACATGGTCTGTCGAACGATCGTTGCGCGAATGCTGTCGATTTCATGGTTGATGATCGCAGCTCGCGTGGCCTTGGAGTCCGCGTTGCGAATCAAGTGCTCGGCCAGGAGTTGTTCGTTGAACGTGCTGGCGACTTCCGCGACGAAGATCGTGTAGTTGTAGTACTGAAACGGCTGGCTACGGGCGGAATAGTAGCTGTGCATCGAGTGCCCGGCCTCGTGGGTCAACGTGAAAACATCGTTGAGCACATCAGGCTTGTAATTCATCAGGATGTACGGATCGCCATCGTAAGTGCCGCAGCTAAACGCTCCGCTTTGCTTCCCTTGGTTGGGATATCGATCGCACCATCGTCCGCGAAGCCCTCCAGAGAGGACCCGACCGTATTCTTCTCCCAAGGGTTTGAGGGAATCGAGGACAACGTCGACTGCTTCGTCCCAGGTATGGTGCGATGGGACATCGGATAGAATCGGAACGTACGTATCGTAGTGATGTATTTCATCGAGTCCCATCTTGCGTCGCCGCATATCGAAGTAAGCATGAACGGCAGGTAGGCTCGCACGTACGGCCGCGATGAGATTGTCATACACTCTGACCGGGACATTGTCGGCGAACAGGGAAAACTCCAGCGCGCTGGGGTAGTTGCGAGCACGGGCGTAATACACATCGGTATGAATGCTCCCCGCGAGGGTGGCTGCGAGCGTGTTCTCATGATCCGAGAACTCCGCATAGTACTGATGGAAAGCTTGCTGACGCACTTCTCGCTTGTTCGAAATCAAGAAGGACGTGAGGGAAACATTCGTCAGATCGACGGTTTCACCCCGTTCATTTTCGATCTGCCCAAACTTCAGGTCCGCATCGCTGAGTTGCCGAAACGCCTTGCCCGCCGTCTGCGCCATCTCCCCCTGCATGGCGAGCAATCGCTCTTCCGATTGATTGAGGGTATGGGCTCGATAGCGATTGATCCTCTCTAGGACGAGGCGATACGGAGCTAGACATGGATCCTCCAGCAAGCGATCCATCTGCTCGGAGGGAATCGCCAAGATTTCGGGGCGGATGAAGCTGGCGGCCTGGCCAGCTCGCGTTGCGAGGTTTTGATAGCGAGCTTGGAACGCCTGGTAAGTGCTGTTGGCCTGATCCTCGGTCGTCTTCAGAAATGCGTAGGTACCGATCCGCTCGGCGAGACGGTCGGTGCGGACATCGTGGTCGAGGCATTCGGCGAGTCGCTGGGCCGACTGGGCAAGGGTTCCTTGATAGGGAGCAAAACCTTCGATCAAGCGTTCCAACTCAGGAATGGCTTTATGCCAAGCATCGTCGCTCGGAAACAGGCTCTCAAGGTTCCATGTGTCTTCTAACGAAACGTCGCTCCGCTTTGGATTGCTCTTCACACTTGCATTCGTTGTCACAACCGGTTCGATCCCTTGGATTGGAGGTACAAGCTTTGATGGTGCGGGAGTGCGCCCTCCCGCAAGCTATCGTTGTACACTCCGACCGACTCGCGGTCATTACCCGTCAGGCAGCGGCTGAACGGGGGATTTCGGACAGGGACAATACACCGGAATTCATGGTGTAAACATCGTCTGCCAAGGCGATCAGCGCTTCGCGGTGGGTGATGATCAGGATCGTCATCTGGCCTTTCATTGCCTGGAGCGTCTCGCGTATCTGCAATTCGCTGGCCATATCGATTTGGCTGGTCGATTCGTCCAGGATCAGGATTTCGGGTTTTCGTAGGATCGCACGAGCTAAGGCGACGCGCTGTCGCTGGCCACCGCTGAGCTTCTGACCGGACTGGCCCACGATGGTCTCATAGCCATCGCTGAGAGCGTTGGTGATAAAGTCGTGGGCGTGAGCCAATTTCGCAGCGTGTTCGATCTCTTCCCGAGTTGCTTCGGGTTTGCCGTAGCGGATGTTCTCGTAAACCGAACGATTGAAAAGCTCGGTGTTTTGGCTGACCAGCGTGATGCGTTGCCGTATATCGGCGAGCGCCAAATCCCGCAAATCGATCCCGTCGAGCTCTAACGACCCGGCAGTTGGATCGTAGTAGCGGCACAGCAGATGAATCAGCGTCGATTTACCGCTTCCATTGGCCCCGAGAATTGCGATGGTCTTGCCAAAAGGAATGTCCAAGTTGAGGTCCGATAGAATTGGCTGACTGGGATGATAGTGGAATCGAACATTGCGTAGACTCAGTGAGTGATGCCGCCCGGCGATTGCTTTGGGTTGCTGAGCCTCCGTCAGAACAGGCTTGGCGTTCACGATTCCGTAAAGCATGTTCGCTGCGACCACTCCCTGATAGATTAAAACCGAGACCCCCGATAGTTTTCGGAGCGGGTCGCTGGCGCCGATCAGCAGGCCAAAGAAAATCAGCAAGTCCGGTACACTCATCGGAGCATCGCATATCCGTATCGGTCCAAGATGCGTTTGCTTGTTGACCACCAGGTAAGCGCCCGCACAAACCGTGATCGCGACCATTGCGACACCCACGAGTTCAGTAAATGGCTTGCCGACCCCGTTCCAAAAAATCATCTTCATCCCTACGCGTCGCATGTCGCCTGTTGCTTGACCGAACCGAGCCCTCTCGTAGGATTCCATCGTGAATGCCTGCACGGTAAAGATGTTGCTCAAAGCTTCGAGAAGGACCTCATGAAATCCAGCATTGCGATTCAAGATCGATGAAGCGATAGCGCGAATCCTTCGATTGAAGAAAACGACGACACCTACGAGAAGCGGTGCCAAGATAAGCGATAACACCAAGAGCCGCCAATTGATCAACGCCGCGAAGATCAAACAGGATGCAATTCGAAGCGGTTCGCGAATCGCAGCTCCAAAGAGTTGCACTAATCCGACCGTCAAACTATCGGCTGCCGAGGTGATTGCTGCTAAGAAACCACTGGTTCCATAGCCCTGATAGGTCGTGCGATCCATCTTGAGAACAGAATCGAAAACACGCATGCGCAAATCGCGAACGATACTCGTCGAAACATGTCCTATGATCAGGTCGTTGCTGAGCATTAGCAGGTGCTTGATCATAGTTGTCACCATCAGCAAGCCCATGATGGCACAAATGGTGCTAAACGCATCGCGAGGGAGTGTGGCGTTTGCAGATCGAAGAGTCCACTCCCGCCATGACAGAACCCAAAGTTCATGGCGATGATGACGCTCGAGAATCGCTAAGGTTGCCTCGTCGTCGGCTCGAACTTGTGCGATTTCGGACTCGATACGCATCAATTCGTTTTTCGATGTATCCACCCCTTTTTCAAGCCACGTTTGAATCGACTCGCCATTCAAGGTCATTTCGACGACAGGGTACAAGGCTCCGATATTGGATCCCCACAAGAAAGCGATACCCAGCGAGCACAACGTGGCGAGAATCAGGGCTGGAGTATGGTGGAGCGAATCGCGGATAGCGTTCCAAAACGGCTTCATCTTGAGTTCGAAATCTCTCGGATCGATCACTGGGGCTTGCAGGAAACCGGTCGGTATCCCAAAACCACTTGCAACACGTCAAGATCAAGACACGAATCGGATATATTTGCTAGCAAACTGGAGGTGCCACTCGGTAAGCGTTAGAATCGCTCGGGTTGGAAACGTTCAGGCGACTCGAGGTGGTCCGTTTTCATGATGTGTTCTTAGCTTCGCTTGTTTGAGAAAACTCATGTCATCTTCTATTGCAGAATCGACTTCAGCAGCGGCTTCAACAAGCAACTCTAGCGAAGTGGTATTGAAAACGACAGGGCTGAAACGATTCTTTGGTAGGCACCATGCAGTCGACGGAGTCGACTTAGAGGTGCGTTCGGGAGAGATCTATGGTTTTCTCGGGATCGATGGTGCTGGCAAGACCAGACGATCGCCCAGTGGTGGAGCGGGCGGCCGGAGATGAAATGCAGCCGCAAGGCATGTTGACGGATTCGCCATCAGGAGTGGATGCATTCGACGGATTAGAAACCGAGTATTTCCAACTCGTATATCGGCAATCATCGCAAAAAGTCGTCAACGAAGTACAGTATTCCATGGACCCAGTTCACCAGCAAGTCATGGACTTTTTCCAAAATCCCGCCCCTGTAAATGGTCGAATCGTCGTGGATCTTGGAGGGTCCGTTCCAGGTCACGCAGCGGGCGTAACCAATTGGACGAGGGTTCGAGTCCCGCTATCCAAGTCAAGCAGCGAATTCGATTTCCTTCAAACGCTGCGCCATGAAGTTGGCCATGTCTACATCAACAAGTTGAGCGATGGTAAGGCAACCGCTTACTTTAATTCACTAAGGGTATTTCACGAAGGCGTCGCGACAGCGGTCGAATTGTCTCCTAAGGATGAAGAAATAGCAGCAGAGATTTTGAAGATGGAACGATGGGCCGCTGCAGTCGATTCCCGCGGTCGCGTTCCGCTGTTCGTCCTTTGCGACGATGCACTGATGAAACAAACACGCGATGAGAACATCGTCTATCCACTCGGATACTTAGTCGCGCACTCGTTGATAGATATCGGTGGTCCATCCATGCCTCGCCAAATGATGGAGACCGCGCGAAGTCTGACTATGCCAACTGGATATCGAACCACCCAACTGTGGAGCACGCTGCTACAGAAAAATGGCGCGTCGTTGGAAATGCTCTCGTCGGCCTATGAAGCAAAGCTCGACGCACTCCAAGAGCGAGAATCGGTATTTCTAAAACAGCTTCCGCGACTCTCTTCAAAACTCACTGTCGAAGAGGGTGAAATCGTCATTCGCGTGGAGGCTCCCGAGGGTGCAAGCGAATCAGCTCAAATGATTTGCGCGATCGAAAAGCAAGGTGTTTTAACAGTCGAAACGACATTTATCCCAAGGGCAAACGATGGAAGTTTTCGATTGCCCCGAGCCCAGGTTTCAGGAAGCCGTCTGCGCTATCTCGTCGGGTGGTCGATTCCCGAAGCAAGCTTTCCCTTTTTTGAACCCTGGACCGAAGCCAAACTAGCAGCGTATTAAAGCTATCGCTTCGCTGCACCAACAGCTAAAAGAGACGTTAAAGACACACAAGAATAGAAGTTTTGATAAATGCTAGCATCCAGAAGAGGAACGTGAGGATCTCGCAATGGCATTGACATGAAGGGAGTTTTTCCGGGAAAGATCCGACAAGGAAACATCGTCCAAATCACCACCGATAGACTATTTCAGCTATCAATCGTCACGTTGATTAATAGGCTCTCTCATGAGATCGAAACCTCTACTCTGGATGATTGGCCTCGCACTCTTGTCGGGTTGCTCGACGATTAAGCAATCCGATACATCGCGCACGGGTCTAGAACAACTGCTGATCAGCAACGCGGTAGACCAATCGCTCAACAAAGTGGACCTTAGTCCGATCTCGGGCGCAAAGGTGCACATCAAAACCGATCTTCTCGACTGCGTGGACAAAAACTACATCATCCTCGCGACGAAATCCCGGTTAATGGCAAATCAATGCGTTATTGTTGACAAGCCAGAGGATGCCGAGATTCAACTAGAGATCGCATCCGGAGGTGTTGGTACGGACCGAACCGAATTGGTCGTTGGCACACCCGAAGTTCCTTTGGGATTGATGGGAAGTATCCCCAAGGTCAATTTCTATGAGCGGAATAAAGCGATGGGAACAGCCAAGCTTGCGGTGGTAGCCACCGACACCAAGACGAAACAACCAATGATCAATTCTGGCTTCGCACTGGCTCGGAGTGATCATCAATATTGGACGATGCTCGGAGCCGGGCCGATTCTTTCTGGAAGTGTTGCCGAACAAATACGCAACCACACCGGCTCCGCAGATGAAGTTGTCCTCCCAAATATGGTCCCGTCCGTTCGTACAGCGCGTCAACCATAACGGCCGAAATACTCCCGATCGATCAGTGCCTGGCGCCTATTTGCTGGATGCAAGCGAAAGACAGGAAGCCAAGGATTGCTTGCTTCGGGACTCAGGCTAGCAGTTCTGCGGCCACACGCGCGGTTGGAGATTGGACCAAGGAGAATTCCTGGGCTCCCGACTTGTACCGGAGCTTGGAATGATCGAGCCCGAATTGATGCAGAACGGTTGCGAGCCACTCGTGATGCTGGATGAGCCCTTCGATCGCTCGGTGTGAGAACTCGTCGGTTTTCCCGTGGCAGTATCCAGCCTTGAATCCGCCCCCGGCGACCCACTGACTAAAGCCAAACGTATTGTGATCGCGCCCCACTTTTTCTTTTGCATTCCCACCTGGGGGAACCTGGATCACGGGCAACCGTCCCATCTCACCGCCCCAATGCACGATGGTCGTATCGAGGAGACCTCGCTGCTTAAGATCCTTGACGAGTGCCATGGCTGGCCGATCGATCTCTTTGCAACGCGCGGGCAATTGAGAAATAATCGAATCGTGATGATCCCATGACTGGCCATTGTTGAAGATCTGCACAAAACGCACGCCCCTTTCCACCAGGCGCCTCGCGATCAAACACCGCGTTCCGTAGTCGCGCGTCACATCCTGATCGATTCCATACATGCGATGCGTTTCCTCGGTCTCCTTGGAGATGTCGAACGCTTCCTTTGCAGCCAACTGCATCTTCGCGGCCAGTTCATAACTCGCCATGCGAGCAGCCAGATCATTCTCGCTGGGGTGCTGCTCGAGATGCTCGGCATTGAACCGCTTGAGAAAGTCCAACTGCGCTGCCTGTGCCGCACCGCGCAAGTGATCCGGGGGATCCAAATTCAGAATTCGAGGCTCTTTGGGCCGAACCACGGTCCCTTGATAAATCGATGGTAGCGATCCATTGGACCAATTGTCGCCAGCGTTGACCGGCAAGCCCCAAGGATGAGTCAAAGCGACAAACGCAGGCAACTCTTGCGAGACCGAGCCAAGCCCATAGGTGAGCCAACTGCCGAGGCTGGCTCGCCCGGGTACTCCCATACCTGTGATCAACGCATACATCGATGGGAAATGATTGTTGACGTTGGTCTGCATTGATCGGATGAGGGTCATCTCGTCGGCGATCTCCGCCATGTGCGGAATCAAATCAGACATCTCAGTACCTGATTGGCCTCGCGGGGCAAACGGCCATTGCGGACCCATGACCATCCGCGACGCCTGCGCCGGATTGTCGTATTGCACTTCGCCGGGAAACTCCTTGCCATCGAGTTTCACTAGCTCGGGCTTGGGATCAAACATGTCGATCTGGCTTGGGCCGCCGATCATGAACATGCTGATCATCGCCTTTGCCTTGGGCTCAAAGTTCGGCTGTTTGGGAGTGAGATCAAACACCCTCGGCTCCAAATCGGGCTTGGCCATCCGTGGTGGCCCCTCTTCGGCCAAGAGTCCTTCCTCGTTGAGCAGCATCGCAGCCGCAATCCCCGCCAGTCCGAACGATGATGAGTGCAGCCAATGTCGGCGAGAGCAGAGATAGGGGACTGTCATAAAAATTCTCCGATCAGTCTACGTACAAGAATCGGTTGGAAGCCATCAGGACCTGACATAAACTCGCCAAGGCCCGCAAATCGGGGGCGTGGCTCTCCGCTTCCATCCGCTTGCGCCATTCCGGGTTTTGGTCAGCCGCGAACACCTCGCGCTGGCTTTGAAGATAACCCCTGCAGGAAACCAGTTCCGCATCGCTCGGTCGCTTCGAGAAGAGCTTCATAAAGAGTCGACTTAGGCGCACATCCATCTCGGGGGAATCACTCCACAATCGCTCCGCAGTTTTCTCGGAGAACTGAATGATCGATTGCTCGTTGAGGAACAACAGTGCCTGCGGCGCAACGGTCGAGCAACGGCGCGTATCGCAGTTCGGATTCATGACGGGCATATCGAATGTCTCAAGCAAACTTAGGGGCAGCCCTCGCTTGGACTGCAGATAGATGCTTCGTCGATACTTCTCTGCTCCGATGTCTTCGATGCCTGCATACAAGCCCTCATTGAGAATCCTGCGACCCAAAGCAGCTTGCCCTTCGCCATCCTCGGCAACAGGCACCGATGGACCACCGAGTTTCGCGTTCAGATTCTCCGAGACGATCAACATGGAATCGCGAATCGTTTCGGCATCGAGTCGTCTGAGGTTCGCTCGACCATAGAGGCGATTGTCGGGATCCTGTTGATTCAGTTCCTCGGTTCGTTGCGATTGCTGGCGATAGGTGTGGGACATCACCATCAGTTTGTGCATGCGTTTCAGGTGCCAGCCACCTTCGACCAAATCGCACGCCAGCCAATCCAGTAACTCTGGGTGCGACGGGCGTTGACCAAAAGTGCCGAAATCACCGGGCGTGGCAACCAGCCCGACACCGAAATGATGTTGCCATAAGCGATTGACGGCGACGCGCGAGGTCAACGGATGGGTGCCGTCTGTCAACTGCTTGGCATAGGCGAAACGTCGTCCGAAAGTTTTCGCGTTCTCACTTCGAGCAACGGGAATGGGCGAGGAGGCACGATCGCGGGCGAGCACATACAGTTCGCCCGGTTCGACTCCCTTTTTGGGCTGTTCGGGATCCCCTCGAAAAAAGACTTTGCTCTCAGGAGTAACCTCCGCTCGATCCCGCACCGCCATGATCAAGCGGGCGGGCGGTCTGGTCTGACGAAACTTGGCGATCTCTTTCGCTTCGGCCTCAAAGCGTTTGTAGTTCTCGTTGTTGTTGACTTTGTCGAACTCGATCAACTGTCCCACGATCGCGTCCACGGATCGCACCATCGGATACTCGAGAAGGAGTTTCTTTTGCTCTTCCGTTTGCTTATCGGCGGGAGTGCCGATGGCTCCCAAAAGCGATTCGCGCACATTCTCGGGAGTCGCAGCCAAATTCATGTCGAGGATCTTTTGACCGACCTCGCGTTTGCGCTGTGCAAGATCTTTCTCGCGGCCGACTGCTTCGGCCTCGATTTTCTCGGCGGCAGCGCGATCTGCAGCGGGAGTGAGATCGATCAGTCGCTGATCGGGCTGTTGCCAGGCAGCCAAAGGAAACGCAGGATCGAAGATTGCCCGATAGCGGTAGTAGTCCTCAATCGTGATCGGATCGTATCGATGGTCGTGACACTGGGCGCAGCCGACACTTAAACCCAAAACAGATGAACCGACGACTTTGATCATGTCCGCGACCGCTTGATTGCGATCCAAGAGGCCGTTGTTCGTGGCGGTGATATCGGGAGCCATTCTCAGAAAGCCTGTAGCTGTCATCAGCTCTACATGGCGATCGTTTTCCGGGTTAGGATCCGCGTCGATGCATTCATCTCCGGCGAGTTGCTCGAGGATGAATTGATCGTAGGGTTTATCTCGATTGAGGGACTCGATCACGTAATCACGATACCGCCAAGCATGTTGGCGATCGGTGTCCTTGGTGGGGTTCCCATCGGTTTCCGAATACCCTGCCACATCGAGCCAATGCCGAGCCCAGCGCACACCGTACTGCGGCGAGTCGAGCAATCGGTCGACCAAGTTCTCATACGCATGCTCGGACGGATCGGCGACAAATGCATCGACCTCCTCAGGTGTAGGGGGCAGACCGTGCAAATCGATTTTCAGGCGACGGATCAGCGTGGCTCGGTCAGCTTCGGGAGACAGATCGAGTCCTGCCGAGAGCAACTTTACCCGCACGAACGCATCGATCGGATTGATAGCATGCGCTCCATTTCGAGCGAATTCATCCGACGGAATCGGCGGCTTACGAGGAGATTGAAACGCCCAAAATGAAAGTTCCTCGGGAGTGAAGCGGGCATCCTCGACGTTTTCCGGTTCAGGCCTCAGCGTCTGAGCGCCCGCTTGAATCCAGTTGCGAATGACTTCCTTCTGGGAAGCCGAGAGTTTCTTTCTCCCCTCCGGCATTTCGTCCGACTCGATCCGTTTCCAAAGGAGACTCGATGATGCATCGCCAGCGACAATAGCCGGTCCAGACTCGCCACCTTGCTGCATCAATCGCACAAGCCGAACATCCAATCCCCCTTGATGCGTTTCCTCTTCACCATGGCAGTGAAAACACATCGTCTTGAGAATCGGGCGAATTTCTCCTTCATAGGTAGGGGAGCTCGGCGATGGTGGTTCTGAGCCGATCGCTACAGTACAAAGCCCCACAACCAACCAGCCAGGGATGAATGGAGCCATGAGACAGTAATTCGATCGAAGCTCTTTCCAATACACGGCCGATACCTGGTTGGGGCGAACACTCGGATCAAGGTAATCATTTGGGACCCGTGCGAAGCGAAATCGCTTCCGTTCCCCTTATTTATTTTAGCCCAGGATCGAGTTCGATGCTCTATCGAAAAGACAGAAGTGCTGAAGGGACTATGAGGTCAAGCTCGAAGCATCTCTCTCGGGAATCCCGAGAACTCCCTGCAAGTTCTGTATGAGTTAGGGATACCTTCTGGATAGTCATTGGAAAGGGTCCTACTGAAATCGATTGGCTGGCAGCTTGTACGAACTTGCACAGCGGAAAATCAGCCAGACCCGAATGACTCTGCCAACAAACTTCTTTTGTATCAATGGCTTTTCAGGTAGCTCTCTCACGTGTTTTCAAGGCAAATGATTCACAGGAAACCCTGATACACCACACCATTTGGGGGGTCTGAGTGTTCAAAAGCTGACAATTCCGGGTTTTTTTCGATTTTGTTTCGCGCTTTTCAGCAGGTTCTACGCATTTACTTACGGCGGGTCGCTCATCTGCGTCTCTTCCAAGAACGGACTGAATTCCATACATGAGTTCGTCGCGCCCGAAAGCTGCGGCTGTAGCGCTCGGATCGGACTCATGTATGGGAGTTCCGTTCTCGGCGGCGAGATGATCGCGAATGCCAGAATGATCTTCCACTGAGAGTTGCGGGCCCAAACGAGCCCGATTCGCACGGACGTTTTTCTCAGCCTCACAGTAGGTACAGATTAGCAACGTTGTCTGCGCATAGATTCGCTCGAGTGCCTCCCGATCAAGATCTCGTTTCCGGGTAATCCTGCGGCACATGCGGCGTTCGCGGTCGCAAGATCTTCTTTATGAGTCACGCCGGGTTCGCGAAATTGGACTTGGTAGTCGATCACTTCATCGCGGGTGTTGGTCGATGCTGCATCGATGCGCCCATCTAGCACTAAAACATGGGACTCTTGGTGGACTTGTCCTGGCAGGATGATACAAAACAAGAACTGGGTCTTGCAAACCAGACCTAACAGTAATGATACCTTTTTGCCTGTTTGTCACTTTCGACTGTGCAACGTGTGCAATGATCTCTCTTGCTTTGAGGAATTACCAATGGAAACGCAGCCCATATCTCCGCAGAGGCCTTCTAACTCGTCGCGCCGACTTTGGGTATTGACGACGATTGCGATTCTATTGGGAGGCATCTACGTGCTTAATTCCGATGCATCTCCGTGGGCTCAACCCCCAGCCCCAGAGGATCTCAATGGTTGGAGCGATCGGGTGGAACAGTCGCTCAGAGACGGCCGAGCCGACTCGGCGCTCGCCGAATTGGATCAGGCCATGAAGAAAGTTCCGAACAATCCGCAGATGCATTTGATTCGTGGTTCCCTCTTGTTTCGGAGCGGCAAGGTGGAGGAATCGCTGATCGATTTTGACAAATGCATCGAATTGGATCCGAATCTCAAGCCCTACTTATGGCAGCGCGGAATATCCCTGTACTACGCTGGCAAATATCAAGAAGGAGTCGATCAGTTCGTTGTGCATCGCGAAGTGAACCCGAACGACGTGGAGAATGCTTTCTGGCACTACTTGTGTGCGGCGCGACTCAACGGGGTCGAGGCCGCACAAAAAGCAATTCTGTTGTCCGGTGCCGATCGTCGCGTTCCGATGATGCAGGTGCAAGAGCTAATCCAAGGGAAGACAACTCCCGAGGCAGTGATTGAAGCGGCGGAGACATCGCGAAAGAACAGTCGAGGCCCTGACTATGACCGCTTCTATGGCTACTTGTATGTCGGTCTCTATTACGATGCCATCGGCAACGAAGAACTTGCCATGAAGTGGATCGAGAAATGTGTGGAACTGAAGGTCGATGGCTACATGGGAGACGTCGCCCGCGTTCACTTCAATCGCATGAAAGAGAAGAAAACCGAGAAGCGATAAGCCTACTCGAAGACCCCGTCCCCAAAGCCCTTAGCTTCTTTTTGGGGGCTGGATGGGCTCGCGTTCTTTGCTGGCCTAGCATCCAGGAAGTGTGGTCGACTCACAGGAGCAACATCCACCTGAGCAACTACAGTCGGGGTTTGCGGCAGTGTTTGCGGGGTGGTATCGATGTATTCTTCGTCGTATCGAGAGACGTAACCCGGTTGCTTGGCCCGCTCGAGTTCTAGCGTGTATTCGCGTACCACCGCGTTCTGGATCATGTCGCGGCAAGCTTGATTGATCGGATGAGCGATATCCGCGTAGAGCTTGTTGGGCCCCCCTTCGACATCCTTCAAGTCTTGGAGGCCACGGAGCCGTGAACCGCATTGATTGCAGTAATGGCTGCGAAGATGATTCTTGCAACCGCATCGTCCGCATCGAGCCGACATCTTGCGGCTGGGCATCGCGACAAACGGACCGTTGGCCCCTTCGATGATCTTTAAGTCGCGAACAACAAAGGAATGATCGAACGTGATGGAACAGAAGGCTCGCAAGCGATCCTCCGAATCCTCCATCAGCTTGATTCGTACTTCGGTGATTTCCATGGCCACCCACACACTCCCTTGACGAGTTGAGCCCTTGTCCTATTCATCAAATCCCAGTTGTTCGGTCTGCTCTTGGATCGAAGGCGAATGCCATGTCGATGCCAAAAAAACCCGGGATTCGTTCAACAATGCCAACTCACTCCCTATCTTCTCGGCTTCCTGGCGGTTGGAGCACAAGCAAAAACGGGCCGATCCACTGCCGCTGAGGCATTGGCCAAGAGGTTTGTAACGATCAAACCACCTTGCCGTTCGATCGATCCAGGGATTGCGCGGACGCGCCGCCAAATCTAAACGATTATATAGCAGAGCGCCGAGGCGTTCGTTTTGCCCAAGGGCCAATGCTTGGAGCATTTCGTCAGAATTTCTTGGCAGCGACCCTGCAAACTGGGGGGGATGGAGGGACTGGTCAGTTAGGTTTCGAAAGATCTCGGCGGTGCTGCATCCTTGCGGCGGATGGACGATTACGATGTGTTGATCGGCGCCATTCGGAACGGGTTGAATTTGTTCCCCTCTTCCCGCGCATCGTGCTGTCCATCGCTGCCCGCTCCAACCTTCCAGGAAAAAGTTCAAATCGCTACCCAAGCTGGCGGCAATTTCGCAGATCAAGGACCAGTTCAAACGACCCGACCAAACCAAACTCCCTAGCACCAAAGCGGCCGCGGCATCCGCGCTACCGCCTCCCAGTCCTGCTTGTGCAGGAATTCTCTTTGTCAGTTCCACTTCGAGTCCCGTCTCTGCCGCCAGTTCAGATCGCAGACGATTCAAGGCTCGCACGACAAGGTTTCGTTCATCCGATGGAATATCCCATGCCAGGTCGTCGTCCGAAAAACGCTTCGGCGATTGACCATCCCAGGGATCGGGTGCGAACAGGACGCTCAAGTGAATCTGCGAATCCTTTGCGGCACGAATCCTTAGCACATCGCACCAATCGACCGCCAGCATGATGGTGTCAAGGTCATGGTAGCCGTCGGGGCGTTTCCCCAAGACCTCGAGGAACAGATTCACCTTGCACGGAACGTGACAGGTTAATGCGGTTGATTGCGAATGATCGGATGTATTGCTCGCATCGTATTCGGATTGTTCGATTTTCATGGGGCTCTGCTAGCTTGGCTTTTCCACTTCGTAGCCGGCACCTGTCCATCCGCGCCATCCACCGTCGACGCTGATAATGTTCAGGTAACCCATCTTGCGCAGATTGTCAGCGGCGAGGGCTGATCGATATCCACCACCGCAAATCAGGAACAGTTCGGTGTTCGGGTCGGAAAAGCGCTCTTCGATATCTCGCTCGATGATTCCCTTGCTCAAATGAATCGCCCCAGGGATATGACCGGCGGCAAACTCGCTCTCTTCGCGAACATCGATCACCACCGGGGTGGGTCCGGCTGCAATACGTTGATGGAGATCCCCTACCGAGCATTCGCGAATACGCGATCGCGCGTCCTCAACCAACTGGACAAACCCGGGGTTATGCGATTTAGCCATGATGCAGATCCGAATCGATGCGATGGTGCGAATTCAACAATGCCAAACGGCACGAGTATACCTGTGTTCTCCGCGAGGGGCCAACACGGTCAACTCGGCAAAGCTGACAAAAAGTAACCCATACAAGCCAAAAACCACGTTAAATATTTTTGTAATGGCTGCAGAGTCATCACAGTCTACGCCGATAACCATTTTGCGGATGAATTGTCGTTGTATCGCCCGTCTTCGAACGGCTCAAGCGATCCACGACCATTTGCTCGCATTGCGGATACTTACCTGACACCTTTGAGGAATGCGATGGGACGCTCGTTCGCAGCTTGTCTCGGTTGCATCGCCATGTTGACCCAAATCGCCTCGGGCTTTTTGCATGGCACAGAAACCGAAACAATTCTGGTTCGTTGCGTTGTCGCTCTGGTGATCGCGGCCATACCTGGCTGGATCATTGGTCAAATGGCGGATGCGGTGGTTCGCGAAAGTATCGAGGCTCAGTACCGTAGACAAATCGAGCAGTTCAAGTCGCGACAGACGGGAAAAACAGGCACCGCCTAGCCGGATTTGGCAATCTGGACAAGCGAGTGAAATCAAATCCCGAAAACTATTGCAACTGATGTGGAATCGACAACTACAAGTCGGTAGAGTCCCGGTCGTTCGACGCCATCACACCGGCATCGCTGTCCCGGCGAAGCAAGACGCTTTCCTGGAACAGTCAAACCCCATTAGCAGGATGCGTAGGTGGCGAAGACGTGAGTCTTGTGATTCGTGGCTAGGCCCGGATCTCAAGAAGACAAGCCAAATCAAGCACGGAGGTTCGGATGGCGACGACTGCAGTACAAAACACCGACATGACAGAGGTCTGGAAACAGTACAAAGCAGACCCAAACAATGTCGAACTGCGGAACACCCTGATAGAACGATACACACCCCTAGTTCGCTACAACGGCGAACGCCTCCGCTCCAAGCTCCCTGAGGGCGTGGAACTGGACGACTTGATCAGCGCCGGTATCTTTGGCCTGATGGACGCGATCGACGCCTTCGACCTGGATCGTGGGGTCAAGTTTGAGACTTACTGTGTACCTCGAATTCGCGGTGCGATGCTCGACGAGCTACGAACCATGGACTGGGTTCCCCGCTTAGTGCGAAGCAAGGCGAGCAAACTCAACGAAGCAACCAAGCTGCTCGAAGCCAAATACGGTCGCGCTCCGACCAATCATGAGCTCTCCCAGTATATGGGCATATCGATCGATGAGCTCGAAAAGATGAAGGCCGATGCTTCTGCAGTCGGATTGGTATCCCTCAACAAGAAGTGGTACGAGACCGACAGCTACAAGGACGTTCGAGAAATCGATGTACTCGAGGATAAGCGCAGCGAAGATCCGACGCGCCGCATCAGCAAAAGCGATCTGATGCGTTTGGTCACCAAAGGGCTGAATCGAAATGAACGCTTGATCATTATTCTTTATTACTACGAAGAATTGACGATGAAGGAAATCGGTGCCACGCTCGATCTGAGCGAGAGCCGCGTTTCGCAAATGCACACCAGCATCGTGCAACGCCTGCAGGATCAACTCGGCCGTCGCCGGGTGGAATTCGGAACCTAGCAATTCCTTTTTTCGGATCGCATAGAATTTGAAATTGCGAGTTGCTTCAGCGACTCGATCGTGCGGCAAATCGGATTGACTCTATGCTCTCCATCATCGGCCTTGGCTACGTCGGACTCCCTCTGTGTATCCAGTTTGCTCGATGTGGCGTTCAGGTCCTGGGATTGGACATCGATGCCAAGAAGGTCGACGCGATCAATGCGGGAGAGTCTTACATTCACCACATCCCGGCAAGCACTGTGTCGGAGCAGACCAAGGCTGGGAGATTGCAAGCCAGCACCGATTTTTCGCGGATACGTCAATGCGATGCCGTGATCATCTGTGTGCCAACGCCCCTCAGCAAAAACCGCGAACCCGATATCTCTTACATCATCGAAACGGGCAAGTCGATCGCGACCCATCTGCAACCTGGAACGTTAGTGGTGCTCGAATCGACCACATATCCGGGCACAACCGACGAGGACCTGCGCGCAGTACTCGAAGCGGGCTCGGGGCTCCGAGCTGGAAAAGATTTCTACCTTGCATTCTCCCCCGAACGAGAAGACCCCGGCAATCCGGACAGCAAGGTCGCGAAGATTCCCAAAGTGGTCGGAGGCTACACTCCGGAATGCTTGAAGCGAGCCGTCTCCCTCTATTCGCAAGCGGTGGAACGGATCGTGCCGGTATCGAGCTGCCGTGCGGCAGAAGCGACCAAGTTGCTGGAGAACATTTTCCGCTCGGTGAACATCGCGCTGGTCAACGAACTGAAGGTCGTTTACGACGCGATGGGTATCGACGTATGGGAAGTGATCAACGCCGCAAAAACCAAACCCTTCGGATACATGGCTTTCTACCCCGGTCCTGGGTTGGGTGGCCACTGCATTCCCATCGACCCGTTTTACCTGACGTGGAAAGCTCGCGAATACGGCAGGGCTACTCGGTTCATCGAACTCGCTGGCGAGATCAATACCTCAATGCCCGAATACGTGATCCGCAAACTGTCCGACGCGCTCAATTCGCGACGCAAACCACTCAATGGCAGCAAAGTCCTTTTGGTCGGCCTCGCCTACAAAGCCAACGTGGATGACGATCGGGAATCGCCGGGCTATGTGCTGATGGATCTGATGAATCATGCCGGAGCTGAGGTTGCCTATTATGATCCCTACATTTCCGTGGTCAGGCCGACTCGCGAACATCCGCATTGGGCTGGCTTAAAGAGCATTCCCTGGGACGAGAAGACGATTCGATCCTTCGATGCAGTTCTGATCGCAACAGCGCACGCCAATGTCAACTACGAGGAATTGGCGTGCTGGTCGCAACTGGTGATCGATACGCGCAACGCGATCTCCAGTCCCGATCCAACCAAAGTAATCAAAGCCTAGCCGCGACTAAGACAGCAGCCCATCGATCTTTGCGCATATCTCCTGATGAATTGCCGAAGCCTCGCGATCGGCATCGATCAGGATCGCCATTCCTGGGCAGCGAGGCAACTGGCTTCGGAAACCATCCCGTACTCGCTGAAAATATTCTTGTCCGCGCTTCTCTAAGCGATCCAGGCCACGTTGCATGCGGCTGGCTGCCCTCTCGACATCCATGTCCAGAACGATCGTAACGTCGGGCAACAGCCCTCCGGTTGCGATGTTTCCTACCTGCCAAAGGGTCTCTACATCCAAGCCACCTGCGCAGCCTTGATAAACCACATTGGCGAGCAGAAAGCGATCGCAAAGCACGACATCGCCCTGAGCCAGAGCGGGTCGAATTTGTTCCTCAACGAGCTGCGCACGGGCAGCCATGTAGAGAAGCATTTCGCTGGTCATCGACAACGGAATATCTTCACGATGGAGCAAAATCTCTCGTACGGCATCCCCGAGCTTCGTCGCTCCCGGATCCCTCGCGCTGCACACACTGCAACCTCGCGATATCAAATGATCTCGGAGCATCGCGATCTGCGTCGATTTCCCAGCCCCATCGATCCCGTCAAAAACAATGAACACGCAATCGCACCTTATGCTTTGGGTATGCTTTGGGCTTTCATCACGCTCGCCATCTCACATTGCGAACGACTCGAGATCTTCCTTCGATGCGACTTGGTAACCATGGGGTTCCATCGAGCATCCCGCACGCCCTTGGCTCAGAGATCGAATAGCGCTCGAATAACCGAACAGTTCCTTCAGCGGGGCAAGGGCCGCGATGCTGGTCATCGATCCGCGAGCTTCGGTCCGCTCGATCAATCCGCGACGTTGCTGCAGATCCCCTACAATCTCGCCGAGGTAATCCGCCGGTGTCGTGATATCCATCTTCATGACGGGCTCTAACAGTGAGGGACCTCCTTCTCGCAACCCTAAGTCAAATGCGTCATTGGCAGCGATTCGAAACGCGACTTCGTCCGAACCAATCTCGGCGATCTCTCCTCCGAGGATGCTAATGCGCATGCCGGTCAATGGGAACGAACCGATCAGCCCGCCTCCCTCAGCGCGATTGCGAAGTTCCTCCAAGGCCGCTTGCCGAAGATTCTCCGGAAGCATCTTCTCGGGAGGGGTTCGATCGAGCACGATCACTTTCGCGGATAAATCCTCGAGGGGTTCGAACCGGACACTCAATCGCGCGTACAGATGCTGTGAACCGACTTGACGATTGCATTGACCGACCACTTCAGCGGCCGAAGCGATCGTCTCGCGGTAACTGACCCGCGGTTTGTAGAACTTGACATTCATGTGGTAGTCGCGAACCAACCGATTCTTGATGACCTCAAGGTGCAACTCCCCCATACCCGAAATGATTGTCTGGCCCGATTCGCTGCTATCGGTCGCGTGAAAAGTGGGATCCTGGCGTTTGAGCATATCGAGGACTTCCGCCAGCTTCTTTCGATCGGTGGTGTTTTCCGGTTCGATAGCCATCGAGATAACCGATTGCGCGAATTGGATCGATGGGAGCTCAATCATGTCCCGCGTATCGCACAACGTATCCCCGGTGATCGAATCGCGAGGTCCGATCGCACAGGCGATATCACCGCATTCCAGAGCGTCGATCTGCCCTTGTTTCTCTCGCTTGGTGGCATGGATCTGCCAAAGCTGGGCAACGTTTTCCTTCTTGTCGCGATTGGGATTGTAAACGCGGGAGTTGGATTCCAGGCGGCCCGAGTAAACGCGGATCCAAAACATGTCGCCGGTCTTCGCGGGGAGGATCTTGAACACCAGACCGCAAAAGGGTTCCTTCGGGTCGGGCTTGCGCTGAAGCGATTTGTCCCGTTTCTTGGGATCGCATCCCTGCACGGGAGGCCGATCGAGAGGGCATGGAAGGTAGTGACTCACGCCGTCGAGCAGTGGTTGCACTCCCACGCCATGAAGAGCCGAACCGCACAGAACGGGTTGGATCTGCTGCGCGATGCATGCATCCCGGAGCGTCTTTCGAATCAACTCGGCTGGAATCGGTTTTTCCTCCATCGCCAATTCCATCATGTCATTGCTGAAGGTGTAGAGCTTTTCGAGCATGACATTGCGCCAATCGTTGGCATCGCCGCGTAGTTCCTCGGGGATATCAGAAACTACGACCGTGCGCCCCGCATCCTCCGTACTAAAGGTGAGGAGTTTCATATCGACCAGATCGATGATTCCGCGAAACGGGTCGCTGGTGTGGCTGGGCCCTTGGCCGACCGGGATTTGGATGGGGAGCGGGTCGGCATTGAGTCGCGGACCGATTTCATCGAGGACTCGATAGAAATCCGCTCCCTCGCGATCGAGTTTGTTGATGAACACAATGCGCGGGACGCCATATTTATTGGCTTGTCGCCAAACCGTCTCGCTCTGAGCTTCGACCCCCTCGCGAGCGCTGAAAACAACGACTGCTCCATCGAGCACTCGCAGGCAGCGTTCGACTTCTGCGGTAAAGTCGACGTGGCCGGGTGTATCGAGCAGATTGACGGTGCAGTCCTTCCAGCGAAAGGTGACGCAAGCGGCGAATATCGTGATGCCCCGTTGTTGCTCCTCGGGATCATCATCGGTTTCGGTCGTGCCCGAGTCGACAGCGCCTGCTCGATGCTTGGTACCACTCATGTACAGCATCTGCTCGGTGACAGTCGTCTTGCCCGCATCGATGTGAGCAATGATGCCGATGTTGCGAATCGTCTTTAATTCACGTGCCATATTAAAAGGAACAGATCACTGAGCGCGAGGCATCACGAGGGTTGGCGGCGCAAGTCAAGCCATTCACTGTGGAATACACCTTCCTGGTCGACGCGTTGGTAGGTATGAGCGCCGAAGTAATCGCGCTGGGCCTGGAGTAAGTTCGAAGGCAATCTCGCCAATCGATAGCTGTCGTAGTAAGCCAACGCTGTTGAGAATGCTGGAACAGGAAGACCTAAGTGGCTGGCTGCCATGACAACAGCCCTCCAAGACTCCTGAGCCCCTTGGATCGCTTGGTTAAAGTAAGGAAACAAGAGCAAGTTCTCGAGATTGGGCTGCGCATCAAAGGCTTCTTTGATCCGGTCCAGGAACTGGGCGCGAATGATGCAGCCACCTCGCCATAGCAAGGCGCAGTCGCCGTAATTGAGTTCCCACTTGTGCTCGCGACTCGCCTCCTGAAGCTGAACGAAACCCTGCGCGTACGAGCAGATCTTGGATGCGTACAACGCTTGTCGAACCGCTTCGATGAATCCTTTGCGGTCCTGGATCATCGACTGAACAGCCGAGGCAAAGGCGGGATTGTGGGAGGGCGCGGGAGCGGGCAGTATCTTGCTAGCGCGAACGCGGGCATCCTTCATCGCAGCAAGACATCGCGCGTACACAGCCGTAGTTACCAACGTGCTCGGAACCCCGAGGTCGAGTGCCAACTGGCTCATCCACTTGCCAGTCCCCTTGGCACCGGCGACATCTAGGATCTTGTCGACCAGGTAACCATCCCCGCCTCGATCGTCTTTCACACTGAAGATATCGCGCGATATTTCTATAAGATAGCTTTGCAGTTCACCGCGATTCCACTCGGAGAAGACATCGTAAAGTTCGTCGTTGCTCAGCCCTGCGGCTTCTTTGAGCAGGAAATAGGCCTCGCAGATCAACTGCATGTCACCATACTCGATGCCGTTGTGCACCATCTTGACGTAGTGACCAGCACCGCGAGGCCCCACCCACTCGCAGCATGGAATATCGTGCTTGGGTCCAACTTTGGCCGCAATCGATTGAAAGATTGGGCGGATCGTTTCCCAAGCAGCTTTGCTGCCGCCAGGCATCAAGCTCGGACCCTTGAGCGCTCCCTCTTCGCCACCCGAAACACCAGAACCCACAAAGAGCAAGCCTTTGCTTTCAACATACTGAGTGCGTCGTTCGGTGTCGACGTAATGGGTATTGCCCCCATCAATCAGGATGTCCCCCGGTTCCAAGTGAGGCAGAAGTTGTTCGATCAAATCGTCGACAGCCGGCCCCGCCTTGACCAGCATCATCACAATGCGAGGCCGCCGCAGGCTCTTGACCAATTCCGGGATGGAGTGGCAACCGACGAAGCTCTTGTCCTTGGCTCGCCCCTGAATCAATTCGTCGACTTTTTCCGTAGTTCGGTTGAAGACCGCTACCCGGTACCCGCGACTTTCCACGTTAAGGGCCAGGTTTTCGCCCATGACAGCTAGGCCAATCAGGCCGAAATCACATAGCTCGCTCATGCTTGTTTACCGTTCCACAGTCAGCGTACCATGGTGCAAACAGGGGCCCATGGGACTCGGGGGATAGGGATCGTTCGAGGAAGAAGGGCATTCTAGCCTTGGCAGTCCGCATCATCAATCGTTCCCTTTTCCCTCGCATACCCTCCGTTTCCGCGAGATTTGACCGACAGCTAAACTCATGATGATCTCGATTCTCTCATCCGATTCGGAGCGGAAACGAAAATGAAATTCCTATCAAACAGTGTTCGACACCTTCTCCCATGCTGGCTATGTGCTGGATTGCTCCTTAACGCATCGATTGCAGAGGATTGGTCGCAGTTCCGAGGCGGCCAAGCGATGAGCGTTGTCGCAGAGGCAAAGCTGCCCGAATCCTGGCCCGAGACTCCCACCCCCGCATGGCGCACCGAAATCGACGGAAGCGGCTGGTCTCAACCCATCGTCGTCGGAGATAAAATCTTCGTCACCACTGCAGTCGGATCCAAGTCGGTCAAACCCAAGGGGATGACCGGCGGCGTCATGGATCCAAGCACTATGGGTCGAGCACCCAAGCCCAAGGATGCCGTCGAGTGGCGACTGGTATGTATGCAGTTGTCCAACGGCGATGTTCTCTGGCAGTCGAAAGTCGCCGAGGCTGTTCCGGCCTTTGGCAAGCATGCATCGAACACATTTGCAACCGAAACCCCCGCGGCTGCAGAAGATACCGTCTACGCTTTTTTCGGTGCGGCAGGCGTTCTGACCGCCTTCGACTTCCAAGGCAAACCCAAGTGGACCAAATCGTTTGAACCTCAAAAGATCACCAACGACTTTGGCACCGGATCGTCGGTGCTGCTAGCCGATGATCGATTGCTGATCCAAATGTACAACGAAGATTCAGCAACTCTATTCTGCCTAAATGCAGCCGATGGTCAGGAGCTATGGCGTGCAACGCGCGACAAAGGATCTGCATGGAGCACACCCATTCTGTGGAAGAACATCGATCGCACAGAAGTCGTGACCGCCGGTTCGGGTTCCGTCATCGCCTACGATCTGGCCGATGGCTCCGAGCGATGGCGAGTCGGCGGACTCGATACATCGTTCTCTTGTTCTTTGGTTGCCGACCCTCGCGGTGTTTACTACGGAACCTCGAGCCCCGGCAGCAAAGGACCTATCGGTGCCGTCGGCGCGGGGCATCTAGGCGACCTAACACCTGCCAAAGGCCAGAAGAAAAGTGAAGGAGTATTATGGTCGGGATCCAAGAGTGGTGCCGGAATGCCTTCGCCCGTTGTAGTCGGCGAATACATCTACTTCTTCGGCAACACGATCACTTGTTACGAGACGCAAACGGGCAAAGAGATCTATCGAAAGCGGACTCCGGGTGGCAAACTGATAGCGGGCTGTCCCGTGGCGGTTGGCGATCGAATCTATGCAGTCAACGAATCGGGGGATACATTCCTGTTTGCCACCGGGCCGGAGTATAACTTGCTCGCGGAAATAAAAACCGGGAACAAGAACGAAGTCTATTGGGCTACCCCCGCCATCTCAGGTGATTCTCTCCTGATCCGCTCCTCGGATGCAGTGTATTGCTACCGCTGAGAACGAGGGTGGCTCGCCCAGAGGCTTTGCGATGGGCGTGGTCCCCACCGCAATCGATAGGATTGGCTACGATCTTGGGGACTCGCTCCCAACGTGCTGTGCCGAATAATGTCTTACTTGCTAAACCTGATCTATATCCTGCTCCTCTTCGTTGCTAGCCCATGGATTGTTTGGCGATGGGTCACACAGGGGCGTTACAAACAAGGATGGCGCGAAAAACTCTTTGGCAATCTCCCTCGCCTATCCACTGCCACGACAGCCTCAACGCAAGACCCAACCAAACGGCGCTTTTGGTTTCATGCAGTCAGTGTCGGCGAGTTGCAAGTCATCCGCCCAGTCATTGAACTCGCACAGAGCGAATGGCCCGATCTGCAAATCGTTGTTACCACCTCCACCGACAGTGGCTACGAACTGGCCAAGAAACTTTACTCACAACATCAAGTTGCATTTGCCCCCTTGGACTTCACCTGGGCCATTCGCAGGGCACTCGATCGCATCGAGCCCGATCTACTAGTGATGGCTGAACTGGAACTGTGGCCGAATTGGCTTCGCATCACTGCTCGGCAAGGGATCCCGATCGCCATCATCAATGCTCGACTCAGCGCTCGTTCGCTTTCGGGATATCTTCGCATCGCCCCGCTCATCACCTCCGTGCTATCGCAAGTGAACTGGATCGGGACCCAAAGCGCGACATATCGCGACCGATTCCTTCAATTGGGTTATCCCAACGAACGGATCGACGTCACCGGCAATATCAAGTTCGATGGCGCCACTCCCGATCGCGAACATCCCGAGGTTGCAATGCGGCGTGCGATGCTGTCGCTCAATGCTCCGCAGGAAGAACGCGAGCGGACCGTTTGGCTGTGCGGCAGCACCCAGTCTCCCGAAGAATCCTTGTGCCTCCAGGCCATGTCGGAATTGCTACCACGGTTCCCCGGATTGCGAATGATCCTGGTGCCGCGTCATGCGGAACGATTCGACGAGGTCGCGAAACTGGTCGAGGCAAGCGGCCTGCCTTGGATTCGCAGAAGTCAACTGACCGATGCACCCACCGGCACACAGTGGCGAGTCCTGCTCGCCGACTCGGTCGGCGAACTTCGATGGTGGTGGGGACTGGCCGATATCGGTTTCGTCGGAGGAAGTTTCGGGTCGCGCGGCGGACAAAATATGATCGAACCGTGCGCTTATGGAGTTGCGACGTCCTTTGGCCCAAACACTCGCAATTTCACCGATGTCGTTCAACTTCTCCTCGAATCTGACGGCGCAGTGCAATTCCAGGACCCTGCACAGATCGTGCCCTGGGTCACCTCCATGATCGAGAACCCCTCCGAACGGCAGGCCCTGCAGGAAAGGGCGAAGGAATTGGTCCAAAAGCAACGCGGGGCGGTCCAACGGACTTGGTCGCAACTGAAGACTCTCATCGCTTCCAACGACTAATCCACGGTCTGCCTAATTCTGCTAGAATAAGTTCCTCTGAAGCGGCGGATCGCGATACCTTGCGGCCTGCTTCATCCTTTTTGACTCGCAGAAAGAGCCAGACAATATGAGTACGGGCGAAGGGGCCAGCACCTCCTTTGAAACCATGCGCGGACGGGATTATCCCACGCTTCGCCAATTCACCCTATTTCTCGAAAATCGGGTCGGACAGTTGCTCGAAGTGGTCCGCCGTTTCGAAGTAGCTGGTATCCGTATCGCCGCGTTTTCGATCAGCGATGCGGCCGAATGCGCGTTTGTCCGATTCATCGTCAGCCATGCCGAGCGAGGACGTGAGATTTTGGAACGAGCAGGTTTATCCATCATCGAAAGCGATCTCATCGGTGTCGAACTCCCCGAAGGAGGCCAACCGATGCAGCAAATCTGTACCGCATTGCTTCAAGGGGAAATCAACATCGTTCAAGCCTATCCCCTCCTGGTTCATCCTCACGGACAACCTGGCATCGCCATCATGGTCGACAACACCGAAGCCGGCCTCGATATCCTCGCACGCAAAGGATTTCGCCTGATCAACGAAGCCGACTTACTCGACTAGTCCTTCATGACAGAAGTCCCCTATGGCTAAGGTCCTCTCCCCACTTCCTTCAGCTTGGTTACTGGCAATCTCTCTCCTGTGCTCTTCGGTGATCGCTCAGGATGGAGAGCCCATGCAACAGGTTTCGATCGACGGCGTTCCCTTCTCGATCCCAGCAGGCACGACTCTTGAACAAGTAGCTGCACCGAAGTTGTGCACTTGGCCGATCGTCGCGACATGGGATCCAAAGGGGAATCTCGTCGTGGCAGAGTCGGTGTGGACACGCGAGCCGGTGCACAAACAACTCGAGACTCGCCCCCATCGCATCGTCCGGTTATCGGATACCGATCAGGACGGCCAGTTCGATCACAGACAAGTGGTCGCCGAGTCGCTCAGTTTTCCCGAAGGAGTTCTCTGTTTGGGGAACGATATTCTCGTCGCCGCACCGCCGGAGATATGGAAACTGACCGATGCCGATGGAGATGGAGTATGCGAATCGCGCGAGGTCTGGTTCGATGGCAAGACCTTAACGAACTGCGCGAACGATCTGCATGGCCCATGGCTCGGTCCGGACGGTTGGATCTATTGGTCCAAGAGCGCCTTCGCGGAACAGACGCATGAAGTCCTGCACCGAGGAAAATTCACCAGCACCGCTTCGCATCTGTATCGTCGCCATCCCAAGGGTGGTCCGATCGAACCGGTCATGACCGGGGGTATGGATAACTTGGTCGATGTCGCCTGGCATCCGAGTGGCGAACGATTCTTCTGCGCGACATTCCTTCATCATCCTGCCGATGGGATCCGCGATGGGATCGGTCATGCAATGTACGGTTCGGTCTTTGGAAAACCCCATCAAGTCCTGGACGGCCATCCCAAAACCGGACCGCTGATGGAACCTCTTGTCGAAATGGGACCAGCAGCTCCGGCAGGACTGTTGTATTTGAACTCCCTACACGAGCGTATCGCCTCCCGAATGCCCACCCCAATCGGCAAACAGGTTTCGGGTTACCTCGCAACGGCGCAATTCAATCTGCACAAGGTTTCGCTCCACCCCCTCCACACCAGCGGCGATTCATCCGGCTACACTTCCGCCTCGATCGATCTGGTCTCCTCGCCGCGCATCGATTTTCATCCCGTCGATGTCCTGCTCGATCGCGACGGATCGTTGATCATCGTCGACACCGGAGGCTGGTACGATCTGTGCTGCCCAAGTTCCGGGACCGATCAACGTGTAGCACTCGGAGGCATCTATCGCCTGCGCAGCGCAACGACTGCTCGCCCCTCACCCACCGATCATTCGATCGATGACTTGGCTCAGATCCTCATCGATGACCCCGAAAATAAGGAGGTATGGCGTCAGATCGACGCATCGCTCCAATCCGAGTCGGTCGATGTGCGATTGGCAGCGCTCCATTTGATCTCGCTGTATCGCCATGAAGGTTCCCGCAGTGCAGTGAGCATGTGCCAATACCGCTACGGATACGGAGACCACCGGGACCTTCGAACTGCCCGGCTCGCCACCGAATGCATCGGGCGATTGGGATTGAAAGTGGCGAGCGACGGCGACGGCGGCGACTATCTCGAT
>JBILVV010000232.1:0-7494 GCA_044370255.1 Pirellula sp.
TTCTCCAGTGCTCCTTGGCGAATGACGCCCAAACCATCTCTACCCGGTTGGCCCTGAATCGGCTGCCCGCTGGCATCGGTCATCTGGTAGAGGTTTTCCCCAAGCTTGAGAAGGCCATCGGGGTTGATGAAGTTCACCAATTGCAGATCGGCCAGGGGAATGAGCTGTTGCTGACCAACCTGTTGAACGAGGACTTGCCCGTTGGAATTGATAACGATCGATGTTGCATCTTGCGGAATCGTGACTGCAGGTTCGACCAATCGGCCTGTTTGGGCGGAACCGACGACGAGTTGCCCGTTTGCATTGACGTCGAGATTTCCACTTCGCGTGTACAGAATGTTTTGTGTCACAGGGTCGATGACTTGGAGAAAGCCTTTTCCTTCGATGGCGATGTCCAAGTCGCGACCTGTCTGTTCGACGGCTCCTTGGCGAAGATCCTTCTGAGTGCTTTGGATCCGTGTTCCGAAACCGACCTGGGTTCCGACGGGGGTGGGAGTCTGCTGCGCATCGAGTACACCTGGGAAAACCTTCTGGCGATAGAAAAGGTCTTCAAAATTTGCTCGGTCTCGCTTGAATGCGGTCGTGTTGATGTTAGCCAGGTTGTTAGCGATGACATCCAGCTTCGTCTGCATGGCCTCCATGCCCGACGCTGCCGTGTAGAGAGATTGCACACTCATTTGGTTTTGCCTTAAACGATAGGAACTGGTTTACGTAACCATCGACGTCAAAAATACGAACTTGGATATGTGCCGATTAGTCGCGCAGGACTCGGCCGATGAGGTTTCCGTAGGCTTGGTCTTGGTGTTGGATCAATCGCAAGTTGGACTCATATGCGCGGGAGGCTTCGATCAGTTCCATCATGGCGGTTGTCGGATTGACCCCTGATTTTTCGAGATGACCGGCAACCAACTTGCGATCTCCCACTGGGACGTCGTTGATTTCACCTTGTGCGCGGAAGAGATTCGCACCCTCGCGTGTAAGGTTATTTAGGTCGCTGGGGCGGGCT
This sequence comes from Pirellula sp., assembly GCA_044370255.1. Taxonomy (GTDB): domain Bacteria; phylum Planctomycetota; class Planctomycetia; order Pirellulales; family Pirellulaceae; genus JBKCUI01. The sequence goes on from JBILVV010000232.1 coordinate 1,007, forward strand.
AGCATCAGCATCAATCGCGCCCCTTCTTGTTGAATGGTTCCATCGAAATTCACTTCGTAGGGTTGGGATGGATCGATTTGGATCGGGTTGTTGTCTGCGCCGAGCACTTGATCTCCGGCGGGAGTTGTCAGCCTGCCTGCTGCATCGAATAGAAAGCCGCCGGCTCGAGTAAGGAACTGTTCGTCGCCCCGACGGATCACGAAGAACGAGTTGGGATCGTTGATTGCGAAGTCAGTTTTACCGCCGGTCGCTTCCATGGGACCGACCCCAAACTGTGTTTCGTTGGGTTGGATTCGGACCCCGCCACCTATGTCGGCCAAGCCACCTGAACCGGGCGATACTTCTCCATCGTCGATGGCTTTGTTGTGTCGAGCTTGGAGGACTGCTAAACTGGGCTTAAATGCCGGGGTATTTACGTTGGCCAAGTTGTGGCTGAGAACCTCGAGCCGATGACCTTGCACGTGAGCGCCAGCGGCAGACAAATACATTCCGTACGGCATGTTGTGATTCCATTCGCGATCTATCGCCCCCCGCGCTTACGACGAACCATAGCGATCTTTGCTGTGCACCGAAACACCAATCCGACAATTCCTGAAACCAACGCTTCCTATCTTCTCCCTCCTGCCGAAATTGCCCCGCCGGGTCGATTGATGTTTCGGGACAGACTTGTCATTGCAGGTGGTGGCGTGGTGTTATTGGCGGTGTTGGCTGTTTCGTCGTTGTTGACGCCGTCGACTCAAGGTTTCGGTACGCATCGACAGTTGGGATTGCCGGACTGTTCCATGGTTGCGATGTTCGGCATACGGTGTCCAGGTTGTGGGATGACAACGTCCTGGGCTCATGTTATGCATGGCAACATCGAAGGAGCATTGAATGCCAATGTTGGTGGAACCATGTTGTGCGGCCTAAGCTTGCTATGCGCGCCGATCATGATTGGAATGGGAGCACTCGGGAAAACATCGCGAGGAGGCTGGTTTTCAATAGCAGCTATATCGGGGTTGTGTATTGCGATGGCGGTTTCCGTTGTGGAATGGGTGATTCGTCTAGCATCGCACGGGTGAGATTGCTAAAACCGCAATTGATGTCCTGGCAAGCGAGAAAGGAATCCCTATGCCAATTCAATCCAATGGATCCGTGATTTCATGGATCGCGAGTAGATACTTGACGTGGTTATTGGTTCTATCGACGGTAGCCGCAACGGGTTGCACACGCTTGATGACTCTCGGCGCTCTGTTGGTATACGGAACCGAACTGCCTCCCGATTTCAAAGACTTGCAAGGAAAACGGGTTGCTGTCGCGGTTGCGACGCCAAGTGGTATTCAGAACGATGCATCGAGCGCTATCTTATCAAGGCAATTGAGCGCGCTGATGGCGATGAATGTGAAGAAAATTTCCATGGTCGATGTCCAGGAAGTAGATCAGGTCGCCAAGGATTTTCCCATGGGATCGTTAGATATGGTCAAACTTGGAGAGAGATTGGATGCCCAGTATTTGGTCGCTGTAGAGTTGTCGGATTTGCAACTTCACGATGGACCAACGCTATACAAGGGACGCTGTAAATGTATCGTTTCGGTGTACAAGATTGGCGATGGCGAGCCTCTGGTGTTCACGAAAGACCATTCGAATTTCACAGCGCCCGCAAGTGGCATTTCGAAGATGGCTATGGATGAAGCCAAGTTTCAAGGTATCTATCTCGGATTGTTAGCAAAGTTTATCGCGATGAGTTTCCATCCTCATGAACGTGGTGCAGATGTCGCGATCGACGCGGCTTTTCACTCCCTGTAGGGTACAGTGCGAATTATGATTTTCACTCCTTATCGCAATCCATGGGTCTCCATTTTGGCAGCAATCCTCGGGGCAGTCGTGTCATCAAGTGCGTTGGGACAATCCACCTCCATGATGCCACCGGAGTTTCGCATCGATACCGATGTTTACGTAGACACGACACGGCCACCTGTGGCGTCGACGCAAACATTATTCTTCCAGCATCGAATCGTGGATTGGGATGATCGACGGAGAAGGATGATGCGCATCGATTTGCAGGCTCAACAAATCGAATTGGCTGATTTTGAAAGTCAACGTCGATGTCGAGTTGAAATTGGTCAGTTAGCGTCGCGCGTCGCCGAACTCAAATCGCAACTGAACCAGGAGCAACTTCAAGCCTGGGCTTCTGCAAAAGAGCCGATAGAGAGCGAGGGTAGCTACTTGCTGGAAAGCGGCAATCTGCGATATCGATTCACCGCAGCGGCTCCATTTCATCCGGATGCTGCGGCAGTTTATGCGGAGTTTGCGAATCTCTCGGTGCAGGTAAGTGCGATTTATCCTCCCTACAAACCCCCTTTGCTGAGACTGCAACTCAACGAATTCCTCAACCGGAATTCCTTGTTGCCGCTTGAGATTCAATTGACAGATCTACGTGCCAAGTCCAAGGACTGTATCACTGCTCGCCTTCTCGTACAGAATGCGTTGACCGCTCAAGACCGAGAGCGGGTCAAGGATTGGGATGTGCTAGTCCAAACCCTCAAGCTTGTATCTGACGCCGAGTTCTTTCAGGCGGAACGAAACGCGCGGCAGAAATCGTCGACACTCAAATAGATACTACTGAAGGTCATCAATCGTTTTCGTGCGATTCCTTGGATTGTTCCGGGAATCGATTGGAGACGAAGGGAGGTTCCTCTCCTCGCAGCTCAGCGATGGCATTGCCGGCCGCTCTCTGCTCTGCTTCCTTCTTATTCCGCCCCCACGCTGGTGAGAACCTTCGGCCAGAAATTTCAGCGGCGATCTCGAAATACTTGCTGTGATCCGGTCCGCTCTCGCCCAGCAATCGATAGACGGGAGTTCCCTTCATTTCTCCCTGCGCCATCTGCTGCAGAAGCGATTTGTGGTTGCCGCTGCTCTGCCCTTCGGCTGCTAGACGGATCTCTGACTCCATATGATTAAGAATGAATTCGCGAGCCGCCTTCATACCCCCATCCAAGTAGACGGCGGCGATCAACGCTTCGAATACATCGCTCAAGAGAGATCGGGGCATGCCATGCCGCATCATGCCTCGCCCTACGTGCAAACAACTCTCGATTCCCAGCTTTTTCGATATCTTTGCGCAGACCCTCCGCGAGACGACAACGGATTTGATCTTGGTTAGGTCACCTTCGAGATACTCGGGGTAGGTTTGGAAAATCTTCTCGCATACGACCATCCCCAAAATGGCATCGCCGAGGAATTCCATACGTTCGTTGGAGTGGCGGCGACTAGCGGCAACGCTTGCATGCGTTAGCGCTGAAGCAATATACGATGGATCTTGAAACCTATAGCCAATCAACTGTTGGCACAGCTCCGTTTTTTCGTCCAGCGACGGACTGTCGTTAGCTGGTTCCGAGTTTTTCATCGTGGCGCGGATAAGCAGGGTTTAGGACCGATGGCAAGCTAATGGTTATCTCAGGTTTCGGCCCATGCGGCTAGTATCCTGCCCCTGAATTATTCCTCTGGATCGAGCAGGGCGGTGGCATCCCAGAAGGGAATACCCATCTCTTTTTCGCGTTGCAGCCGCCGAAAGCTGGGGCTACCAGGGGTAGGAGCGTCGATCCGGATCTTGGCATTCAGCAGGTCAGTAACTTCGTTCGGACCATCAAGCAATCTCACAACGGGCTCCAAAGGTTTTCCTGGGTTACTGCGAATCACTATCGCGCGCCGAGAGTCATCTAGATCGACCTCGGAGCCTACTGGGTACGCGGATAAAGTATCAACAAAGCACCTGACCGCCTGCCTATCAAATACTCCAAGGACCGCGTGGAAACAGATCTGGCCGAGCGCATCGGCAGGAACAATACCATTTTTTCGAAACGTCGGGTCGACGATTTCGAGGTAAGCATCGACGACATTGAGGATGCGGGCTGCTGGCAGAATTTGCGACGCACGCAGTCCGCGAGGGTACCCGGAGCCATTGCTCTGCTCATGAAGCTGAGCAATCATATACAACACGTTTTGTCCTAAGCCCGTTGTCGAACTGAGCATCTCGATGCTCTCGAACGGATGTCTCTGGTAGGCAGCTACGAATTCCTCGCGCCTCTCACTGCGAAAAACGGGGTCTCTCCATTCGGGATGGACGAACCATGCACAATCATGCAACAGTCCGGCCAAGCCGATAGCTACCAGTTCTGAGGGCTCCAGTCCCATCTCCACGCCGGTGATCATTGCTAACCAAGCAAGACGCGTTGAGCGAGCAATGAGCTTTGATGCATCGGGTTGCTGAGGATTAGAACTCCAGCGAGCTGCGAGGACACCGAGAGCGGTCGCGGTATCGTCAGCTACACCGCCTAGGAATCGGTCGAGTTGGTTTCGCAACATATTGCATTCGGTGCGACGGCCCTTGAGAGTGTCTTCTACAAAGGCTTGCAGCCCCTGCTCGGTTTGGGCAAGTATGTTTTGGAGTGCAACCACAGATTCGAGTGGGTAGCAATCCAACAAAAACCGCGTCTTGCTTTCCTGGTCGGGCATGACCGAGATGGTTACGGTCTCAACCCCGGCTGCCAGCATTCGCGTTCGAATCACTTCGTCGAAGGTGCGTCCTGCTTTGAGGACCACACGCCCGAATTTATCGGTCAGATCAAAATCAAAAGTCGTTCCGACTTTGATTCGCTTCGTCTCAATGCTCAGGGATCGGTCCTGATCCATATGACACGTCCGTGAGGCTAGACGGACACCCGCCAAAAAAGACAAAGAGCTTAACTGCGCACGAACGAAATTAAACCATGAAGCGTTTCGCGACCAGTGGGTTCGAGTCTATTTTTTACTTCCGACCGGATGTGTCGATGGTTCGCTTGGTCGTGAAGCTAGTTCCAAAACGCTGGCCTCCGGCGGACAACGCCATCGCAATGGATGCGTCCCAGAGACTCCCCTGCTGACGTGCATGACCGTGGGATACTCATAGAAAACGCCTGATGCGAAGCGGCTACCATGCCAACTGGGGGAGATAATGGGACCAATTCCAGGAACGCGAATCTGTCCGCCATGGGTATGTCCACACAGCAGAAGATGGCAATCTCTTAATTTTGCCCAAGGGAATCGATCCGGTGAATGGGACACCCCCAAGATCATTTTCGGGCGGCTCGAAGTTGCAACTCCAGCAATCGGATTCGAGGTACTGTAGGTATGACGGTCAAGCCATGGAAGTTCGCTACCCAGGATCTGAATAGCGCCGCGAGTCGAATGAATTTGCCAATCTCTAGCACCAGCGTCTAGCCACCCCATACCGACCATCGTGTCTCGGGCCGGTTCGACCAATCCATAGGCACGGTCGTGATTGCCAAGGACAAAAACTTTCGGTAAATCAGAGGGTAGATGGGCAAACGCGGACTCCAGATGCTTGATGGCTCTCGCGTCATCGACCAAGTCTCCAGACAAGACCAACACCTCAGCTCCATTCGATACCACCCAATCAGCGCAGTATCGAGTGAAGTCGGGAGATATTTGGCCCATGAGGTGGATGTCCGAAATATGGCCAACTTTCATCCCTTCGAACGCCTTGTCGAGTTGTTCGATGAAAAGACGCTTGATGTTGGTCTCCAAGCTCAGAATTTCATTCCCAGGCAAAGCGAGAGAGTAACGAGTCTTGGCCCCCATAACCCAGTGAGGATTTTGTCTGTGCAAGCGTGGTTCCAATCGTCGATGCACTAAGTGGTATCGCTTCTTCGCAACCGCAAAGGCTGGGCGATGCGCGAGCCAACGAGGTGCAGTCCAAGCCAAGAAAGCAAGAACAGCACCGAAGTAGATCAAAGTCGCAATCGATCCTCGACGGTAAAACTGTGGCTCCTGTATCCGCTCCGAAAAATGCTGCCAGGAATTACCCCACAGACCGTAGCGCCACTCGATAAAGAGAAATACAAAGGGAAGAAGTAGGCAAAGCAACACCACCATTTTCTCAAGCCGCTTGATGGTGGCTCGTTGCAAGCCCAATGCGTTGATACGGTTAAAAAGCCAAATCCAGAGGCTGACGTGGCCAACGGCCAGGAGGAAAATCAGCAACAGTCTCAACCAAACGATCGAACTCAAAGGGAGAGATTCCTTGCGGCAATCAATCCGCTTCCGAAACTTGACCGGGGCGATAATCAATCAGTGTTTCCGTCACACCAAGCAGTTGGTCTAGCCGGAAGGGTTTGTACAGGATTGCCTTTCTGTGCAATCCTGCCTGCCGAGCCTTAACAATCGAATGCCCAGGGTCATACCCAAAGCCCGTCATCAAGGCGATCGGAACATGATCCATCAGTTTCTGAAGCCGGAGCATCAACTGATAGCCGGAATAATCTGGCAGGCGAATGTCGGAGATGATGACATCGTAGTTCTCATCTCCGGAGTTTCGGACCATTGACACGGCCTGGTCCCCATCGTGGGCCGTTTCAACGGTACAACCATAACGCTCGAGCAAGCTGTGGGCGTCATTTCGGACATGTTCATCGGGATCGACGACCAAGATTCGCTTACCGATCAATTTT
>JBILVV010000175.1:0-9365 GCA_044370255.1 Pirellula sp.
AACACCAGCCGGACTAACATCCGTGGGGGCCAAGGTTTGCCCGATTTTTTGGATCGACTTCTTGATGTTTCTCGCCTTGCTCAACACTTCCCTCAACCGCGAAACGGTTTCCGTGTCGTGGCCTATGTATTTTTCCATCAAGAAAACAGCGTCGAGCAACAAATCGTCTAGCGGCAACGCGACCGCCGCGTGAATCGCTTCGCAACTCTGCTGGGCAGCGTTGGTTCGCTGAGCCACAAGGAGTTCAAGCGTGTTTAGTGCAACGGCTACATCGCGCGCAAAGATTTCCAGGAATTGTTGGTCGCTTTCGCTGAATGCATCCAGTTTGGGGCTCTCAACATTGATCGTTCCGATCACTTCATCGTGAAGGATGATTGGTACCGTAAGCGAGCTTCTCGCACCCTTGAATGCTTCTAGATACATCGGATCGACCGTTGTGTCCCGACACAGATAGCTCACGCCGTGGGCAGCGACGTAACCGGTCACTCCATGCCCCTTGGAGCTAGCCATCAGTCGGCGGTCAGCGGCGACCTGATCAATACCCACCGACAGCAAAGGTATCAGATTGCCACTGGATTGCTCCAGCAAACGAATCTCGATCACGTTGACATTGAGAAGGTCTTGAGTGTAGTGGCGAATGTTGTCCTTGAGCAGTTCGATCCGCTGATCGACATCCATCGCGAAGATTTCGTCAGGCTTCAGATCGGTAAGTTTTGCACCGGCCTGATGAATAGCAGCCAACTTTTGCTCCTGGAGAACCTCCTCGGTCACATCGCTGAGGGTGACAACAATGCGGTTTTTATCGAGCATATCAGCATGGGAGTCTGGATGCTCTTTGACTCGCGTTGCATCCTCTTTTCTCAAACAAACTGCATCCACTCGGTAGAAGGCGGGTGAACCAGAGGGGTTCTCTCTCCGCAGTGTCGCGGTGTACTTGCGCCCGGTACTCGAACAGGATTCCAACGGACATTTGCCGGATCCTTGAATTTCGGGGTTTCCCAAGACGGAATAAAACTGTTCTCCAGTCCGATCGACTCCGCCGAACCAGTCTCGAAAACACTGGTTCGCCCACAAGATCGCCGTGTCTGCACCGAGAACTGCGACCCCTTCGGGCAAACAATTGATGACTTCGTCGGCTGCGATGCCTGCAACACTAATCTTGGCCACCCCTACCTCCCATCGTTTGCACGAACGATCGCGCAAGATCTCGTCTCTCTATTCTTCTATCTAGCATTAAATATAGGTGACAAGGTCCTAGGTTCAACAGACCGAATCGTCATAAGCAAGCTAAGCTATCAAAAAAACATTCCCTGCGTCTTTTTGTCGGATCTACAAATACTGCTGGTATCCCAACTCCGTCAGTTGTTTGACGACCTCGCGGACCCGTTCTTCCTCTGATTTAGGGGCTACCAATGTAGCATCGGGGGTATGCACTACGATCGTGCTCGACATACCGATCGTTACAATCAGATGGTTGTCTTCGGTCCGAATAATCAAGTCGCTCGATTCGATGCCTAAGAAAGGACCTTCTACGGCGTTGCCGTGTTCGTCGGGTTGGATCAGGCGTGCCATCGCTTGCCAGCTTCCTACATCATCCCAGCCGAAGGGAGCTTCTACGACCGCTACATTGGAATATCGCTCCATCACTGCAAAGTCGATCGACTTGCCCTTGATGGGCTCGAAATGTTCAACAAACGTCCGCTGGAAGTCTGGGGTGCCGATGGAAGCAGCGATTCGCTCAATGGCGGCGAAGATTTCGGGTTCGAAACGAGCCAGGGCATCGAGGATGGTCTGGGCACGCCAAAGAAAAATTCCGCTATTCCAGTAGAAAGAACCTGCCTGCAAATAGGATTCGGCGGTAGCTCGATCTGGCTTTTCTCGAAATCGTTCCACTTGAAATGCAGAGATACCGGGGGTAGAGGCCAGTGGATTGCCACGCTGGATGTAGCCAAATGACTCGGCAGGGTAACTCGGACGGATTCCGAAGGTGACGATTCTGTCAGGATCTTCTTGGATCAGTTGAACGCCCGCACGCACAGCGCGATGAAACTCGGCCTTGGGTTCAATCACATGGTCCGAAGGCATCACGATCATGATCCCTCCGGCATCGGCGGCTCGAACAAGCGAGGCGGCCACGCCGATGCATGGGGCTGTATCTCGTTTGAAGGGTTCACCGATGATGTGCTCGATCGGCAACTGCGGAAGCTGAGCAACAACCGCTTCGGCAAGTTGTTCATTCGTTGCGACGAGAACCTGTTCGCTCGAGACCAAGCCTGCCAATCGATCGAAAGTGGTCTGCAACATCGAGCGGGGAGCCCCCATTTTCAGGAGTTGCTTGGGTTTGAGTTGCCTGCTCGCAGGCCAAAATCGAGTTCCAGATCCACCGGCCATGATGACGGCATGTAGCATTCTTGAGCAAACTCCTAAAGCAATTTAATCCGTAATTGAGGCCCGAATACGGGCGTCCTCGCAATCAGGCAAAATACGTATCGGCAGTTATCGTGCCAGGGGCTTGAATCTTGTCTCGCACTTCCGCGGCATCCCAGGCCCAAAGTGGATGAATTTCGACATAAGCTCCATCTTCGACCGTAACACCTGCGTCCTTAAGCCACGATGCATGCAATCTCGACAATGCTCGTCGCGTATCGGCGGGCGTATCGGTCGGTGCACCGTCGGCATTCTTTACTGGCGCGAACACTTCAGCCGCATCCCCTTCCACCACCAGCGTCCTTTCTGCTGCCGGAAGAAGATCAAAAACAAATCGCTCGAATTTGTGGGCATTTGGGGCAGAAGGTTTGTGCTTCACTCCCTGGGCGTCAACGTAACTGACCACCTTGAAGGCTCGATGGAAAGGCAAGGAGTCCGACAGGCCGGCCACTTGATGGAGGAACTCGAGGTCAAACACATGAACAGCAATATTGCCCGCCCATAACTTGAGGGAGCCATCGGGGAGTGTTTGCTCTGCAAGAGAATCGGGTAGGTCGATGTATTCGATGATCTGGGTGCGGCCGTCAATCTGCACCACATTGCCGACACGTTCCTTGGCAAATCGCTTTCTCACCACGTGGGTTGTCATCTGGGATTGCACGAGTCGATGATAACCAACCAGAAGAGGATCGCATGCTCGGACCAACGGGTTATCGACCTGAGCGTAGAAGAATTGCTCGACGCCGCGTTGACGCATCTGATGCATCAAACCGCTCTTGGTAAGCGCCGAAACCAATCCTCCATGGCCGTCGGGGCTCAGCGCCAACTCATGTGGCGATTCCATTAGAATCTTTCCTGACTGAGCATCGACCGCAGGCATGCTCCCCTGCAGAAAGGGGAAAAGCTCGTCGTGTGAAAGTCCCAGCCGATCATTGATCTCGAAGTATTCTCGGGTCGCTGAATCGGTAGCGGGACTCAGCATCACAAGCATCGGGATCGACACGCCAAATCGTTTCATCGCTCCGCGGAGCGAATCGACATGCATCTCCAAAAGCGTTCGGCCCGAAACCGGACCGATGGGGAACATTCCTTTGGGAAGATCGAACCCGAGGCGTGTTCCTTGGCCTCCAGCGACCAGGATCATTGCGACCTTTCCTTCGGCGATCGCTCGATTCCCCTCTTCGATCGCATCCTTTGCCGAAAAACCTCGATAGCTCTGCCCGAGCAACACTGCCTCCGGCGGTTGAGCGCGCTGAGCCAAAGCGACGGCATCGGTCGCGAAGCCCCCTCCCGCATGCAGTCTCGACATCAGGTCGAAATCGATCGACTCGATTTGAGCGAGCAGAAATTCTCGCTGAGGAATGGTGAGTCGATCCCAATGGGCCAAGAGATGCTCTTGGCCCGCTTCAACGCATCGCGACCGAACTGTTTCCAAAGAGGTTCCCGCCTCCATCGGTTGATCGGGCATCGGAGCTATTTAACGTCGAGCAATTCGACTTCAAAGGTGAGGAGTTCGTTCGGCCCGATCACGGGAGGACGTCCCTCTTCGCCGTAAGCCAACCCAGGCGGGATGAACAATCGCCATTTATCTCCAACTTTCATTCGCTGCAACGCTTCGGTCCATCCAGAGATCACACCGTTGACCGGGAATTCGATCGGTTCCCCTCGTTTGACAGAGCTATCGAAGATCGTGCCGTCAAGGAGCTTTCCTTCGTAATGCACTTTGACTTTGCTGGTGACCGTAGGAGTCTTGCCCGCTCCTGCCTTAATGACTTCGTATTGAAGACCTGATTTGGTGGTTTGGATCCCTTCCTTATCCTTGTTGACCTTCAAGAACTCGTTGGCCTTCTCGAGATTCTTTCGACCGATATCAATCATCTTCTTTTGAATCTTCTCTTCGAGCGACATGAAGCAGGCTTGGATCTGCTCGGGAGTGAGCTTCTCTTTTTTGGCCAGACCATCCAGGAACCCATTGGTGAACTGCTCAACATCGAAATCAGAGGCTTCAAGAGACGCGCTCCTCATGTCGGATCCTACTTTGAAGCCGAGCGCATAGCTGACTGGATCCTTCACACCGGGAACTTCAGGAAGTTGAGGTTTGACTTGCAAGGGCTGTTGTCCGTTCGCGTAGGTTCCTAGGGTGAGCAGGATGGCACAGGCCAGCCATCGATACAAAACGATAGATTTCATAGAGCTTTTCGATCCTGGACGGCGTCAGTGGTCTGGCGCGGGTGCTGAATGCTGAAACAAATCGAGTACAATTCGACTGAAAGCATCCGAAATGGAATACAAGAAGACTAACGAACCATGGGCTCGGATTGTAGCCCATTTCGGGGAAAACCGCGGCTAGACCAGCTGTTTCATTCCATGCAACAAACCCAATACTTCAAATAGAGGATAACTGAGTTGAAAGCTCTCCTGCTGACAGAGCCGAGAAAATTGGAAGTTACCGAACTACCGCAACCTCAGATCGGCCCGAAAGACTTGCTGGTCTCGGTGCGTGCCTGCGGAATTTGCGGGAGCGATATTCACGGGTACGACGGCAGTTCCGGGCGTCGCATTCCGCCGTTGGTCATGGGGCATGAGGCCGCAGGCGTAGTGGCCGCAGTCGGCGATCAAGTCACCCGTTTCCGAGTCGGCGACCGAGTCACCTTCGACTCGACCGTATCCTGCGGCGAGTGCAGTTCCTGCCGCTCCGGATCGATCAACCTATGCGAAAACCGACAGGTGCTCGGGGTCGCATGCCAGGAATTCCGTCGCCAAGGAGCGTTCGCCGAATCGGTAGCCGTTCCTCAGAACATCGCCTACCACATTCCGGACTCTTTATCTTTCGATCACGCCGCGATGATCGAGGCGGTTTCCATCGCTATCCATGCGACCAATCGCACTCCACGGTCGTTGGGTGGATCCGTTGTTGTCGTCGGTTCTGGAATGATCGGGCTACTATGCATTCAGACACTGCGCCTCGCGGGATTTTCCAAGATCATCGCGGTCGATTTGGAGGACGAGAAACTCGCGCTAGCGAGACAACTTGGGGCAACCCACACCATCAACGCTCGAAACGTTGACCCGGTGAGCCAAGTGCTCGAGTGGACATCTGGGCGTGGGGCAGATGCAGCCATGGAAGTCGTCGGGGCCAACAAGCCGGTTCAAACCTGTTTTGAAGTGGTTCGGCGCGGAGGTTCCGTGACCTTGGTGGGCAACCTCACTCCCAAAGTCGAGTTGCCACTCCAAATTGTCGTGACTCGCGAACTTTCGGTCTACGGTTCCTGTGCATCCAACGGCGAGATCCCGCAGTGCATCGAACTCCTTGCCTCGGGTGCGATCCAAGTCGATCCGCTGATCACGGCTCGCGCCACCCTCGACGAAGCTGCCGGTTGGTTTGATCGACTGTACGCGGGTGAGAAGGGGGCGATGAAAGTGATCGTCCGCCCGACGAAAACGAACACCGAGGACGAAACGAACACCGAGGACGAGAAGTAACGTCACCATGAGCAACCGAGCCGACCGAATTCTTCGGTACATCGACTTGTTCTGGCTGCTCTTCGTACTAGTACTCGTACTCGTACTCAGTCCAACAGGACGGTACTCGTACTCCATTCCGATCACTGCATCGTACCACTGCCGCCTGGTCTACGCATTGGTCGGCAATGAAATCTCGAGCTTGAAAGTGGATCGAAGGCCGAGGAGGGAAAACGCATTGCAGCGTGCCGGTTCGGAATATCGGACAATCGCGATGCTGCTATCGAAGACGAGCCATCGAGTACGAGTACCGTACGCTTACGCGTCCTGAGTACGAGTACGAGGGGATTGTGACGCGATGGCCAGAACTCAACACTGGACCGATGCAACCCTCGACTCATGCATCGACAATAACGAATCAAAACAAAAAGCCGTGCTGGATCCCGAGACCCGACACGGCATTGTTGATGAAAAAAATCCTCCGACCGTTTGCGGCACGACACGGAGCCGCTGCGAGACTGGCGCAAATCGAGCGTGCTACTGCACTCGCCGTTATGATTTGGGCCAACGCAAAATGATGGTCCCTCAGCCGGAAAAACGATCGGAGGCTAAGTGTGCGAGTCAATTTCCAACTCGCACACCCTGAACTATAGGTCACGAATCATCCTGTGGAAAGGTTGATTCACGATTCCTTCTCGAGACTTAGCAACAAAAGCTAACGATCGCTGGAGACTTTTTTCGCACCAGCCGTTGGGTTGCTAGCGGATGAAGAGTGGGTCGTTGAGTTGCTGACCGAGAGATTACCGGTATCCCCTGAGTCCGGTTCCTGTTTGGTCCGAAGCGCCACATCGAGATCGATTTCGCGTCCTAGGTTCTCATGCTCGATGGCTCGCTGCAAATACTGAACCGTAGCGTCGATCGTGTCGGCCTGCAGGAGCATCAAGTCGTCTTTTTTGAGCAACTTCAGCGCCTGATCAACGGCTCTCTCCCATCCCACAACATCGTACACTTCTTTGCATCGTCGACCTCGATCGATCCCTTGCTTGAACATCGCAGCGATCTCGCCCGGTTGGCGACCTCGCGTGTATTGATCTTCGTACAGGATGATGCGGTCGAAATGGTCCGCGAGGATTTCTCCCTGACGCACCATGTCGACATCTCGACGATCTCCTGCTGCGGAGTAGATCGCGGTCCGATGTCCTTCGGGGAACTGACTCAATGCATCGATCACTGCAAGCAGACTCGAGGAGTTGTGCCCATAGTCGGCGATTACGGTCGCGCCGTGCACTTCCAAAAGATTGAAGCGGCCTGGAACCTTGTCCATATGGGCGGAGAAAGACTCCAGCCCAGAAACGATCTGCTCGCTCGGCATGCCTAGGCCCCAGCACGCAGCCGTAGCGGCCAAAACGTTCTCTACCTGGAATCGGATACGCCCGTGATGGGTCAACGGAATCTGATTGACGGTTGTCAGCTTGACCTCGCTCTCCCCTTCAGCCATCACAATCAATCCGTTTCGGACGAATATCACGCGCTGACCCTTTTGACGATGAGCCTGAAGAACCGGATCGGTTTCGCTCAATGCGAAGAAGATGACGCGGCCTTTGCAGCGTTCGATCATCGCTGCCGTCAATGGATCATCAGCCTTCAGGACACCGTATCCTTTCTTGTGAACCCCTTCGATGACACATCGTTTGACGATTGCGAGTTGTTCGATCGTTTCGATATCGGAAAGACCGAGGTGGTCACCTTCGCCAATGTTGGTCACGATACCGACATCGCACGCATCGAACCCCATCCCTTCGCGGAGAATACCGCCTCGGGCAGTCTCCAAGACAGCCGCCTCGACAAACGGATTCATCAGCACCGACCGAGCGCTCTGCGGACCACTGCAGTCACCCGAGTCGATCCGCCGACCACCAACATAGATACCATCGGTGCAGGTCATGCCGACCTTCTTGCCAGTGTTGGCAACCATGTGAGCAATCAACCGAGTCACCGTTGTCTTGCCGTTGACACCGGTGACGCTCACGATCGGAATGCGACCGTTGTTATCGCCGGGATACATCATGTCGATGATGGATTCCCCGACCGGACGAGGCGTGCCTAAAGATGGCTCCAAATGCATCCGCAGGCCAGGGCCCGCGTTGACTTCCACGATGACGCCTCGCTGTCCTTGAAGAGGCTGGGCGATATCTTGAGCGACGACATCGACACCTGCGATGTCTAGTCCGACGATTCGGGCCGCTTCGATGGCATGCCGAGCCACATCGGGATGAACCAAATCCGTCACATCACTTGCGGTACCGCCGGTGCTCAGATTTGCATTGCGGCGGATCAGAACCTTTTTCCCCAGCGGCGGAATCGTATCGGGTGTCATCCCTTGTTCGAGCAACACTCCTAGTGCAACGGCATCGATCTTGATCAAACTCAGGGCCGTGGAATGCCCATCGCTACGGCGAGGATCCTGATTGACGATATCGATCAGTTGCTGCACGGTCGAACGACCATCGCCTATCACATGTGCAGGCTCGCGACGCGCGGCCGCTACCAACTTGCCACCGATGACCAGCAAACGGTAATCGTCGCCCGGTGCATGGCGCTCGACAACGATCGATCGCCCCTCTTCGCGTGCTGCTTGATAAGCGGCGACCACCTGCTCTCGCGTTTGCAAGTTCGTGGCAACACCGCGACCATGATTGCCATACTGAGGTTTCACGACCACTGGCAAGCCGATGTCTTCCGCGGCTTCCCATGCATCGTCTGCATCCTCTACTGCTCGCCCCTCGGGCGTGGGGACTCCGATCGAGCGGAGCAGCATGCGCGTCATGTCTTTGTCCTGCGCGATCGATTCGGCAATGGCGCTGGTTGCATCGGTCTCTGCGGTACAGATGCGGCGTTGATGCACCCCATAGCCCAGTTGCACCAGGCTCCCTTCGTTCAAGCGTCGCCACGGTATTCCGCGCGCCTTGGCCGCGTCTACAATCGAACGCGTGCTCGGTCCGAGGCATACATCGTAAGCGTATTCCCTCAGATGATTGACCGTACCCGAGACATCGAATGGACTATCGTGGATCGCTGCCATCAACAATTCGAATCCCTTGTCCAAACATGCCAAGGCCAACTTCTCTTCTTTGTAAGCGATGGCGACTTTGTAGATTCCATCGACGTTCGTCTCCCTCGCGCGACCAAAGCCCACCGGAGTGCCAGCTAAGGTTTGCAGTTCGAGCGTCACATGCTCCAGGATATGGGCCATGTAAGTGCCCCGACGCAAGCGAACAAAAAAGCCACCTCGCTCGCCAACGCTACAACGATGCTCCACCATCGTCGGCAACCATGCCATCAGCCTGTCGTTGAACCCCGGAATCATTTCCGAGGAAGTGTCCTTCAGTTCTTCTAGGTCAACCCAAGCCTCGAGCACCGGGTAGTTGGCCCAGATGTTCGGTCCTCGGAGTTTGTTCACCTTCAGAATCTTCATA
>JBILVV010000374.1:0-4945 GCA_044370255.1 Pirellula sp.
GTGAAAAAGCCCAGCGTGATCCCCGGCAACGATGCATGGCAGATCGCATCACCGATCAATGAGCGTTTGCGAAGTAGGAGATACACACCCACCAATCCACAAACGGCGCCTAAGATGCCGGCACCCAAGATCACCAAACGCGTATTGTAATCCATACGCCTAGTGTAGATCCGTCCCGCGCTGGCGGAAGCCCCACCGCGAACATGCGGGGATGGAAAAAGGATTCAGAACACGAATTCCAGTCCGCAAGTCGCACCGTGAATCAGGAATCCAGCATCGGTGCTGAGCGCAAATGGAGCATCGATGGCAAGCGGACCTATGGTTTGATCATCTACCGTTGCCATCCCCGCAAGATACCACCACCGATAACTGCCAAATGCGTAAAGACGAGAAGTGAATTGATAACGCCCCTTGGCGTTCAGCCCAAAACCGGCGGCTGTCTGGAACCGCTCGTCCCCCCGTCGCAACAAAGCCTCGTCTTCGACAGCCACGTGCCAATCGCTGTCCGCAAAATTTCCATATAGGCCTAGAACACCTTGGCCTCCCAGAGCCAATCGCTGACTGAGGGGGTGCCATAGCTCCAGTCCCCCCTGCAATCCTGCTAAAAGGTTGCTAGTCGATAAACCGAGCAAGCCTGATCCATCGGAATCGAGCGTTCGCAATCCATAGTCTTCACCGTAGTCGATGATGTTCAGGCCGATGAAATAGTTCCCGAGATCGTCGGTGATCCAACGTTTGTTCAGCTCATAGCTCCGCAGTCGTGCGGTATGAGATTGTTCATGTTGCAGCGAATTTTGAAAACTCGGGAACCAATCGGGTTCTGAATCGGGAAGGGGCAACAAGCCGTTGGCTAGCTGTGCATGTACTGAACTACGATGCCAGACCAGCGAGCCCAAGTAGGCGAACTCGTAGCGCTCCATCGGATTGACATACCAACCCAATCGAACCGACGTCGCACGATCTTCGCCAAACGGTCCGAGCGATCCCCCGGACGACCAGCTCGTTCCTTCATCTCCCGATCGGCGCAACCACGCGTTTTCGTAGCTGACTGAGAATCGGGAACTCGGCGATGGATAATCAGGAATGGACGCTCCGAAATCGTTCTGAACAACTGACTGCACCGAAGTTGATGGGTTGGACTTTGTCGTAATGAATTCCTCAGGAATGGAAGAATTCGGAACGGGTGCTTCTGAGACAGGGCTTGCGAAAGCCGCATCGGTGCTCGCGGTGGTTGCTAATCGAATCTCTGGATCAAAGGACGTGATGGCCTGATGCGTAGGGTGAGGGTTTGTACCAAGTCTTGGATCGCTGGCTTCCGCCATCAGACGCAGATATTCCTTCGACGACAGTCCTGCTTGAAATGGAAGGATTTGCCGGGGGACTGGGTGAGTCGATGACGAGAGCGAGGGATCAGAATGGACGGGAAGTTTGGTTCCTTCCTCGCTACATGCGCAGTGCGTCATCAGCATGACTATTGGCAAGGCACATGCCCAAGCGATCCCCCCAAGGATTCGTTTGGCCGCGAAGTAATGCATCAGCGGATTTCCAACTTGTCGACAACCGGTACTAGGATCAGCTTTCGGGTTAATTCCATGATGCGTTTTGCTACTTCTTTGTTGTCCACTTTGCCCTGAACAACAATGCTGCCATCATCGAGAGCCCGTACTGTCAAAACACCTTTCGGGTTCAATGGTTGGATGGTGTGAACCAATTGGTCGAGATCCTTAACGTCACCAGATCGCTGCCAAGGGGCGGCAACCTTAACCATCAGGTATCGGGAGGGGCGATCGTCCGTAGGCTTGACCTCGATAATGGATTCGCCACTCGACAATCCTACGATATAGAGGTAGCTACCGCTGGACATCGCTCGGCAGACGTTTTCATCGTGCACGAGTACGCTTCGGACCGGGAAATCGATTGTGACTTCCTGAGTGCTCTGCACATCCACATTCACGCACGAAGCTTTATCCATTTCCGAATTCGTGATCGATGAGACCGTCGAGACATCGGATGGAAGCTGTGGGCCTGGTCTTTCAGGTATGGGAAGCGATGATGAATCGAGCGTAGATTTTTCGTTCGCAAGCACTTGCGACTCGGTAGCGACAAGGCCGGAGACGGTGGGTTGCTTGGACGGTGAAGGAGCCGATACAGTGCGGATTCCATCCGATGGCCCGCTACTGATTTGAACAGGAGTTTGTACCTTGATCAGCGGTGTGCGAGTTGCGTCCTTGTCGGAAGTGGTTTCGGAAACCTTCGATTTCGGGATGAAGCGTTGGGGGCTCTTGGCTGGTGTGTTTGCAGTTTTGGCGATTGCAATTGCAGGATTCGAGTTTGGTAGCAAGACTGTCGAATTCGCCGGCCTTGCAACCGGGGCTTCCGTCGGAACTGGCGTGCCCAAGATTAAGGGTGTCCCTGCTGTTTTGCTCGCAGACACTAAGCTCGGCGACGTGGGAATCGGTGTACTTGCGGTTTCTTGAGTGGACGATTTCGAGTTTGAAGGTTTCGCTTGATTGAAGTCGAGAGGGGTAGCAGGGCTTAATCGAATGCCGACTGCGCGCACCGGAGCTATCTTGTGCATGTCGGACGGATTGCGCAGTTCCCGGATTCCATCCTCGGCTAGAAGCCACCCTGGGGAGGAAACCAGACCCACGGCAACCGCGAGGGCAAAGAGGCGTTTGGCGTTTCTTCGTGAAGTGGATCCTGCTGCGGATGTTTGGTGTTTCACGGGTCTAGCCTCTATGGCAGAAGGTTCGTTGTTGCGGGCCTCGTCGTCTTTATCGGCTTAGCGATAGTGAAAATTGAACGGTTCTAACGTTTGTTTCGACTGCGAAAACTGTGCATTGCCCCCATCTTGCCCCCCCTTCGAATGTGCGGCGGGATGGAAAATGGGGGCTCTATCCCTTTTTTCTACGAGAATGAACGGTTTTGGGGGTATAGGAAGGACAAAAAAGGCTAGCCAAACAGCGACTATCGCCGGACAATTCGGGCTTGTAGAAATTGCGAAACCCGAAACGGAAACCCATCGGTGGAAAGAAACAATCGACTGCTTGCATGGCTCCTTCTCGGGATGGCCATCTTTTTCTTCTTCTCGAGCTGGCGGCAGCAACAGAGTTTGAAAGAGGCTTCCGAGCGTCAAAAGCAAGCCGAAATAGCTGCGCAAAAAGAGCGTCGGCTGAGTGAAGCCAAGAAAAAGGCAGCGCAGTTTATCGCTGAACGTCCCGAGGTTGCTTTACCTGCGGAGTTGCCCCGACAGCGATACAGCCTCGGCAGCATGAATTCAGCCGATGGCTACCACTTATTAGTCACCCTCGATAACCGCGGGGCATCCATTGAGCGCATTGAATTGGTCAGCCAGTCCAAGCCGGGCAAGTTCGACTATCGTTCGATCCAGACAAAGAACATTGTAGGCTACCTCGGCTATCTAGCTCCCGACGAAAAAGCTGGGGTGGGTATCGTCGTCCATCATGTGCCCAGGGGTTCGGCCGCGGAATCGGCGACGTGTGTCGAAGATACCAATCTCAAAGGACTTCTACCTGGCGATTTGATCGTGGGCTGGGAAGGGCTCGACGGCCCCGCGAGTTTGTATCAGCTTGACAAGATTCTCAACCAACTCGCACCTGGCAAGATTCTGGCTTTGAAGGTTCAGCGAGCCACGGGTGGAGGTTCACCCCAAGAACTGACGTTTCGCGCTACTCTGACTGAACAACCGGTGGCGGTGCTTCGCGCTGAGGATGACTTTGTATCCGAGCAGGTTAAGGGTAACACACCTTATGGATCTTGCGGATTGACGATTGCTAGGGTTGGTACCACGGAGCTCGAGGATGGCGACCGAACGATCTTCGGTTTGGAGAGGACGCTTCAGGGTACATGGGAAGCCAAGAGCATCGAAGTCGAGGGGGGCTCGGGAATCGAGTTTACGATGCCCCTGGGTGGCCAGATGAAGATTGCCGGTATCGATGGCAACCTCGAATTGGTCAAACAGTATCGGTTGCTCCAAGCTCCCTCGAGCGAGAAGGATCGCAAGACACCTTCGGATTGGCAGTACCACTTGGAACTAACGACGATCGTTCGCAATCTGGATGACAAGCCTCTCGAAGTCGCGCTCAAGCAAGAGGGACTCAATGGTGTTTCGCTCGAGGGTTGGTGGTATCCGACGAAGCTGTCTCCGCACTTCTTCTCAAGCCCCGGTGCGCGCGACGTTATTTTTGGCGATCAAGCATCGAACTATTCCATCGTGATGGCTCGTGAACTGGTCGATTACGCCAAGCGTTTTCCAACAGATCCAGATCAACTGCTCGTCGGTCCTCAGGATTCCAGCGCGAAACGCAACTTAAAGTACATAGGACTCGATACGCAGGTGTTTCTTGCCGCGATGCAGCCTGCGGAAAGTCAGCCCGATTCGATGGCTGGTCTCCAAAAGGTGAAGGCATCCATCCTCAACGACACATTTCAGCAACCCGAGCAGTTCGATAAGTCGAAGATGCAAGCCTACAACACAGGCTTTTGGTTTCTTACGCCGGCTCGCCAGCTCGAACCGGGAGGTGAGTGGGTTCAGTCCTACAGGATCTTTACCGGGCCGAAGTCTCCCGAAATGCTGGCCTCGTATCAGCTTGAGGAAGCGATCGAATACGGATGGGATATCTTTGGCTTCTTCGCGGTGCGGCTAGGATGGATCCTCCACTTCTTCTATTACGTCATCGGCAACTATGGCATCGCGATCATGATGTTGACTGTGCTCGTGCGTTCACTCATGTTTCCGGTCAGTCGGAAAATGGCGATCAACGCCCAGAAGATGCAAGCCGTTCAGCCCGAGCTAGCCAAGCTCCGGGAATTGCTCAAGGAAGAGCCGACCAAGATGATGGCTGCCCAGCAGATGCTGATGAAGAAAGCGGGGGTCAATCAGCTCGCCGGGTGTTTGCCTGCAATGATTCAGCTTCCGATCATC
>JBILVV010000375.1:0-4943 GCA_044370255.1 Pirellula sp.
GGAGGAGCGTTCCTGAATCTGACAGACGCGGATACCCTTCTATCGCTGTACTTTCACGTCGATCGACCGGCGAAGATCGAGATCGATGTTGAGGCGAAGGGGGGCACGGACGCAACCCACCTCGTTGCCATCATCGGAGCTGAGGAACGGAAACTATCGGTGCGCGGAGATGCATTTGCATCTCATAGCGTGGGAACGCTCAATGTGCAGCAAGCAGGCTATGTGCGAGTCGACCTTCGGAAACAGGAAACGACGAGCAGCAATGCTACCGTCGAAATCAAGGGACTCGTCGTTCGCTCCAACACCGAAGGGCTGCAAGTGACGTGTGTAGCTACGAACGAAGGGAACATGTTTTATTGGGGACGTCGCGGTCCATCGGTTCACCTAAGTTATCAAGTGCCCCGCGATATCTCGGTTGAATATGGATACAGTGAGATCACGGTCGCCGACGGAGAAGACCCCATCGGCTCTTACTTCATGGCCAATGGTTTTGGCGAGGGTTATTTCGGTATTCAAGTGAACAGTGCTACTGAGCGCCGTGTGTTGTTCTCGGTCTGGAGTCCGTTCCAAACCGATGACCCTCGCAAGATCCCTGAGGATCAGCGAGTGCGATTGCTTGCAAAGGGCCCCGAGGTGAAGACGGGCGAGTTTGGTAACGAAGGATCCGGAGGCCAAAGCTACTTGATCTACCCCTGGCAAGCAGGACGTACTTATCGGTTCCTCACACGCGTTGCGCCGGAAGAGAATGGCAGCACGGTTTACACGTCATGGTTTGGTGATAAAGAAAAAAACGAGTGGCGATTGATCGCCAGTTTTCGACGCCCGAAGACGAATACCTATCTTCGAGGGTTCCATTCGTTCTTGGAGAACTTTGATCCGAGCACCGGAGATCAAATGCGACGAGGTCAGCATGGAAACATCTGGGTACGCGACAAAGAAGGAATGTGGCACGAGTGCTTGAAGGCGAGGTTTTCCGTCGATGCGACCGGGCAAGGTAAACATCGATTGGACTTCGATGGTGGTTCGTCGGACTCAATTTTCTATTTGAGGAACTGCGGCTTCTTTAACGGTACCAAGAGACCGGGGGAGACCTTCGAGCGGCAGACGTTTTCACCCACTCCACCCGAGATCGATCTACAGAAGCTACCGCTCGAGTGATCGCAATGTGTGACCCGAAAAGATTAGAGCGATGACGGGTCGAGCTCCACATGCTTGATCTTTTTGCGGTTCCAAGTGTAGGTGATATGAATGCGGCCATCGCGTGTTTGAATTAGGGCCGGATAGCTGTATTCGCCGGGCGTATTCTCGAGAACCACCGATGGCTTCCATGTAACGCCATCCTTTGAAGTAGCAACATTGAGCGGAGTACGTTTCCCTCCCCATTCCCCCGGGGTGCCCGGGACATGGTTGTAGACAATCACATGCAGACCGGAAGCCAACGTCATCGCATCGATGCCGGAGTTGTTGTTAGGCAACTCGCCCAGTCGCAATGGCGACCAAGTTTTTCCGCCATCGACCGAGTCCGTTTCAAAGATCCGATCTTGACGACTTCGTCCGATCGCGCGCAATCGATTGGTGTCGAGTTGCAGAATGCTCGGCTGAATCGCTTGAACTGCGACACCATCATTGAGTGATGCAGTCCGCGACCACGTCTTGCCTGCATCCCTCGTCCATTCAAAGTGGACTTGCCACTTGCTAGGTTCCTCTTCGGTCTCGCTGCTGGATGGACATAACCAAGTACCGTCGGCAAGTTCGATCGGTTTGTTCTTGATCGGGCCGAGGATTCCCTCCGGAAGTCGGGTGGGTTTCGACCATGTCGAACCGCCATCGGAACTGGTCATCATCATGCCCCACCAAGTCTCAGGACTGGGGCCAACTTTATAGAAGAGAATGAGAGGCGCAGCAGCACCGCTGCGCGATCGTGGTTGAAATAGAACCGGATTCCAAGTGGGATAACGCTCACTAGGGGACACAACGCCGTTCGCAACTTCGATGGGCTCGGACCATGAATCCTTTTCTCGACGCGATAGCCAAATACCGACATCGGGATGTTTTTCGTGAGTGCCGCCAAACCATGCCGCGATCAGTCCTTGTTCGGTCTCGGCCAGGGTGGAAGCATGGCAACTGGGGAAAGATGCGGAATCGTAGATGAATTCGCCCTGAGGTTTCACACTCGACTGTTTGCTCTCCTGAGCTATCGATCCAAGCGAAAGCATGCAGCAACACGCAATCACGCCAACAGACAAAAGAAAGCGGCGAATGAGTTCTTTGTTCATATGCAGATACATCGATCAGACTCCTTGAGGAATCGGAGTAACGGGAATTGTTTCGTTGGCTGCCAAAACCCCTTTTCGGGCTTCCAAAACGATAGGCCCATTCGGGGAGTTGAATAGGGCCGTATCGGAGACCAAACCAACAGTTGTTCTCTCTGTGGACGGCTGAAGTTCGAATTCGCGAGTCGTGAACCAGCGAGTCACGGACAATTTGCTCGCTTTGCCGTCTGCACTCGAAACCCATTTTGCTTTTGTACGGCGCGGGTAACCGTTCCAGGCTCGCAACAAAAAGACAGTTTGCAAACTCGCGGCTGACGGCGAAATTCCGAGCACTCTTTGGATCGTAGGTCGGATATAGATCTCTCGGAAATACACGATCAATCGCTTGGCAGAGAAGAAGACCATCGCAGAAAAAAAGAAGATCAGAAAATTCAGGAACGTCGCAAGTAGCGGGCTAAAGGCGTAGAGCCCGAGCAGTATCGCAACGATTCCTTTTCCGATCGCATCCAAGGTGACATCGATGGCGGGAATCGGAGTCAACCAGACCAGAAAGTCAATGACGATTTTAACCGTATTGACGACGATTAAGTTGATGGCCAACGCCAAAGACAGCAGGATCTCAAGGGGGAGCGAGAGCAAACCGGCTTGATAGAGTACCGGCGTGGTCATTGCCACCTCCGGACTTGTCGAAGCATCCACGGCGCTCGCAGAGATTCGAATCGCGATCAGGATGATAATCGCAGAATAGGCTTCCACTTTCTCCAGAGCCATCGCGATCGGCTTGCTGAATTTCGTCCATCGCGGCAGACTTGTAACGACCGTAAGCGCAGCCATAATCCAAAAGAGAACCGGATTGTTGAGTGGCCCCGAGACGGACAACAACGGCGAGTTTCGAACCCAATCCGGTCCGTAGGTTGCGATCCCCGACAAGCAGGCAAGACCAAAGAATGGAGACAGAGCGATCGCTGATATCGGACCGAGCCAATCCTGGGCGGCGACCAATTCGGAGATCCTTTGCGCTTGGGCAGCATCCGCGGGGCTCGCTTGAAAGGACCAAGCTGATGCGATGCTAGGGTTGCATGCGATCACTCCCAAGCAAAGAAGCAAAGCTGGCATAGCCAATGCTCCACCCTGCATTCGCTGAATCATGGGGACTCCTTTAACTGAACAAAGCGGATTGACGGGGTATTCGCAGATGAGCCGAGACCGACCAACCGGACTAATTCGGAATCTATCATACCCGACCTCGCCGCTCGAGCGATTGTCATCTGAGAATCCACAGGGCAACGTTTTGCAATTCGAAGCTCAGCGGCACCAATCAATTTCGAGAGAACCCAACTTAAGGCATCGGTTGTTGTATTCCAGTCGTGGGCGGGTCGTAGTTCCTGCGGGATGCGAGACAAGACTGCCGGCGAGTAGAAAGCAGATGCGCAAACTAGGTAGATCGAACCCGGTTGCCCGCCGACAGCCTCAGTCATTAAATCGTCCCAATCGGTGATACCAACGGCTCCAGGAAACAACTCACAGCCTATTTCCCAGGTGGCATCCAATAGCCGCACGCATCTCCAATGCATCTGCTCGGGATTAAGTTGGGGAAACCGATCGTGCAAAGATCGCATCGACTCAACCGTCTCACCTCCTCCGAAGAGGACAAAAACACGGCGTCTAGGCTCACCATGAACCATCTCGTGCATCGAGTTCAGAAACCCGGATCCACCAAACAAGGAGGCCCCGCCGATTTTGACGACGATGTTCTCCTCACAGTATTCGATCATGCTTGCGGTTTCTTGATTGCTTTTGCAGCCATGTAAAGAGCCCCGTGAACGGAGGCTTGAACCACGTGAATGAGAGAAGGGCCGCATTGCAAGTCCTCAAGCGACTCCTGGATTCCCTTTAAAATGGGGGATTCTGCATCCAAGAGACCTCCTGTAACAGCGAGAAGATAATCGCCTTGGCTCGCTGGGTTCCGTTGCAGTGCGAGTCGAACTAGCAAGGATAGAGACGCGATTGTCTGATCCGCAATATCGCGAGCCTGTGGATCATGATCCGCATATCGCAGAACGATCCGACTCAGGGCTGCAATTTCCGCTCTGGGTAACGGAATGCGATACACAGTGGGTATCAATTGCGGGACAGTTCGACAATGCAGCGCATCGAGCAACTCACGGTGCATCTCAGTGGTCGACATACCGCGATCATGTGTCGCAATGGCACTCTTCAATCCCAGGAGCCCGATCGAGAATCCACTCCCTTCATCTCCGAGCAGATAGCCCCAGCCTCCGACACGCTCGGTCGTTCCTGGCTTCTCCGTGCCTACTGGCATATCCGTGCAACAAGCGATGGAACCCGTCCCCGAAATCAGCGTGACGATCCGTTCCCAGGATGGCGGGTCGGAAGGTAACGCTTGGATTGAGAAGTGTCCTGTTTCCCACAGAGCGGCCCAACGGACAGGCTCGATGTCTTCAGTGACGATGATGCGATTTGCGAGCGATTGCGATTGGGCCCACTCACGGACTCGCTGCATCTCTTCCGGTCGACCGATGCCAGCCATGCACAATGCGAGTGACTCGACCGATTCCGGAGTCACTGCTGCGATCTCAAAGGCACTGCGAATCGCAGTTATCACGGTGGCATAGGCGAGTTCTTCGCCCACCGAACAAGGATTCGACG
>JBILVV010000376.1:0-4932 GCA_044370255.1 Pirellula sp.
TCTTCCTGGACCCACCGCGCCGCCTTGGCGTTCAGCCGCACTCGGTACATGATCGGCTGGTCTCCGCTGAAGATGCCGACACTTCGACCGAGGTGGCTATTGAGATCGATATCCTCATCTGGTTTGAACCAGTCATCCAAGGCGGTCGCTCGATGAAAGCGATCGAGTTTCCAGTGCCTTAGTCGCTCTTGGGGATCGGCATCCAGGTTCACTCCCGCTTCGACGGCGACCAAGTAGATGCTCGACTGAAAAATCGCGAGACCATAGGGTTCGAGGATTCGCTTGCGCGGGGTTTGACCGGTTGATTCGTACTCGACGTCGAGTCGTCGATGCTCTTGAATGGCGCGGTTGATGGTTTTTAGGACCCCTTGCTGTTTCTCGTAGGTCTTGGGGACGACTCCGAGGATGCGGAGCGTTCGGCGATAGCGTTCATAGTGTTCCCAAACCCCCGCGGGCAATTGTTCGCGGACTTTATTCCAGAACGCTTCGATCCCTTGCCAGAATTGAGTCCCGACCAGTGGGATCAACAGGTCGCGTCCCATCGACAGCGAGATGAGTTCGCTGGCGGTGATGGTAAGGCGATGCAGTCCCGTATCGGCGCGACTCATCTTCCATACTTTGCCCGACTGAGTCTCCTCGGTGATGATGGGCATACCGGCTGCTTGCAATGCTTCGATGTCCCGCCGAATGCTGCGAACATGCAGACTACCGAGCCCCAATTCATCGACGACCGTATCTCGCAGATCTTCCAAGGTTGCGCCGTAACGCCGGCGCTCGAGGACCTGAATGATCTTGTGTTGACGAATCAGTTGTTCGTTGCGGGCCATCGACGACTCCTCGCAGGAAGGCCTGGCTAATCGAGATAGGTGGACCAAGTTGCGGCAGCTTCGTATTGCCGCATCAATTGCTCAGCGGCATCGGAAGTCGTTTGACCGTTAACCGCCATACCGCGAACGCGTTTGGCGAATTGGTCGTGCAAGTGATGGACATCGTACCTCGCAAACGAAACCATGTCCTGGATCTTGCTCCCGGAGACGATCTTTGCGACGTGAAATCGGTCGGGGGCTTCGATGAAAATCTGAGCTTCGTTGGGCAAGCCGAAGAGGTTGTGATACGAGCCCATGACTTCCTGATAGGCACCGATCAGGAAAATCCCAAGGAAATAATCTTCGGACTCTCGCCACTCCGGGAGTTCCAAAGTTTCCTTGACATCGCGCAGGTCGACGAACTTATCGATCTTGCCATCGGAATCGCAGGTCACATCAACCAAGGTCGCGAAGTCAATCTTCGGGTCGTGCAATCGATGGAGAGGGACGACAGGAAACAATTGGCCGATGGCCCAAGAATCAGGTGCCGATCGGAAGAGGGAAAAATTGCAGAGATACTTGGCTGCAAGGATCCGTTTCACATCTTCGAATTCTTCGTTCGGGTTGCGCGTTTGTTCGGATTCGCGAAGGGCACGCGCACAGATTTCCCAATATAAGACCTCCCCTTTCGCACGATCCTCGAGCGAAATCAGTCCAAGATTGAACTGGGTATGCAGTTCATCCTTGTGCTCAACCGCGTCGTGATAATACTCGAAGTAGTTTTTGCCATTGAGATCATCGCAGAGGCCTTTCAGTTCGGTGATGACTTGCGGATCGTCTTCATCGATGGTGACTTCTGGTTGATCGTCGGCGAATGTTTCGATTTCCTCGCGGATCGAGACGACGAGCACCGTATGGTAGGCGGTCATCATGCGACCGCTCTCGGTGACGAGATTGGGATGAGGCACGTTTTCTTCATCGCATACCGTCTGCACGGTGTAGACCACATCGTTTGCGAATTCCTCCACCGTGTAATTCATCGATGATTCGGTCCGTGTCTTTGAACCATCATAGTCCACGCCGAGTCCACCGCCGATGTCGAGGTAATCGACAGGCAGGCCCCATTGATGGATCTTGGCATAGACGCGAGCCGCTTCCTTCATTGCGTTTTTCACCCGTTTGATGTCGGTGATCTGGCTGCCTATGTGGAAGTGGAGCAACCGCAGGCATTGCTCTCTCCCTTCTTCGCGAAGCAAGCGTACACACTGAAGAATCTCCGATGTCGTAAGTCCGAATTTCGCGGAATCGCCTCCCGAACTTGCCCACTTGCCGGACCCACGCGTATACAGCTTGGCTCGCAATCCGATCCATGGAAATACTCCGAGTTCATTGCAAACCCGCAGTAGAATCTTGAGCTCATTTGCCTTCTCAATCACGACCACTACACGCTTGCCCGATTGAACGCCTAACAACGCTAGACGGCAGAAAGACTCGTCCTTGAAGCCATTGCAGATCAGGAGCGACTCCGGCGTTTGGTCTTGAGCGATGGCGGCGTAGAGTTCAGCCTTGCTACCGCATTCGAGCCCAACGCGATGACGTCCGGTCTCTTTCAGGAATTCCTCAACCACTTCACGGCGAGGATTCACCTTCATCGGGAACACGGGGTAATGCTTCCCTTGGTAACCAAACTGTTCGATCGAATCGCGATAGGCTCCCGTGAGCAGCTTGAGTTGATTGGTCAGGATCTGCGGGAACCGCAACAGGATCGGTAAGCTGAGCTTTCGCTCGTGGACCAAATGATCAACCACGGATTTCAGATCCACCCATCGCGAATCGTGCATCGCGGGATGAACGACGATATTCCCCTGCGGATTGACGCCAAAATAACCAGAGGACCAATTTTCGATCCCGTAATTACGATCAATGCGTTGCAGGATTTCTTCATTCATTCCGGAGGGGTCTCCCGCCAATGAGGGCCATGAGAGAGAGGATGGGGCGAACGTGCGCAAGGAAACAGCCCGAGGGCCGCGAGATTTTAACTCTTTTTTCGCCGTTTTCCCAGTCCTAGGACGACTGAGCGAACGCGCGAAGGGCCTCGATGGCTTGCACCATCTTCGATTGAGGGATATCGATCCAAGAAGCCGAGCGGTGTCGGATGATAGCGAGTTTGAACTGCTCCATCGCCTCAGCGACATCCTGCGGCAATTCGCCCAGGGTGACGAAGGGGTTGACTCGTTCAACGGACAGATCTTCAGCGAACGGATCGCCAGAGGCCATCTCGGGGTCTGCGGATTGAATGCGGCTTGGGTCATCCTCGCTATGAGTATCTTCATCGCCGAAATCAGGCCCCTCAGCCATCGGACCGGATGAAACGTCTCCGTCGAAGCGACCCTCGGTATCCTCGTCGTCCGAAGCGAGTGCGACAAAACCATCGTCAACTTCCGAGGAAATGAGTTCCTCGTCCCGCTCCGGTTCCTTGCCCGCCGCGATCGATGCTTCCGATCGGGTTCGTCGCATTTCGGAAACACTCCAGGAACTGCGAACGGCTCCCTCGAGCCACAACTCGGCGTCATCCCACTCGATCGCCGCCAGGAAATGGCTCCAGTAGAGCCCTGGATAGCTGGCGTGATGTTGTGCGAATCGTTCGTGGACACGGCGCAATCGCCCCACATGTTGGCTGGTTACCGCGCCTACGTATTGCGCCCACGCTTCGTCGCTGTAGGCTGTGATGGGGGCGCCGGAATCCAAGAGCGCGCAGCGCCATTCGGAAATGATTCGACCCTTTTCCCAATTCGTTTGGCTGATGAGTTGGTTCCACTGCCCGACAAACGGCGCGCTCACTGCGAGCGATTGAGGATCCAATTCCATTCCGATTGACTGCAAAGTGGTCTCGATCTCAGACGAAGGTTCGGTTGGATTCATTGCGTCGAGTTGGTTAGGGAATGAGCGAGTTCCGTCGTGGCCGCGCGGACGCCAAGAAGGTAATCCAAAACGGAAACGCAACCAATCGATGGGCGAGTTCAAAACGTCGAAATCGACGGCAACTCGTCCATGCTGCAAGGGTTAGGAAAAGATTAACGGCCGTCGCGTGCTGGGCATCGCTGATGTGGCATTGTGCAAAACTCGTCGGTAGCGACAGTCCCCCGCGAGGCAGATCAGTCCGATCAGTCCGATCGTTTTTTCACTTCAGATAAGACAATGTCATCAGCACGTACCCGGTCACCAGATTCGGATCCCCTTCCATCCAGCGTGCTTCCGGATTGATCCACGAACCGTTCTCGCGCTGGGTCTGCTGCAATTGCGTCAGGATATCCTGCTTCCAATCGTGCTCTCCTTTTTCGGATACGAAAATCGGATTCTCCAGCAGACTGAGCGTCTTGGACATCGTGTGCAGATAGTAATAAAGTCCCGCCCCGCCCATACCCGGGTTGCTGTTCACGGAGTAATTCTTCGCGAGGAAACTCTTGGCTGCCTTGATGCGGTAATCGTCTTTTTCGACGCCGGCATAGAGCATGCTCTTGAGCCCCGCGTAGGTCATCGAAGCGTACGAGCGGAGCCCACCGGTCGCGTCATCTTTTCCAGCCATCGATTCGCCACCGTTAGCGGGCGTGTAGTAAAACCCGCCATCGTTGATCTTCGGAGCAAAAGGAGTGTCGTTTGCGGGGGACTCGAGGTTCTGGCATCGATTGACGAACGCGAGGGCTCGCTGGATGGCAGGGTCATCTTCGGGAGCACCGGTTGACCGCAGGGCCTCGATAAAGAAGGAAGTATTGGAGAGATCGGGGCGCGACTTACTCCCATAGCCAGCCCCCCCAAATGCAGGATCTTTCTCGTTCAAACCCTCGCCCTCGTCCCATTGAGCGGTCTTCACGAATTTTTGCCCATTCTGGATCAATGCGTCGTACCGTCCATCGGTATTCGCGCGGCTGAGAGCCATGATTGCCAAGCTGGTCTCGTAGTTGGCGTGCCGAGAGCCTTCCGCATACAGCCCTCCATCAGCCCTCCTAGAAGCGAGGATGTAATCGAGGCTCTTGCGGACCATTGGATCATCGACCGGTAGCCCCACGGCTAACAGCCCAGTCGCCACGAGTCCGGTGATTCCTGGGCCAGCTTGGCTACTGAAGGA
>JBILVV010000377.1:0-4929 GCA_044370255.1 Pirellula sp.
AACCCCAGACGGACGCCCCGGTGTGGCGGTTCTGCTATTTAGCGTCAGCGGAACGGAACTGGAAAAGCAGTTAGTACGGCGTGTCGGCCAATGCGTCCTGACCTGTCCGAGCACCTCTATCTTTGCAGGGCTAGATCTAGGCTTTGCAGGGCTAGATCAACGAAAAAAGATCGCGATGGGTTCCAAGCTTCGATATTTCGGGGATGGGCATCAGATCTCAAAGCAAATCGGCAGCAACCGATATTGGCGTATCCCTGTCATGGATGGAGAATTCGTATGCCAGGACTTCATTCCGCGTTGCAGCGCCGTGGGCGGAGGGAACTTTCTCGTATTGGCAGATACCATTCATGGAGCCCTGCATGCCAGCGATGCCGCAGTGCGAGCGATTAAGAAAGTCCGCGGTTGCATCACCCCGTTTCCAGGCGGCGTAGCCAGAAGCGGCTCCAAAGTCGGATCCAAGTACAAGACGCTCAAGGCATCTACCAACGATGCCTTCTGCCCCACTCTTCGCGATCAAGTCACGTCGCAGATCGTCGATCAGGCAACAGCTGCTCTCGAGTTAGTCATCGACGGCTTGACCCCCGAAATCGTTCGCGAAGCGATGCAGGTAGGAATTCGCGCAGCGTGCGAGGTCGGTCCCTCGTGCGGAGTGCGTCGCATCACAGGAGGCAACTACGGCGGCAAACTCGGCAAACATCATTTCTACTTGCATGAGTTGCTCGCCTGATCCGCATCGTCCCTCGCTCACGCTCTAACGCTTCGTGTTGCGAAGATCCAAGGCAAAGTCGGCTTGCCAAGGAAGCTCCGATTCAAAAGGATGCATCTCAAGCGGTAGGTTGAGAGGGAGCTTCCAGATCTTGCGGCATGATCTGTGTGAGCAGTTCATGAGTTAAGGGGGCGATCGGTGCGATGCGACTGGCCATCCTGCGGATCGATTTCTCAAAGATGTTCCGAACGACCCGTCCATTTCCGAAATGCTCGTTGCGTTCCTCATGAAGCTTCGTGAGCATCTTGTGTACGGCATCGCGTGTTGGACGCAAGCACTGGTATTGATGCTCTTTGCACAAGAGCTGAAAGATACTGAGCAACTGATCGGGCGAGTAATCGTCGAATGTGAAATGCAAGCCGACTCTGGATGTAAGGCCAGGATTGCTCTGGAGCAATTCATCGATGGAATTGGGATAGCCAGCGAAGATGACAACCAGTCGTTCGCGATCATCCTCCATCCGCTTGAGCAATGTTTGGAGCGCCTCACGGCCAAACGCATCATCGCCTCCTGAATCGACCAGACTGTACGCTTCGTCGATAAAAAGAATCCCATCGACGGCTTCATCGATACGCTTGCCGGTCTTCACGGCTGTTTGACCTGCGTACTCGGCGACCAGTCCACCGCGATCGGTCTCAATCAACTGTCCCTTCTGAAGAATGCCTAACCCTCGCAGAATGTCAGCGATGATTCGGGCTACGGTGGTCTTACCGGTTCCTGGGTTTCCTTTGAAGACCATGTGCAGATTGTGTTGACCGACCGACAAGCCCGCTTTTCGCCGTTGCTGTTGCATCCGAAGGAAATCAGTCAGTTCCTCAACTTGCTTCTTGACGGCATCGAGCCCGATCAGCGATTCGAGCTTTTTCAACGAGTCATCAAGTGAATCCCGTTGCGATTCAACGCCGGTTGCTTTTTTGGCCTGAGATTTGATTCCTTGGGGTGACTCGTTGACCAGAACGAAATCATCGGCTTTCGCGGCCTGCTGGTGTTTCCCGGTTGTGCCTAAATGGAGTGCCGCATGGAGTTCCTGCTCAAGTCCTCGTAGCCTAGCAGCCTCTGGATCGTGTAGCGTACCGTCTGCTTTGGCGATGATGTTGGCGAGCCGTATTCCAGTTGCATAGACTTCGGCTCGAAGAGTTACCAAGTCCAAGCTCCGGGCAAAAGGTGCAAGCAATTGTGACCATGCGAGTTTCTTCGACTCGTACATCATCCCTTGCCACGCGGTTTTCAGTTCCGCACCATCCAGCTGCTGCCCCCAAAAGTGCTCGATGATCAGACTGCCAATCTCCTTCTCGATCGGGCTCCACTTCCCATCGGAACTAACGATATCGGTATAAATCTTCAGAACGAAACCTCGGTAGAGTTCATTCATCCGAATGGACATCTGAGTGAGATCGAGCCCGCATTGCGAGGCGGCTTGTTCGAGGATTCTTCGATCCTTGGGTACAAAGGCCAGTCGGCAGTCACGCAAGACTTCGTTCAGTTCTGAAGGCCATATTTTCATCGATATTTCCTTCGGATTGGCTCTACTCGCTTGATGATCTTGACTGAGAGTTCTTGACCGTGGGCACTCACGATACAAGGCGGATTGCGAGCCGTCAACTTTGGGGCCGATCGGTGAAGCAATGACAGGTAGACCGAAAAATTTGCTACCTCCAGGCGCCCTGTTCCACGTTGATTTGTAGCCCAATAAGGAACCCAATTAGGAAACGCTACCGAGACTCGGGCGATTCGCCGGTCCCCTCCGTTTAAGTACACGATGGGGATCGGTACAATGGGCGGACAGTGGATCCGTCGCGAGTCCCTGTAGCGTGGTTCCCTGCCATGCACATGATGATGTCAGTGCCTCGGCAACCAGTCGGCAAGCATTTCTCGAAAAGTGAAGCAGAGATCTTAAGTCCTAGCGTGATCGCATGAAGCCAGACAAGAAAACGTTGTTGCTCCCGATTCTGCTGATCACCATCGGCATCGGTTGGTTGCTCATTACCCTGGGCATCGCTCCCAAGATCGATTGGATTTGGACTCTGGGGCTTGCGGCGACCGGGGTCTTAGCATTCGCGATTGGGGGATTCGATAAGGCAACCATTGTTATTGGACCTTTCTTTCTCGTTGCCAGCCTCCTGTCGGTCCTGCGCCAGACCGAGCGCATCACCCTCGAATTAGAAGCTCCAATTCTTATCATTTTGGTCGGCGTTCTACTCTTAGTCGCTCGCATGCCTATCATTCCAAGCCCGAAGTGGATGCTTGACGACAACGATAAGGACACCGATCCTCGATGATCGAGAAGATTGCGAAGGACGTGGACGACCTTGTGATTCTCGTTCATGGGTTCAGCGCAAGTCGGTTGGTGATGTGGCCGTTGGCGTATCGCCTTCGACAGGACGGGTTTCGCGTCAGGCAATGGAGCTATCTGAGTTTATTCGGGAAGATACACTCGCATGCCGCGCGTCTGCGGACGTTCCTTCAATCGGAATTGGGGAGCGAGCGACGTATCCACATCGTAGCCCACAGCATGGGATGTATCGTCGTTCGGGCCGCTCTGCAAGGGACTGCGATTTCCAATCTAGGCCGCGTTGTCATGTTGGCTCCTCCGAATCGAGGATCTCCCGTAGCCGATTTCGTGTCACGGTTTGCGGGTTGGCTGTTGGTTCCGACAAGAGAATTGGCCAGTCGCCCCAACAGCTATGTCAATCTCTTGGATCATCGCCTGAACGTTGACGTCGGTATCATCGCAGCGAAGTACGACATGTTGATTCCCGTCAGGAATACGTCGTTGCCGTATCAAACCAGACACGAAGTGGTTGCCGGTACTCATAACTCAATTCTTTTTTCATCGGAGATCGGCTCGAAAGTCTCAACGTTTCTGCGATCTGGCGAGTTCAGTCCACGCGAGTGGAATTCTCCGTAAAGAAGGATTTGGCCTACGTATCTTAAAGCGTTGATTATTCAGTCGACACCGGTGGCTACTTCATCCGCTCAATAGGTTCTCTGCGATTGATTTGCCCGATCGAATTTGACTCTGTCGGATTTCGACCTAGGCTTCCCATTGGGTACTGCCTGTTGGCAGTGCTTCTTCCCGCTAACTCCTTTTCGTAGATCTTCGGAACCTAGAACGCCTCGGAATGAGAGACATCGTCCGTTACCAACGTTGAGGAATCTGCGATGAGGCACTTCCGGGTATTAATTTTGGGTGAGCACTACAAAATCGACTGGCTAGGTCGGCCGCGTTACATGGGTTTTTATGTGACACGATTCGTGGAGTGCAATTCCGTGGAAGAGGCTGAGCGACTGGCAATCACCTGCGTGCAAAATGATGAATCGCTGCAGTCGAAGATCATGAATGAGAAACATGATCCGCCGCGGTTGCGTGTCGATGGCCTGGAGGAGATTTCGAAATTCGACGTGGCCCCAACACCACCAGGATTCGTTTACTTCGAGGAAGGGGGACAATCGAATCGGAGTTGATTACTCGAAAATGATTACTTCGCGGAATCGTTCGACCAAGGCTCGCCCCGAAGCGAGAAAGGTGCCTGATTCGTACCTGGTACGTTTTCTTCCCTGAGCAGCCCTCACCGCTCCCTTCTCCCCTGTGGGGGAGAAGGGGCTGGGGCTGAGCGAGGTAAACGTTGATGCAATGAAGAGGGCCCAAATGGGGCGATGATCTGCTTCGGGTGGCACACCCAGAGGCTCTGCGATGGGTGTGGAAGAACCGCTTCGAGTTCGCTGCCAATCGGATCAGCATCCGACGGCGGCGGGTCCTAGCATCATCCGCAGCCTCGGCGGCCGCAGCTACGGTTTCCGCATCCTGGGCGGTTGCAGCTACGATTTCCGCAGCCTGGGCGGCCGCAGCTACTTAGAGCGCGGTCGAGTTGGTTTTTGAATATGGCCGTTGGCCAAACCGCAACCGAAACATATCCATGGCCTGGGGCGTTGCCCCAGGCTACGTTGAGTATCGCCGTTGGCGATAGAAACCCATTGGCCAACGGCCATATTCAATGTTGACATTTCATCGCACGTGATGACAACCAATAACACAGCAAACAACGACTACTGACTGCTATGTATGTGTCCAGTTACCATGCGAAACGTTCGAGTGGTACACCCAGAGGCTTTGCGATGGGTGTGGAAGAACCGCTTCGAGCTCGCTGTCATCAAGTCAGCAT
>JBILVV010000378.1:0-4907 GCA_044370255.1 Pirellula sp.
TATCCAGCCTTGAGCGTTCCGACTTGATGGATCGTTTGATCGATGTTGCCCTCGCGACCCAGCGCGAGGATGGCCGCTGGCGCATCCATTCCCACCGTCCACCCGCATCCTCCTCGGATCGACTGGCAACGGCGCTCGTTTCCGCTAGTCTACTAAAGCGTGTTCCTGATCATCCAAGGCGTCAGGAAATCGCCGACTCCCTTTGTCGCGCTCGATGGTGGCACCTCAACGCACCGATCCCCTCGGAAACCGAGGAGATCGTCGGCATGTTGTGGTGCAACTACGTTTTCGATGAAATGGATCTTCATCCTGCTGGCTTCGGAAGCACCCAGCCAGATTATTGGTTCATTTGGAAGAAATCACATCTCGACGTCGAAGAACAAGCGCGCGAACTGATGATTAGCTCCATGCAAGCTCGATTTCGTTCCAGCGATACTCTCTGGCGACTCCAAAATCCAGACGGTGGTTGGGGGCAACGAATAGGGGATGATAGCGATGCCTATGCCACCGGACTCAGTCTGATCGTCTTAGCCAATACAGACAATGACTACAAAAATGGAAGGGTTTTTGGTCAGGAGAGATATCGCCGCGCGATTCAGTGGCTGATCAATCATCAACTCGAAGATGGATCGTGGTACGTCTCCAGTCGCGCAAATCCGGTCCAAGAATTCTTCGACAACGGCGACCCGCACGACACCGATCAATTCATCTCGATCATGGCCACCGGCTGGGCAACCGCCGCTCTGTGCAACGCATGGAACAAACAGCCCAAGCCTCTGCAAACCGATCTTGCCGAACGCTAATTGCGTTACGCATCATGCCGTAGCGATTGAATCAACTCAGACAATCGTTGCAGCCATCTCGCAGCGGGCGCTCCATCAATGACTCGATGATCGAACGTCAAGCTCAGCGTTATCGTGCTCCCAACGACAATGCGACCATCCCGAACCACCGGTTCCTCGACAATCCGCCCTACCCCTAAAATCCCAGCCTGGGGCAGATTGAGAATCGGCGTAAACCCATCGATACCGAACATTCCAAGATTGGTAATCGTGAATGTTCCACCCTGAAGCATCCTTTGATTCAATGAACCCGACCTTGCTGCGGTGATGCGTTGTCTCGTCTCATCTGAGATCTGCTTCAAGGTCAGTTGGTCTGCGTTTGGAATCACCGGAGCCAATAATCCATTGTCGGTATCCACAGCGGTAGCGATATGGATCGCATCATAAGAGTGA
The DNA here is from genome assembly GCA_044370255.1 of Pirellula sp. GTDB lineage: Bacteria > Planctomycetota > Planctomycetia > Pirellulales > Pirellulaceae > JBKCUI01. The sequence goes on from JBILVV010000378.1 coordinate 1,236, forward strand.
ATCCCATCCTGATACCAATAGGCATTCAATTGAGGTTGCTGTCGCAGAGTTCTTGCCGCAAGCCAAATCAAAATGTCGTTGTAGCTAGGGACGTTACCTTCGGATGCATCCTGTTTGATTCGGTTCCGATAAGCGACTAGGGCATCGGCATCGACCTTGGTATGGAGCGTGACGGGCGCCGCCTGGGAAACGCCCGCCTGCATTCGCTGGGCGAGAACCAACCGAAGCTTCGACGCGGGTACGTGTCTGCCTGGACTTGCAGGCGCGATTTCATTCGACTTCGGAACGATCGGTGAGGCAATCGATGCATGAGCGACGATATCCCGCTCGCGAATCCGTCCCTTGCGTCCCGTGCCTCGGACCGTGCTCCAATCGACATTTAATTCTCGTGCGCGGCGTCGCGCACGCGGACTGGCCACGGGATGGGAAACCAGTCCCCCTCCCGAATCTTGCATGGAGATCGCGAGTATCACATCCTCCGTCAATACCCGACCGGTCGGATCAGGAGTCGGTATCGCATTCAAGTCGATTCCTAATTCACGTGCCAGACGCCGCGCAGCAGGGCCTGCGACCCGTTGTCGTGACACGACATTGTCCGATTGCACCGCTTTTTGAGGAACCGCAGCCGAGCGATCCACAACCGGCTTTGGTTCAACTGCAGCAGGCGTCGCCACGGCTCCTTTTTGAGCGGGTCCCTTTCTGGTGGATACCGGAGGTGTTTCGTCTTTTCCGAGCAGAAAGCCGATGACTTGCCCCACTTGGACGGTTTCGCCCGGACGCGGACCATCGTCAGGAATATGGAGGTACCCAGTTTCTAGCGATTCGATCTCATGTGCGGCCTTCTCGCCTTCGAGCAAGAATACCATCTCACCCGCTTCGACGAAGTCGCCGTTTGCTCGGAGCCACTCGCCAAAGATCCCTTCTTCCATGGACCAACCGAGGCGCGGGATTGTGATTTCCTGTGCCATGTTATTCCTCCAACAAATCTCGTACAGCTTGGACGATATGCTCAACGCTTGGTGTGACCATTCGCTCGAGCGGCGGTGCATAAGGTGTCGGAGCAAATGCACCATGCAGTCGTTTGATCGGCGCGTCAAGATCATCGAAACCAGCATCGGCAATGTGAGCTGCGATCTCGGATGCGAGACCGCACGGACCAAACGCTTCATCGACAATCAACAGGCGGCCGGTCTTCGCGACCGATTGAAGAATTGTGGGTATGTCAAGCGGTGAGACAGTGCGAGGATCGATGATCTCAATGGATATGCCTTCACCTTGAAGTTGCTCTGCAGCTTGCTTGGCATGTTCCACCATCAACGCAATCGCCACGATCGTCGCATCGGTTCCGCTGCGGGCGATGCGAGCCTGGCCGAACGGAATTTCGTAGTGTTCCTCTGGCACTTCGCATTTGGATTGCATCAACTCCCGATGTTCCAAGAACAAAACCGGATCATTGCTGCGCAGTGCATGGGCCATAAGCCCTTTGGCATCGTAGGGATTCGATGGCACCACGACTCTTAAGCCGGGGATGTGGGAATAGACCGAGTGGTACATGCCTGAATGGTGCGTTGCTGCCGAGTGACCAACACCGCCGCATCCGCGAAGCAGGAGCGGCATCTTAAGCCTGCCGCTGCTCATGTACTGGATCTTGGCGATCTGATTGACGATCTCGCCGAACGCATCGTGGATGAAGTCGATGAACATAAAGTCGATCACCGGTCGGGTACCAGTCATTGCAGCTCCGCAAGCCAATCCGACAAAGCCCCGTTCACAGATCGGCGTATCGCACAATCGCTCGGGACCATACTTCTCATAAAGGCCTAGGGTAGTTGTAAAGTTACCTCCACGAACACCGATCCCTTCTCCCATGACAAAGATCGTCGGATCGTTGGCCATCGCATGCTCGAGGGCCTCGCGGGTCGCGGTGACGAATGTTGTCACACGACTGGATTTAGGTGGCTCCTTTTTGCTTGAACCCAACTCAGCATCCTTCGAATACACGTGCTGCGTCGCGGATGACCCGTCTGGTTCTGCGCTTGATTCTGCAAACTCGCGGGCTTGTTTCACGAGCTCGCTGACTTCCTCATCAATTCCATCGAAAGCGGTCGCGGAATCGGGAATCGCGCTGCGTAATCGCAATAGAGGGCACCTCTCTTTCCATGCGGCAACTTCCTCGCGCGTCCGATACGTGAAGTCACCCATCCCCTCCGCATGTGCCCGCGTGCGATACGTCTTGCACTCGATCAAGGTGGGGCCGCCGCCTGCTCTCGCTCGCGAGATCGCTTCGCCAGCCACTCGGTAAACTTCGAGCACATCGTTGCCGTCGACTTCGAAGCCTGCCATTCCATAATTTGCTGCGCGTCGCCCCACGTCGGGAATACCGCTTGCATAAGCGAACGGGACCTCGGTCGCATATTGATTGTTCTCGCACACGAACAACACCGGCAGCTTCCAGATGCTGGCCATGTTCAGTCCTTCATGGAACGCTCCGTTGTTCACTGCGCCATCCCCAAAGAACGCAACCCCAACGCTTCCGTTCTTGAGAATCTTGGAGCTGTAGCCCCCTCCGCACGCTTGCAGGATACATGGACCAACGATGCCGCTGGTCCCCATCATTCCGATCTCGGGGGAGAACAAGTGCATGCTCCCGCCTCTCCCGCGCGAACAACCGGTCGATCTTCCGAAAAGCTCCGCCATCAACTCGCGTGGTGGCATCCCTTTCGCGAGTGCATGACCGTGGCCACGATGGGTACTGAAGACGGGGTCATCGCTGTTCAAATGAGCGCACACGCCGGTTGCGATTGCCTCCTGGCCAACATAAGTATGACACGCACCATGGATCAAGCCTCGTTGGTGGGAACGGGCCAACTCCTCCTCCGTCTTGCGGATGATCTGCATCGTGCGATAGAGAAGGAGACCAACATCCTGAGAAACGCGATGAGACAAGTTCATGGCTTGGGTGGGTTCTGTTGGTGAAAGGTTTGGACAGGGCGTTGCTCATGCCCTGGTGTGCCTCCGGCGTTCATGGCCATGTTGCCGCCATCCATCGGGATGATCGCTCCCGTGATCCAGGCGGATGCGTCGGACGCGAGCAGGACGGCCAGCCCCATGATGTCTTGCGGGACTCCGAGTCTCCCAGCGGGGATGCCTCTTAGAAATCGGCCTTCGAGTGTCGGATCCGCCTCCATGCGTGCAGTTAGGCCGGGATTGACCACTTGCGCTGGGGTTACGCAATTCACTCGCACTCCGCGATAACTCCATTCGGTGCTCAGCTCGCGCGTCATTTGAATCACTGCCCCCATCGCCATGCTGTAGGCGATATGGCCTCGACCGAGCGCCGTCGAACTCGCCAACGATCCGATGTTCATGATCGAACCGCGGCCTTGAGCCAGCATTCGTTTACCCGCTTCCTGGCACATGCAAAATCGGCCGATAACGAGGTTATTAAGAACATGTTGCAGTTGTTCGATCGTCAACTCCTCGGGTTGTGCGAGTACACCATCTCCTGCGATATTGCCGAGGAAATCGACACGTCCAAACTCGCGATCGACCATATCAAACAATTCCCGGATCGCGGCAGGGTTCGCCACATCGGTCTGGCAACACACCGCGCGGATACCGTTCTCGCGAGCTTTCTCCGCCGTTTGCTGGGCACCCGTGAGATTGCGATCG
>JBILVV010000059.1:0-16656 GCA_044370255.1 Pirellula sp.
CTCTTTGCTAGCAGTCCTGCATTTCAGGATCCGATACAATGCATGTCCTCAGTTTTCCATCAGCTCAGGAAGTACAACGGACTGGGAAGTCCGTTGTACGGATGGCGGAATACTTCGCTATGCTGGTTTACCAAACGATCGCTGGTTTACCAAACGATCGATTCGGCGGGGAAGATGGGACCTTCCATGCAGGTGCGTCGATAGTCCCATGAGCCATCCTCTTGTCGTACACGTGCTACACAGGTGAAACAGATCCCGATGCCGCATGCCATCGGTGTTTCGAGCGAGACCTCGCATGCTACACCACGTTGCGCTGCGATCTTGCTGACCCCCTCCATCATGGGCTCTGGGCCACAACATGCGACCCGCACGCCATCGCTGGAAGTGTCGAGCAAATGGTTGAGTATATCGGTGACGCGGCCGCGATGACCCAGCGAACCATCTTCGGTCGCGATGTGCACTTCGACTCCTCGCGCTGTGAAGGAATCGAGTCCAGCGAGGTAGCTTGCGGTGCGAGCGCCATAGCAGAGACTGACCTTCTTTGCGAATAGAGTCTTCGAAGAATCACTGCCACGGTTATCCTCGCCCAACGCTGCGCTGGCCAGGGTCAGCATAGGGGTGATCCCAACCCCTCCAGCTACCATCACGAGATGTTCGCAGGGTTCCGTGGAGAACGCGTTACCGAGCGGTCCCCATAAATCCAATTTGGTACCTGCTGCGCATCGTGCCAAGGCGGTGGTGAATTTCCCTTTCACTACATAGGCCATGCTCAAATCGGTCAGTTCGCCATGCGCATCGCGATGCACATCGTAAAGCGCTAGCGCGCGTCCGATGAGAGGGTCATTGCAGTCGGCCAAACGAACCATGAAGAATTGGCCAGGCCGAGTCGTACGTGCCAGTTCGGGGGCTCGCACGCGAACTTGCCATGTGTCGCGAGCAATCAGGTGCTGCGACACGATCTCGGTCTGGATACAAGAAATCATTGTCATGCCGTCAGCTTATGCCGTCCAATGCTAGTCTGCAAGTCCGAGCGACATCATGTTGCGTGTCTCGGGTTTGAACTGAGGCAAACGTTGCTACGTCCTGCGCACTTCCACCCGGATGCTTGCGCATCTCGGCTAATATTTTGCCGGTGTTTCGCGTTCAGGTTGCGATCTCGGCTCCACGCGGGCGAGTCGCGTGGAAACCAATCCCTGCTTCGGGGCATCTATTTGTTGAGATGTTCGCAGACGGCTTATGCCGTTATGCCGTCCTAGTCTTGTTCTCGATGGTGTTCTGTTCAGACCTCATTAAGGCGTACGTGATACCGCCGAATAGGATGATCGCCAGTTGGCTGCCAACGAACATCGCCATGTTGCGAATCGAATCGCCGGGCTCACCGCCGTAGGCATGAAGTCCGATGCCGAGAATGTTGGTTCCGAAAAACGACCAGGCAGTGACGATATTGCCGACCACGGCAAGCATCGCAAATCCGAGGGGACCAACGAGTTTGTCCCAACGAGCGTGCAGAAGCAGAGCATTCCACAGCACGATCATCAGGGCTCCGTTCTCCTTGGGATCCCAACCCCAGAACCGGCCCCAGCTATCGTCTCCCCAAAGACCGCCCAGCACGGTTCCGACGAAACTAAAGAAGATCCCAAAGCAGACAATTCCATAGCAAATACGATAGAGGATATCGACCAAAAAGTTCACCGAAAGTCGCTGCGTTTCCGACCGAAGCCATCGTTGAACGAAAAGAACTCCGATGATGAAGATACCCAGGAACCCTGCCAGGAACGTTGCGGCGTAGCCGAGCGTTACGCTGATCACATGCGTCGACAACCAAAACTGGGTATCCAGTACTGCTTGTAGCACCGGCATCGAGTCTCCGATATCGAGGCCGTAGGCGACCTGCAAGGACAAGAACCCTACGATGGAAGCGATCACAAGCGAAATGCTGATCGGGAACAGCAACTCGGCGACCACGCACGCCAGCACCACAGCCCAGCCGATAAAGACAGCCGCCGAATAGAGGCTGACAACCGGTGGACGTTCCGAGATATAGATGCGGCTGGCGATGGCGATGGTGTGAATGGTCAGTGTGAGAACGCAAATCCAAAACGCCGCTTGGCGGAAATGCTCGCGAGCCACAGCGAACCCGAGCAGTGCAGTCAAACCGGTGAGGACATAAAGAATATAGGAGAGTCCGATCGGGTCGAAATGTTCGTACCAGGCTTCGAACCGGGTCTTGGGAAGGCGGGCGAGAGCGCCATAGCGATCCGAAAGCATCTTTTCATAGGAAACAACCGCTTGATTGATTTCCTTGCTCTTACCTCCACCTTCGCGAATCAGGTTCGTCAACTGGCGGAATGCGGTCGTGGGATTATCGATTTTCTTGGCATCGAAGTTGGTGACCATATCAAAGAAGGCGGGGACATAGGCATGCCAGCGAGGGGGTGGCAGTTTGGGATCCAGTTTCTCGGGTACTTCCCGTGGAGGAATAGCTGCTGGTGGGTTTTTGGACTCTACGGATTTCGCGAAAGGTTCGAGTGCTGCGATAGCCCGTTCCAACCGCTCCGGAGAATCGGCTTTCTCGAATAGTTTATCGATAGGATTATAACTGTTCCAAATGCTGTAAAAGATGTTGACCTTCATGTGCACGTCCATAAATTTCTGTTCGCCGAAGGTCCATTCTTCTCGCGGCTTATCGAAGATCTTTTTGGTCTTTTCTTCCAGCCCTTCGAACCCTTTGACGATCTGGTCGATTGAATAGCGATGGCTCTTGTGACGTTTCAGTTTGAGTTCGTCCAGCACCTCCTTTGCATCGATGCGTATCAGCGGGGCGCTTAGAACCCACTCATCGTTGGCCATCACGCTCATCATCCATCGAGCGGCTGAGACTTCTTTACCGGTCGATTGGCCACCATCGTAAGAGTGTCCCTCGCTAGACAGAGCGCGCGGCTTGTTGGAAAGGGCTTTCAGAACTTGTGCGCCGACCCCTGCGAGCGGTTTCATGCGCCCTTCATGCTGGACCGGCAAGGTACCGATGCGATACCAATCCACTTTGTCGTTCGTAGATGCGGGCGTTCGGGCGCGAGAGAAAACCAACCCACCGATAAGGACAATGGGTATCAGCATCGAGAGGAACATCAGCGGCTTGCGCATCGGCATTTTGAAGGCCTTGCGATCATAGCGCGATGCAAATCGGGTAAGGGTGATACCGAAATGAGCGAGCATCCCCAGGCCTACCAAAACGCATGAGACATAGGGGATAAGCCAACCTGCGTTGGTGACCACTTGCAGGCTGCTTTGCTCGACTCCAAACGGAGAACTCTCGGCGCTCGAGTAACTCGATTGATAGAACGTTTCGCCGCGAAATCGCATCGGACTGTTCATCCATATGCGGCCTTCTTGCAGGGTCGAACCGTCTTGGTCCATGATTCGGACATAGGACGAATAATCCTTTGGAATCGCCGTCCCTGTGTACTGTTCGAGTACCACGTTTTGGAGTTCCACCGAGAAGGGTTTCAGGTTGCGTCGAAAACGCAACGCAAGTTCGAAACTTCTTCCGTCGGAATCGATTTTGTTCAAGATGGGGGTTGGGCGAATGAGCGGATCGTTCAGGAACTGCGTCACTGCAAAACGGCCGAGCTCTTTGGAGGATTTCTTTTCGCGAATCGAAAGGTACGCGGACGCAATGTTCATGTCGCTCTTCGCGCCGCCACTCTTCTCCTTCTCGACCAACGCAACCTCGGGTGGTAGGCCGATCAAGTCCGAGGCTTCTTCGCGAAGTTTTGGATCGGAGCGTCGGGACACGAAATTCGAATTGACCATGTAACGATCCACTCGTATCTCAAATGGCAACGACTTGTCGCTCAGAAACGTCCCTTTGCGAAGCGATGCCTCCAGGAGAGGGTTGTCGAACGCGAAGGTGCGATTCTTGTCTGGAAGGCTTGTGTCGATGACTGCTAATTCAACGATGTCGATTTGAACTGCGGCGGATGTTCTTTGCCCCTCGAACAAAGTGATTCGTTCTTCCCGTTGTTGGTCGCCGAATACGAATTGCCCAACCATGATCAACGCGATCCCAAGGTGGATCAAAACATTCCCACCGCGGTGGCCGAACAGAAGAATCAAGCCAGCGAGGAGAACGCCACTGACCAGAGCGCTCTTGGCCAACTGCCAAACGATGCGCAGTCCCGGATCCGGGATGCGATAAGTGTTGCCGGTAAACGCTAAGAAAAATCCAACAAGCAGAAAGATCGCAAACAAAGTCCAAAGAACGGCCCTGAGAATCGTATGCTTCGGTGCAGCCCATACGTTCCAGGCACCCAAACCCAGAATCGATCCCCACAGGGTCGCAATACATCCATACCAGATCGCGTCGTAGCTGAATGGCGGTTCTCCTTGCAAACCATCTCCGAGGTGAGCGCCGACAACGATCAATCCGACCAACGCAAAACCGATGATGGTCAATATCAAACCAGCCACGAACTTCCGTCCCTTGGCAACCATCGGAAAACGTGTCACTTTCGCAGCGATCAAATTGAACAACAGGATCCAACCGACCGTGGCGCCGCCAGGAATTGCCAATGCAAAAGGAACGGGATCTTTGTGGGGAAATATTGTTTGCGGTACAAAAACGTCGAACGGAACAATAGCAATCCAACTGTTGAAGTATTCTTTCTTGACATCGACAATCGTCGCTTCATCCTGCGCGAGAGTCCCCAAAAAGAGGATCGCGACCCCTAGGGCAAACATCACAACCGTGATCTTGAGGGAGCCAGCGATTTTCAAGCACTGCCATAGCAGGTTGACGATACTCTGATCCGACATCGAATTGGTATACGACATCGATTGTTTGTGGGATGAGGCGGTGGCCATATAAATCTATTGGAGTTGAATGGATTGAATGAATTGAAGGAGTTTCTCGCGCTGGGCCTGTGCGACCTTTGCATTGCCCCGAAGCTTCACGAAAACATGAAGTCCATCGCGATCGCTCGGAATGGATGCGACAAACAACATCGGCGCATCGACTTGTTCTGAATCGCGAATGGAGTACAGGACTCCTTCGCCAAAGGTAGCGGCGATTTTTTCAGCTTGGGCGATCGTGGATTCAGCCATCGCTTGGATTTTCTCAGGATCGCTTTCTCGCGAGATCTGCTGGATCCACATCTTTGTGTTCTCGATGGGGTTGTCGACTGCCATGCTGACGGTGACCTCTCCATCTCCCTCTGAAGACGAGATCGCAAAAGTTGCTAGGCGAAAAGGAGTTCCCGGCGTCGCCTGCCAACCTTCTGGCAGAACGTATTTGAGCTGGGGCTTTTTCGGATCGTTTGATTCCGGAGAGGCGGCCGTTGATGGCCCACTGACTGAAGCGACAGGGCTCATTCCACCTGCTCCGTCGCCGATCGCATCGAAGATGTAGCCGGGAAGGAGATTCGAGGTTCGAGTGACAGACACGAGTTCATCGTTGATGGCATCTGGGGTGATGTCTGGAAGCTTCAGTTGCCCGCGCCAGCGATTGATGTTGCTCAGCAAGTAGTCTTGCCACTCCGAAGGCTGGGGCATTGCGAGCATCGTTACCGTGAATTTAGCGCCACCAGTAGCGGCGGGCGAAACAAACTCCGCCATGGCGATATCGTTGCGAGGATTCATGACCCAACCCGCCGGTAGCTTCATGGAAGGCCTACCGGTTGAGGGATCGATCGTGAACTCAGCGACAATGTTGTAGAAATCGGACACCAGTGGTTGCAATCGATCTGGGCTGTCGGTGGCTTTCAAGAAGTAGCAACCAGATTCCGTCGGTATGACGGCACCCAGAATGCGACGTGGACCTGCACTTGCGGGGGAGGTCCTCGATGGCGATCCTGCAACCGTACTCGTCCCCGCGACTGCATTAGGACCAGACACAAAGTAGGTTTCGTTTTTTGGCCCATCGTAAACTCGGACAACGACCGGCTGTTCGCATCCAACTGAAAACAGAACGAGGCACAGCAGAACCAGTCGGTACCGAAAAAGTATCCCAGTGTCTTCAGCGAGCTCTTGGAGCAGTTTTGACAAAATTGGGTTCACAGCAAAGGCTCAATAGTGTGTTGGCGGAAGCTATAGTTATCGCTCAAAGTCCAAGCCTGGGAAAGCTTTGCGGTCGAAAACAAAACCAGAAACGGCATCGGTAGGGTCGGAAAATGACGGTTCCGACGCGCCGCGAACTCTGGCTGTTTTCAAACAGCAACTCCCTAGAGTAGTCCCGCTCTTGATTCAGCCGAGATCACAGCACGCGTGCATTATAAGCTGGAGGGTAGCAATAAGGGATGCGGCAATACGCACAAATTACTAGTTTCGCCGTAGGCCGTACCCGCGTCAGATCCACGGAATAGGCACGCGACTGGAGCGACTCGTTGCTGGTATCGCTGGCAGATAAACGCAGCCAAATTCAATCGACACCGAAAGGGGCTAAACCGGTGATCGGGGATTTCGGAAGATAACGTTTCGTCTCGTTCTCAATCTGATCGGTGCTGTCGCTGACCCGGTATTGGAATTCCTGCTCGCTAAACAAAACGTTTGTTTTCGGTTCGGTAAACTCAATGCGAGTAACCACAGCCAAGCTATTGCCTTGCCCCTGTGCTTCCGGATTACGATGAAAGTACTCGATCATGTACGGAAAATAGGGAAGATTTGCGGAGCGGCTCAGGGTCAACCGAACCTCGGTTGGAAGGTTTGTTGTCGCATCACCCATGATGCTGTTCTCGTCATCGATCGGTGCAACACCGACAATATTCGGAGGAACGGTACGTATGCGGCCGACCAATTGCCATACATCAACCCCAGACAGTTTTCCTCCGACAGCCTTGTACCAGTTGTAGCGATGATAAAGAGCTCGTAACAAGTCCGACTGGCCACCTACTGCCAAGACTAGGTTGACTTCGGGGCGAGGATCGGAAACTTTCATGGCATAAGAGACGCTTTCGCGGACCTGACGCAGATTCACTTTGCGCGGCGGCTCATCCTTGCCCCCCTGCGTCCACATCAACTCCCCATCAGAAACCTGCAATAGATCAAAGGCAGTCTCGCCAACTGTGACTCGAACACTGTATCGAAACTGACCCGTTCCCTGGCCTACACTCTTGAAGTCACCGACTGCGATGCATTGTTGTCCGAAGGCCTTAGTGCTTTGTTGCACCTTGCATGCGATCGGAGGCCCCCAAACAGCCTGGCGTATCGCTGCCAGAACTAAAAGATTCGGGTCGGTTGTAACGACCGTAATATCACCACTTCCCGTCTCCTGTCGTTTGCTTGCAATCCTAGTTCTGTCGGGTAGCTGTGCATGGAGCGTTAGTTGTCCACTTAACGATATCAGCAACGTGATAGCAATGCGAAAGACCGAGGACTTCAGGTCGTGGCATTGCGAGGATATCGCTGGTTTCCTTACCGATAATCGATGCAATCCTCTGTGTTCCGAGCGGTTTCGCGTTGCCATGATCCAATTGCTATCAAACTCTTTAAGGCATCGCATGGTGGAGTTATGCGGGTTTTGTCAAAGAAACCAAATGCAACGTGCCGAACATAGATTCAAGGACGCCCGGGATTGTAGAGATCGCGGCATGGATACGTCCAGGTGGAAAGAGCCGGTCGCAGTTGCCTGACAGCAAGGTTGGCTAGACCCAGTACATTCCAAGGGGAATCGCATGAAAAAGTTGACTTATTTGGGCGTGATGGCCGCTTTGGGTTTGGCTGCACCAGTCCTCGGTGGCGAACCCTCACGACGATATAACATGCCGCCTGCCGCACGGCTGGCGGAACCAGGTCCGATGGTTGGCGGCCCTGGACCAGGCGTTTTGGCACCGGAAACCATTCCCGTTCCAAACTATGGTGCTCCTACCCCTACCACGCAAATTCTCTTCAATCAGCCACAAGCGATGAAGATTGCGTACGATGTCGTTGGTGATGGATCCTTCACCAGTGAGTGCTTGATTGTTCCTGGACGGCTAGAGTTTGCCCAAGGGGGCATTTATCGGTTGAAGCTGACCGACATCGCAGGACGCGAAGGGGTTGAGCTTTATCCTACCGTGGAAGTCGGGTTGGCTAACCCTCGCACTGCGGCCTACTTGGCGCACAATGCGATCTCGATCCAGTTCACGGAAGAGGACTTGGATCAAGCATTGTCGGGCAACTTCGTCACCAAGGTGATCTATCTGCCCGATCCCGAGTTCCAAGGGGAAGTCATTTCGGGAATCGATACTTTGGTAAGCACTCGATTGGAGCCAGGATTGGACCCGATCATCGAGGCTGACCGTCGCGGCTCGATCCTTGCGATCATTCGCTTGGGTAACAAAGACATTGAGTTGACCGGTTCTGCATATGCGAACGGTGGTTACAACCAAGGTGGCCCTGGCGGCATCTTCATGGATGGCAACGGCGGATTCTGTGGTCCCGATGGTCGCCCGATCGATCCAGCCACCGTTCCCCCGAACATGGTCGCAGGCGTCACCGCACCGCAGTACGGTATGACCTATAGTGGAACTCCGATCGGACTGCCTGGCCCTCCACACATTCCATTCGGACACCCAGCAGGTTTGCAGAAGCATGTGATGCATAATAAGACTCACATGAACATTCCGGATCCTGTTGAGAAGATGAAGATCAACGTGAAGCACACTCCGGGTTTGAGCTATCCTCAGCCACCAAGCCGGGTTCGCATTCACGAGCAGAACATCCATCCAGGATATCCTGCAGGACGACCTGGCTTTTACCATGCGAGCCGAGTCGTTCCCCCGAATCAGTACGGTGGCCCGCAGGGTCCCGTGCCGGGTGCAGCTGGTGGTCCTGGCGGCGAGTACTGTCCACCTGGCCAAGTTCGATAAGGAAGTTCGATTCCACACGGAATCGACAGCGACGACGAACTGTGTGACGCGTCGAACCTGACGCGCCACCCTCAGGCATGAAGCTAGTCCCGGTACCGCTGGGACTTTTTTGTTATCGCGAATCATCGGTAATCGAAATGCTCCAGCGAGTCTCATTTCCTGCTCTGCTCCTCGGCTGGCTCGCGGTCATCGCGATCTGCATTGCAGCGGCCTTGATCAATCCTATTGCCCATGGTCAGTCTCCCCGCACGACACTGCCCAACACCTCGAAAGCTCTCCTCAGCGATGACATGCCTCCCGGAGTAATCGGATCCGTTCAACTCCAACACAAACCTCAACTGCGTGGCGTTTGGCAAGCCATTGAGATCAAGGCCCCCAAGGGTGTCCAAGTTAACTTTGCCGAGGGTGGACAGTTCGCACCCGACATCCCATCCCCTGCCCGTGTCGCCGTACTCGTAGGCCCCGTCTATCGTGTGCGTCTGACCGGGATTCCAGGTGATGAGGAATTAGAATTGTTCCCAACCATCGAAGTGATCGATCGCACCTGCCCGCCAGCAGAGCGAGAACACCGATTCCCCATTCCAATCGAGATCGACGAGCAAGACCTCGCTGATGCCGCCAAAGGGGAATTGGTGGTTCGCGTTGTCTACGTCGAAGATAACGAAATCGCCGAACCGGTCGACACGTCGAAGTTACCTCAACGCGTGCTGGATGTACGGCCCGACCAAAACGCCCTGCGCACCGCAGACTCCCTCGGTCGCCCCGTTGCTATCCTGCGGATGGGTTCTCGAGTTCCCAACATCACCGAAGGCCAAGATTGGGCCGAGTTTCTCTACGGATGCCCACCCTGGACTCTCCTGAAAGCCGTACCCACGAAACAGCAATTGATCGATGAAGGTCGTTGGCCAATCACCGCTCAGTCAGGCTCTCTTTCCGATCGACGTTGAAAGTTAGCGGTTATGAACAAACAGTTGCACCGAAGTTACCTCGCGATCGCAGGCTTGACGCTGGCATCTTCTATTTCCGGATGCGCGACTCAAGTTCCGATGTTGTCGGGCGGCCTGTTCAGCGATGATGCACTCGCCCAGCGCCGAATGAGCGCGTCACAGACTCCGATCGCCCGCTCGCAAACTGTAAAAACAGAAGTGATCCATGGGCCTGGACAGGATGCTAGTGTGCAAGCAGGCAGCGGTCTTGCCCCGGCGGGCTACAGGCAACCCGCGGCTCAACAAGTCCGCGAACCGGAGAGCTTCTCCGTTCCGCGCGAACCGATCGGAACGCCACCCCAAACTCTCGATCCCACAGCACCCGTCGTCGGTTCCCCTTATCAGTTGGCAAGTCATCGCCGCGCCATGATGCCCGGAGTCAGTGCAGGCGCCGCGCAGGGTGAATGCGCTACTTGCACTCCGCGAATCGGAGGACACGGACTTCGCTACCGTTCGATCTATCCACAGCTCAATGGATCGTGTGCACCTGCCGACTGCGAAGTCCCATGCGGACCGGAATGTGAACCCGATGTTCGATGCGTGGATCCGCAAGAGTACATCTTCGATGGCGGTGATCGCGAGCCTCTCGTCCGGATCCGTGAAGACATGACTCAATCCGGTCTCGACCCCGAAGACACAGTGATCCAGTACACAACCGCTAACGGCCAAACATTTGCTCAGAGCGGCTGCCGGGTTGCAATCTACGCACCTCGCTTTGCGAGCGTTCGCAAACGGACTGGTCCGCAAACCGCTGAACTTGCCTTGCGTCCGCAGGCATCCCTTCAGCCCGATGGCCCTGGGATCGTGCGAGAGCAATTGCCACCGGTCAGCATCATGAAGCCGGTTGCACCGATTGCGAAGGACGCTGTGCGAATCGTCGAAGCGTTCCGAGATCGGCAACGTCCTCTGCCATCGGAGATGATTATTCCGATGGGGGTTGTAAGCGATGCCTTCAAGCCGTTTGAGGATCTCGACATTATTCGCTTGGGTGACCTCCTCGGCACCGATCCCGCCAAACTGGCACTTGCCGCCGCTGCTGCCCGCGCTTGGTCCAACGTCGATGAACTCAAGGTTCTGGTCGACGGCCAGGAAGCAGTGGTCGAAACCGACTTGAAGCAACCTCAGGAAACGCTGACCTACGAGTTCAAGGGAGCCCGCATCCGATTATGCAAAGTCGCATCGGAGCAGATCGCCAGCCCTGGCGATGTGATCTCCTTCACCATTCGATTCGACAACGTCGGAGACTCGCCGCTGAAGAATCTGGTGCTCAGCGATTCTCTCGCACCTCGCTTGGAATATGTCGATGCTTCGCAGCAGGCGAGCATGCCCGCCTCGTTCTCCGCAATTCCCAATGAAGCAGGCTCCAAAGTCCTGCGATGGGAATTCGACAACCCAATCAAACCGGGTGAGGGTGGCATCGTTCGATTCGATGCCAAGGTCCGGTAAGTGATCGGGAATTCGAAGGGCTGATTTTCGATTCACTACTTGGTGTAGCCTTGCGTCGAAACCGACATGATCCTCGCAAGCAATTGCCCCAAGGTCTTTACCGAGTCCGACCTGAGCATACTCATCTTGTAAATCCGACCCGCGACCCAGATCACCATCGCGGTCGCAACAGCTAACAGTATCGCACCCAGGATGGGTTGCCAGATCGGAATGGTAACCCCCGTTCCCAACCTGAGAACGTTCATCATCGGTGCGCTCGGTGGGAACATCGCGAGCGTTATGGCGACCGGTCCGAGCGGATCGCGAACGGCAATGAACCAGACCATCATCGGCAACATCATGAACAGCCAGACCGGCAGCAGCAAGCTTTGAGCTTCTTTCAAATCGCGCACCGACGCGCCGATCATGATGAAGATCGAACTGAAAAACAGCACACCCAAAATCTGGAACACCAAAAACCAGGGGACCAGCGACATCGGCACGAGGTGCTGCATGTTGCGCTGCACGAGAAAAGCATAGGCACCTGCTGCGTAGAGGGCAAAAACCAGCAGCGATGCCGCGACATTGCCGATCAATTTCCCGGTCAGCAATTGGGTCGGCGAAACCGAACCGAGCAAGACTTCTGAGATCCGTTGCGATTTTTCCTCCATCGCGCTTTCGAGCATCGGCTGAGCGGCCAGAAAAATCACCATGAACATCAGCATCATCATTCCGAACGGCGCAAAGAACGTCGCAAGATCGAAGCCTTCCTCTTTTGCCTTGACGGATGCTTCGCCTCCTTCGCCTGCGGTCGTTCGTTCGTAGGGAGAGGTTGGAGCAAACGAAACGGGCCGATTCGCGAGTTGAACCTTCTCCGACTCGAGACCTAGTACCTTGAATCGCTCCTGGCGCACGATTGAATCGACGATGGCTTGCATCCACTGCCTCGCCTCGGATAGCACGGCATCCTGGCTGACGAATCGCACAGTGTCGGTGCTGGCTGGATCGAATAGTGATTCTGGAATTTCCACGAATGCGTACAGCGAACCAGTACGAATCTCATCGCTCCATCCCAATCGCGCCGTATCATCCAAGCTCTTGCTTTCCTGCAGTTCCAAACGGTACGGATCCGTAGTCATGCCTGTCATCTCACGCGCTGACTGCTTGGCATCTTTCTGGCTAGACTCCGACTGGCTTTCCTTGAGAAGCTTATTTCGTTCTTCTGCCATCGTCACCAATTGCGGACCCACGCGTCCCGTTCCATCGACGACGCGAATGATGCGTTCTCGTCCTCCGGATATCTTATTGAGCGTAGGCATGATAATCAGGCTGCCAAAGAGCATCACTGGCATGATGAGGAGCGTTGCCAGAAAGGCGCGCGTTCCGACCATCGCCATGAATTCCCTGCGTGCAATGACCCATATCTTGCTCATGAGCGATCGGCTCCTTGTTCATTCGAGGTCGGTTCAGGAGACGGTTTGGCGATCCGAACGAAAATGTCGTGAAGCCGCGGCCTGGCCGTTTCAAAGTGTTCCACATCTCCTTGTTCCATCAAGGCGCGAAGTATGCTCGACCGCGCTCCCAAGGATTTCATCCGGAGTTCCGTATACGGCGAGCAATCGACCCACGATTCAATATCGGGAAGGCGAGAAACATCCGGAACAATATTGCCCGCCAAACGAACCCTCAGCACAGGCTCGCCATACTGCGATTGAATCTCTTCCATCGTGCCGTCAAGTACTTTATTCCCTTTGTAGATCATGAAGATCCGATCGCACATCCGTTCAGCAACGTCCATGTCGTGCGTACTCAATAGGACTGTTGTCCCTTCTTTTCGCAGATCGAGTACCGCTTGGCGAAGCAGATCGAGATTGACCGGATCGAGACCGCTGAAAGGTTCATCGAGAATCACCAGTTCCGGTTGCGATACGACCGCAGCGATAAATTGGATCTTCTGAGCCATCCCTTTGGAGAGTTGCTCCAGTTTTTTATGCGACCAGTCGGTGGCACCGAGACGTTCGAGCCAACGGTCGATGGCTTTGTCCGGTCTGCTGTTGCCCTTGAGTTGCGCGAAGAAGCGAAGCACATCGCGAACCTTCATTCGCAGATACAGACCTCGCTCCTCGGGCAGGTAACCCACCCGATCATCTGCGGCATCTCCAGAGGTACGGCCCAAGACATGAACCACACCCGCGTCGGGTTTAAAAATCCGCAGCAGCATGCGAATCGTCGTGGTCTTGCCTGAGCCATTGGGGCCGATGATCCCTTGGATACTTCCATGGGGTATCTGCAAATCCAAGGAATTCACCGCTTTTTGAGCGCCAAACTTCTTGGTCACCCCTTCGAGCAACACAGCCGATGCATCCGATCCCATCAGGGACAAACCTCACTCTTTGGTAATCAATTGGGGGAGAATCAACACGGCACGAAAATATTCACTTCAAGGCGCGAAATCTTGAAAATACACTCCTTGTTGAAAGCAATTTTAGCGTCGATCGCTTATCTCATGCACCATGTCCACCAGAGCGATCACATTCTCTACTGGGGTTCCAGGCAGGATTCCATGCCCGAGATTGAAGATGTGACCCACTCGTCCTGCCGCCTGGGACAAAACGTATTGGACATGTTCGCGAATGGTCGTGATGTTGGAGAACAGCACGGTTGGGTCGAGATTTCCCTGAACGGCTCGATCCGAACCCGCCATATCCCAGCCGACATCGAGCGGCACTCGCCAATCGAGTCCTACCACGGTCCTGGCATCACCTCGAAGAGATGCAACCAGCATCGGATTACCCGTCGCGAAATTGATCACGGGAACATTGGGGACGATCGATTCGAGCAATCGATGCATATGGGGCAAAATGTGGATTCGGTAATCATTGGGCGACAAACATCCCGCCCATGAATCGAACAACTGCACGACCTGGGCCCCTGCCACGATCTGCGAGTTCAAATACATCGCGATCGAATCGACTAACTTCTCCATGAGAACTCGCCATGCAGCGGGATCGTTATACATCAACGATTTCGTATGGACATAATTGCGAGAGGATCCTCCCTCGATCATGTAGCTGGCGAGTGTGAATGGCGAACCAGAGAACCCGATTACCGGAATATGCGGGGGCAAAGCGGCCCTTGTTTGGCGAACCGTCTCGGTCACGAACTCGAGCGAGTCGATCGTCGTCAACGGATGAACGCGATCCACCTCCGTAGCGGATCGAATCGGATTGTGAATGACCGGGCCGTCTCCTTGTGTAAACTCCAAATGAAAGCCCATCGGCTCGAGTATGGGCAATAGATCCGAAAAGATGATCGCGGCATCGACGCCGAGTTTCTCAACCGCAGTAACCATTACTTCAGCGCAAAGGGTTGGGTTTTTTACCAGTTCCAAAAAACCAACCTTGTCTCGCACCGCGCGATACTCGGCCATGTACCGACCAGCCTGCCGCATCAACCAAACCGGCGTGACGCTGGTTGGCTGGCGATAACAAGCTTGCAAAAAAGGACTCGATGCAAGGGCGGCACCCATGCGATCAAGCTTCCTGGGTGTCGCGTCTGTGTGAGCGAATCGTTTGGCCTTCAAGATGCGATGGCACTTATCCGCTGCGGCTTGTACGAGATGCCCCATCTTATTCGGTGTCGCTTCGATATCGACCGGCAGATTCAGATGCTGGAGCATCTCGGAAGTGGTGGGTCCGATCGATGCGACGACCATTCGGTCCAGCGCCGAGCGGAGTTCCTTTTCGCAGTTCAGATCCGACGCCATCCGCATCAAATTCACCGCTTGATGCGCGCTGGTCAGGAGAAGGCAATCGCGCTCGCTTTGGCAAATAGCACGGATATTCTCCTCCAACGGCTTGGTATCTTCGGGGAATTCCCATTGATAGACCCGGACATTGACAACGCGCGCACCTCGCGCCTCAAGCCCTGCGATCAGCGAGTGGTTGGTGACGCCGTACTCTTGCAAACCGACATTGATGTTCGCGACTGGGACGCTTTGGTCGACCAGTTGCAACACTTCGCGCCAGGTGTTTGGCTCGGGGGCGCGATGGGTTGGTTGCATCCCAACCTCGCGCATGGCTGCGACCGGTTTGGGGCCACGTGCGATGGTGACGATATCCGACATGGCATCGATCAATCGTTGTTTGTCGACATGTTTTTCGACAGTTGCGAGAAAATGACGGAACCCGACTCCGGTCAAGAAGATCACGATACCGATTTCGCCGGTCATGATACGGTACGCGAAGTCGACCGCTTCCTTGTTGCGATCGAGCGGCACCTCGCGCATCGAAGGGCTGACGAACGGAACGCCGCCAAAGCGTTCGATCAAGCGCGCGAACTCATCTCGTCGCCGACTCTCGAGCGCGGCGACTCGCAAACCCTGGAACGAAGGGCTTTGTCGCTCCGAAAGATTGTCGTGCGTATCCGATCGAGCCGCATCATCCGCCATCGACATGGTTCATTCTTTCTAAGACCTTGTAGAGCGCGTGAATACCGTCGGCGCCATCACCGTGCGCCTGAGCCGATCGCCACAATTGGGTTACGAGTGCCGATCCGGGTAAAGCGACCTGTGCACCCTCGGCCGCCTCGGCTACCAATCGCATGTCTTTTTGTTGCGTGTCGATCATGAAGCCGGGACTCCAATCGCGAGCGCTGATTTTGGGTGCGAGATTCTGAAGGGCCCAACTCGTGGCCGCACCTCCTTGCAATGCCAAGCTCAACAGAGAGGGATCGATTCCCAATCCTTTCGCCAGCGCCATCGCTTCGCAAACACCGAGAATATTCATCGCCCCCATGATCTGGTTGCATAGCTTGACCCCCTGGCCGCATCCCCACGGACCGCAGTGGGTAATATTGCGACCCATCGCTTCGAGGGCTCTCATCGCATCGGCGAGATCTTCTGCATCCCCTCCGACTAGGATGCTAAGCGTTCCCTTCTCAGCCCCGACTGTCCCCCCAGTCACCGGCGCCTCAATAAAACGGATGCCCATCGCTGAGAGTCGCTCCCCGATCGAGATCGAGGTTTGCGGCGCGATGGTGCTCATGTCGATCACCAGCGCATCCTTCCTAGCCGCACTCGATGCACCATCGGGGCCGAATAGCACTGCTTCGACATCGGGTCCATCGGTGACACACGAGATGATCGCATCGGCAGCGCGGGCCGCATCGCAGGGTTTTGAAAAAGCCGTGCCTCCCTGTGCAACCACCGGTTCGGTTCGCGATCGAGTACGATTATAGCAATAGACTTGGAACCCTGCTCGAATCAAATTGATCGACATCCGAGTCCCCATCAGACCCATGCCCAAGAAGGCGATGCATTGAATCGGTTTTCGGTTCGACATGAAGTTGTGAGGATGAAGTGATTCGTGAAACGGACGGTAAGTCGCCTCTGTAAGTCGCCT